>PLZQ01000067.1 GCA_003152225.1 Limisphaerales bacterium | reverse complement strand
GCCATCGCCAGGCCGGCGCCATTGACCAGGCAGGCAATGCTGCCGTCGAGCTTGATATAGTTCAGGTTGAACTTGCTCGCCTCGGTTTCCAGCGGCGCTTCCTCAGCGATATCGCGCATCGCCTGGATGTTCGGATGCCGGTAAAGCGCGTTGTCATCGAGCGAAAGCTTGGCATCCACCGCGAGCAGGCTGTCTTTGCCTTCCCGGGTGCGGATGACACAGAGGGGATTAATCTCCACCAGTGTCGCGTCACACTCCCACCACGTCTTATAGACGCCGAGCACGAGTTTGGCCGCGAGGCCGATTAATTCACCCCTAAGCCCGAGCGCCGCGGCCACTTTGCGGGCCTGGTAGGGCATCATGCCGATGGCGGGGTCGATAGATTCCTTCAGAATCTTCTCCGGGGTCTTAGCTGCCACCTCCTCGATGTCCATGCCCCCCTCGGTGCTGGCCATGACCACCGGGCGCGACGACGCGCGGTCGAGCAGCACGGCCAGGTAAAGCTCTTTCTGGATGCTCGGCGCGGAGACGACGAGCAGCTTGCTGACGAGCCGGCCCTCGGGCCCGGTTTGCTTCGTGACGAGCACATTGCCGAGCATGGCCTTGGCTTTCTCGCCCACGTCCTCGGCGGTCTTGCACAGCTTGACGCCGCCCTGGTACCCGCTCTTGAAGGTGCCTTTGCCCCGGCCACCGGCCTGAATCTGCGACTTGACGGCGATGAGATTGGCGCCCTCGGCCAAAAGCTTCGCGGCAATGCTCCGGGCCGCTTCCGGCGTGTCGCAAACATCCCCCTGGGGCAGGGCGACGCCATACTGTCCCAACAATTGTCTCGCCTGGTATTCGTGAATGTTCATGGCAGAAGCTAAGGCTGCACGGCGCGATCATACCCTTTGCGGCAACGCTCCCCGCTCCCGCAACTCATGTAACCCATGCAACCCATTTAACTTATTAACTCACTTGGCTCAGTTCGCCCATTCGGACCCATAGCACCCAACGTCCCGTTATTTCCGCTCTTTGATGGGCGTGTAATGATTCAGGGTTGGCCCGGTATAGATCTGGCGGGGCCGATAGATGCGCGTCGGCGCCTCCATGACCTCCTTGTAGTTGGCGATCCAGCCCGGCATGCGGCCGATGGCAAACATCACCGTGAACATTTCCACCGGAATGCCGATCGCGCGCATGATAATGCCGCTGTAAAAGTCCACATTCGGATACAGCTTGCGCTCGACGAAGTAGGAATCGCGCAAAGCTGCTTCCTCCAGATGCTTGGCAATGTCTAGCAGCGGATCGTTGATGTGCAGCTTGGCCAGCACGTCATCGCAGGCCCGCTTGATGATCTTGGCGCGCGGGTCGTAATGCTTATAGACCCGGTGGCCAAAGCCCATGAGCCGCTTCCCGCTGTGCTTGTCCTTGGCCGCGGCGATGAACTTCGAGCCGTCGTCGCCCGACTTGTGAATGTCCTCGAGCATCTCCAGCACTGCCTGGTTGGCGCCGCCGTGCAGCGGCCCCCACAGCGCGCACACCCCAGCCGCCGCGCTGGCGAACAGATTCGCCCGGCTCGACGCCACCATCCGCACCGTCGCGGTCGAGCAGTTCTGTTCGTGATCCGCATGCAGGAGGAAGATCAGGTCCAGCGCTTTGACCGTCTCCGGCTTCAGGTCGTAATCTTTGTAGGGCAGGGAGAACATCATGTGCAGGAAGTTCGCCGTGTACTTCAGGTCGGGCTTCGGGTAAATGGCCGGCAGCCCGCGCGATTTGCGATACGCAAACGCCGCAATTGTCCGCACTTTGGAGAGCAGGCGCGCGGCCTGGACCACGAAGCTGTCCCGCATCTGGTCCGTCAACAGCTCGGAATGATAACAGCTCGTCGCATTGATCATCGCGGAGAGGATGGCCATGGGGTGCGCGTTGGGCGGGAAGCCTTCAAAGTGGTACTTCATGGCTTCGTTCAACAGCTCATTGTCGGTCAGCAGGTCCGAGAAGTGCCGCAACTCGGCGCTGGTCGGCAGCTTGCCCATGATGATCAGGTGGGCCACCTCGATGAATGTTGATTTCTCCGCCAGCTCCTCGATCGGGATGCCCCGGTAACGCAGGATGCCCTTCTCCCCGTCAATGAAAGTGATCTGACTCCTGCACGAGCCGGTATTCCCGTAGCCATCGTCCAGCGTGATATAACCGGTTTGGTCGCGCAGCGCGGAGATGTCAACCGCGCGCTCCTGTTCCGTTCCTTCGATAATCGGGAGCTTACAGATCTTTCCATCCAGTATCAGTTCGGTGGTTTTGTCCATATACAACATTCTCTAAAGATTCAGAGCGGCGAAAGTAATGCAATATTGAATTCGGTCGCAACTCTAATCCACAGATTTCCACAATATATCACATGCGCCGATTGCCAGCACGCCAGTGCAGCGCATCGAACACCGCGGTTGCCTTCGGTTTGCGCGGACCACGGAGTGAAGAAGAGCCATTTACAAAGCCATCGCCGGCTTGTTTTTACATCCCGCTATTATGGAGCTACCGGCCCGAGCATAGGCGCAGAATAAGTATTTCCCATAGCCAAAGAAGCCATCCGCACCCCTCTCAACCCGGCACTTTACTGGACCTGCCCTGGTACCACCCTGGACATACCCTGGTACCATAGAACACGCTCTCCACTGCCTCAAAACAGGACACTTGCCTCGGTCGGCTTGCTGCTATCGAACTGCTAAAATCATCAATACTAATGATGATGCTGCTTCAAAGTTGCAAAGCGGCGAGTCCTGCTCTTAGTATTCGTTTGTGCTCGAAGAATTCACACGCCAGCTCGCCGCAGCCCGCTCCCTCACAGATGGGCAGGTCCGCCAGGCGGTCGAGTTGCTGGTTAACGAGACTGTCCCCGCGGCAACGAAAGCCGAGTTTCTCACTCACCTTGCTCGGAAGGGGGAGACGACCGCGGAGATTACCGCGTTCGTCCTGGAGTTACGCGCGCGGTCGGTCCAACCGGCGCTGGATGCCGACCTGCGCTCCGCCGAAATCCTGGACGTGGTGGGCACCGGCGGGGACCGCCTGAGCACCTTTAACATCTCCACCACCGTGGCGATCATTGCCGCGGCGGCCGGGGTGCGGGTGGCTAAGCACGGCAACCGCGCCAGCACTTCGCCGACCGGCAGCGCGGACGTGATGGAGGCGCTGGGGCTCGCGTTTGACCTGGGGCCGGAGGAGGCCGCGCGGTCCCTGCGCGAGCATGGCTTCGCCTTCTTCTTTGCGCCGAAATACCATCCGGCCTTCCGGCACATCATCCCCGCGCGCAAGCTTTGCGCCGAGCGCGGCCAGAGCACGATCTTCAATTTCCTCGGCCCGCTGCTGAACCCGGGGCGGCCCAGCGCGGCGCTCATAGGCGTGCCGCGCCCGGATCTGTGCGAGCCGCTGGCCCGCGTCCTGCAGACCGTCGGCGTGCGCCGCGCCATGGTCGTCTGCGGCGCGGTGCCGACCGAGGGCGGGGCGGTCCGCTATCTGGATGAGCTTTCACCGCTGGGGCCGACCACGATTGCCGAGTTTTACCAGGAGCGCGCGCTAGCCTGCTCGGAGCTGCGCCCGGAAGACTTCCCGCTCCAACCGGCGACGCTGGCCGATCTGCGCGGCGGCGACCGCACGGTCAACGCCACGATCGTCCGCCGCGTCCTGCTGGGCGAGGAGCGCGGCCCGAAGCGCGACGCCGTGTTGCTCAACGCGGCCGCCGCCTTATTCGTGGCCAACCGCACGCGGACCATGACCGAGGGCTGGGACCTGGCGGCGGAAACCATCGACACTGGCAAGGCCGCCGCGAAGTTGGCTGAGTTGCAGAAGTAGATTACAAAGCCCGGCTCTTTTTCAACTTGGCGGCTGGCGCGAGGCAGCGTACAAGAACTGCATGTATCGCGTCCTGGGAGCTGATGGCAAAGAATATGGTCCGGTCCCTGAAGAGGTGTTGCGCCAATGGATCGCCGACAGCCGCGCCAACGCGCAAACCAAAGTCAAACCCGAGGGTGGCACTGAATGGCAGACGCTGGCTTCCGTGCCGGAATTTGAGCTGGCATTTGCCGCGTCTCCCGGCGCGCCTCCGCCACTGGTCACGACGCCAGTAGAGGCCAAGACGAGCGGCATGGCGATCGCTTCGCTGGTGCTGGGCATCCTGGGATTCTGCGGCGTCACCGCGCTGGCCGGCTTGATTCTCGGCATCGCTTCGCTGCTGAAGATTAACCGGAGCGGCGGACGCTTGTCCGGCCAGGGACTGGCGATTGGGGGGATCTGTCTCTCTGGCGTCATGCTGGTATTCAGCGTTCCCATCATGGCCGCGCTGACCTTGCCGGCGCTGGCCCAGGCGAAGCAAAAGGCGCAGTCGATTAGCTGCGTCAACAACATGAAGCAACTGGGCCTGGCGGTGAGAGTCTATTCGCTGAACCACAACGAGCAGCTTCCGCCGGCGGCAACCTGGTGCGACACGATTCAAACCAACGTCGGCTCCTCCAAAGTCTTCGAATGCCCTGCCGAGCCTGGCCGTCGCTGCGGGTACGCGTTCAATGCGAAGCTGGACGGCAAGAAGCAAAGCGAGATTAACCCGCAAACCGTTATGCTCTTCGAGAGCGATGCCGGCTGGAACGGTTCCGGCGGTCCCGGCGACCTGAAGCCGCACACGCACTCTAGCCGCACCGTTAACGTGATCCTCGCCGACGGGGCTGTGATGCAAATCCCGCGCGCGCAGTTCGACACGCTGCGGTGGGAACCTTGAGTAACCTTGGCTGGTATTTCCGTAAGTACAGCCATCAGAATGGAAAACATGTATAAAATCATAGGAAAAGACGGCCAGCAATACGGCCCGGTCAGCGCCGAGCAATTGCGCGGCTGGATTACCGAGAACCGCGCAAACGCCCAGACGCTTGTGCAACCCGATGGCGCCCAGGACTGGAAGCCGCTTGGCTCGCTGCCGGAGTTTGCGGCCGACCTGAAGCCACCGCCGCTTGCAGCCCCCGTCCCACCGACCATCACCCCGCCGCCCTGCGCCCCCGTGCCCCGGGCGTCCAACAAGATTCCCGCCGGCATTTGCGGCATCCTCCTGGGCTCGCTCGGCGTCCACAAATTCATTCTCGGCTATACTGGCGCCGGGCTGGTGATGTTGCTGGTGACGCTGCTGACGTGCGGCCTGGCTTCACCGGTGATGCACGTCATTGGCCTGATCGAGGGCATTATTTACCTGTGCAAGTCCGACGAGGAGTTCGTGCGGGTATATGTTGACGGACGGAAAGAGTGGTTTTAGGAGCCTTTCCCGGGCAGCATCAGCTTATGTATAAGATCATCGGGGCAGACGGTCGGGAGTACGGGCCGGCGACCGCGGACCAAGTGCGCGAATGGATCGCCGAAGGCCGGGTCAGCGCGCAGACCCGGGCGCTGGCCGAAGGCGCGACCCAATGGAAGCCGCTCACCGAGTATCTGGAATTCGCCCTGGCGCTTGGCCGCACGCCGCCGCAATGGCCGGTCCCAGCGCCAATCTACATGGCCCCGGCGCGCCGGACCAATTCCCTGGCGGTAATGGGGATGCTCATGGGCGTGCTGGCGATCACTTGCGGCATGTGTTGCTGCTACGGAATGCCGTTCAATTTGTTGGGAATCATCTTCTCCCTCGTCGCCCTTGCCCAGATCAGAGATGATCCGCAGTCGCAAGAGGGCAGGGGGTTGGCCATCGCGGGCTTGGTGCTTTCCCTGTTGAGCTTTCTCCTGGCTGCGCTGTTCTTCGTGTTCGGCCTCGCGCTGAGCACGCCGGACATCCTGCGCAAGATCGAGAGGCTGTAATATGCCGTCGCCTGTAGTCCCCGCCAAATCTGCCCTCCCGGCCGCCGCGGAGCGCGTCTTGTCAGCGCCGCAGCCAGAAGCGGAAGTGACACGGCCACCTCGGAGCGCAGCCTTTAGGCTGCAGGAGGCCGGAATGGGACAGCCGCCCCGGCTGATTTCAACGTTCGCCTCGGCTGGCACGCTTCTGCAGCCTGAAGGCTGCGCTCCTGTGCCGCGGCGGTTGTGGCAAGATGGGCCTGTGGTCTGGACCTTTTTGGCCCTGTTTGGTGCGGTGGCGGGCTTCGTGCTGTTCTGCTTTGATCCGCGGCAGTATCATTTCTATCCGGTTTGTTTCTTCCACCGGACCACCGGCCTGCTCTGTCCCGGGTGCGGCGCCCTGCGCGGGCTCCATCAACTGCTGCACGGCCATCTGGCCGCCGCCTTTCGCTTCAACCCGATGCTGGTCGCGTCCCTCCCTTTCCTGGTCTGGTTCGGCGCGAGATATGGGCTGCAGCAAGCGCGGAACCAGCCGCCGTCCCTGGGTGTCCGCCCGGCTTGGTTGTGGCTGACGCTGGCGGCGGTGCTCGTGGTCAGCGTGTTGCGGAACCTGCCCGGCGCGTCCTTTGCCCTGCTGCGGCCATGAGAGCGTATTCGAACAGGAGAGGCTTGCCCGGCGGACATCAATCACTTACAACCAAGCCCACTCAGTAGCGACGAAAGGTAATAACCTATGTATAAAATCATCGGAGCGGATCAAAAGGAATACGGCCCGGTCACCGCTGAACAGGTGCGTCAGTGGCTCGCTGAAGGACGAGCCAGCCTGCAAACCAAGATTCTGCCCGAGGGCGCAACCGAATGGAAGGCGATTGGGGAGCTGCCTGAATTCGCGGCGGCTTTACCGGGCCCAGCGCCAGCCATGCTCGCGATCCCAACGCCGAGCCCGGCGGCGGCGGAGCTGGTTAAGGGACCCGCCATCGGTTTAATCGTCACGGCCATTTTGGGTGGGCTGCTTCAGATATTGTCACTGATCTTCAATTTGGCCGGCGCCTCCTTCCTGGCAAGCAGCCAGATGCCCAAGGAAGCGTGGGCCAACATGTTCTCCGGCACGGTTGCGGTGGTATCGAGCATCATTGGCATCCTGGTGAGCGGCTTGCTTCTTTTTGGCGGCCTGAAGATGAAGAGCCTCGAGAGCTACAGTTTGGTGATGACCGTCAGCATCATCGCGATGATTCCGTGCTTCTCTCCCTGCTGCCTGATCGGCCTGCCGATTGGGATTTGGGCCTTGGTGGTTCTGTCGAAGCCGGAAGTCAAGAGCGCCTTCCATTGAGCCCGACGAATATGTATAGAATTATCGGCGGAAACCAGCAGGAATACGGGCCAGTCACCGCGGACGAATTACGCCGCTGGATCGCCGAGGGCCGTCTGAGCGCGCAGAGCCTTGTACAAATCGAGGGAAGCGGAGAGTGGAAGCCACTCTCCTCTTTCCCGGAATTCGCTGAGGCGCTGGCGGGTCAGGCTGGACAAACGCGGTCGGCTGACGTGGCGTTCCCGCCCGCCGGCGCCGCAGCTTGGAGCGCCGCGGTCTCTGGGCGCCAGCCGGAGGTGCAAATCGGGCGCTGTTTTGCCCAGTCCTGGAGCTTATTGACTGGCAACTTCGGTCTGATCTTCGGGGCCACCTTTTTGGTCTGGCTCATCACCACCGGCTGCCAATTCATTCCCTTGATCGGAGGAATTATCAATTGGCTCATTTACGGCGTGCTCTACGGAGGGCTGTATCTGCTCTTCCTCAACCGGATTCGCGGGCGGCCCGCATCAATCGGTGACGTTTTCGCCGGCTTTAGCCTGGGGTTCGCACAACTCATGCTGGTTGGTTTTCTAACCAAGTTGCTGACCATGATCGGGATAGCGTGCTGTCTGGTGGTGCCCGGCCTTTATCTATTCGTCGCCTGGGTATTCAGTGTGCCGCTGGTGGCAGACAAGCGCCTGGAATTCTGGTCGGCGATGGAATTGAGCCGCAAGGTGGTGACGCGGGTTTGGTTCGAGATGTTCGGCCTCGTGCTGCTAGCGTTCCTGCCCGTCATCTTAACATACATTATTGTCCAGGTCGTAGTTACCTCCGCAGTCTTTCCCGCGATACAGGATCTGATGCAATCTGGCCCGCCTGACTTCAACCATCTGATGGCTGTGATGATGCATATTGCCAAACTCAGCATCCCGCTCGCGCTCGTGTCCAAATTCATACTCCTGCTCAACTTGCCATTCGCCTTGGGCGCGCTGATGTATGCCTATGAGAATCTCTTTGGCACTCGGACCCCGCCGCCCGCTTAGCCGCCAGACCGCCTGGGGCTGTTTGACCACAAACATAGCGATGCCCGGCTTCGGGTCGTTGGTGGCAGGGTACGCCTCCGGCTATGCGCAGGCGGCGCTGACGGTTGGCGGAATGATTGTATCACTCGTATTTGGCGCGCGCTTCATCCTGTGGTATGTCGCCAACTGGTCGCATTTCCACGAGCTAGACGCCGATCCCGGAGCCGCACTGGGTGAAATGTGGCAGTTCTTGAAATGGCCGCTGGTCGGCTTTGGGATGTTTGCGGTCGGCTGGCTCTGGGCGCTGGCGACCAGTCTCCAGATCGTGAGTTCTGCCAGAAAGACCGAATCCGCAAACGTGCCTCCGCGCCTGCGCTAAGGAGCAGACCAATCCGAAAGCTTCCAAACCTCAGCTTTCTGCCCGTTACCGCCTGCCCGCGCTTGACAAGACGGCTTTCTCCCGGCTCATTCCACGGCCAAGTATTTGACCTATGCGCATGTTTGCTGTCCTGTTCCTTGCGGCCATCCTGTTTTCCGCCGGCGCCCCGGCGGAGATGCCGCGCTTTGTTGTCGATGACGAAGAATACGTCGGGAAAGTTACCGAGGCCGGTGTCCGGCTGTTGCGGGACGGAAAGCTCAAGTCGCTCGACTCGTTGCGGGGCCAGGTCCGGGACGAAGGGTTTTCCGTCAAGCCAGCTCCGCTTTTCCACCAGAAGCTGGCCGCGCCGGACTTGTGCGACCGGCTGCGGCAGAGCACGCTGGCGGTCGGCAATTTCTACAAATGCCCGGATTGCGGGGAGTGGCACTTCGACAGCAGCGCCGGGTTCGTCGTGGGCGAGGGGGGCGTCGTCTGCACCTGCTGCCACGTGGTTCAGGCCGAAGACGAGGGCGTCAAAGAAAGCTATCTCATCGCCGCGGACGACGCCGGCCACGTCTTCCCCGTACAATCCGTGCTGGCCGCGGATACCGAGGCCGACACCTGCTTCGTGAAGATCGACGCCCCCGGCCTGAATCCGTTGCCGCTCCGGGCCGGGGCCCGCACCGGGGAGCGGGTCTATTGCCTCAGCCATCCCGGCGGATACTTCTTCATGTTCACCCAGGGCATGGTGGCGCGCGTGAACCGCAAACGCAATGAAGTGCTCGATGAGCACGGCCACACCAATGGATTGCTCACCCGTCCCATCCTGTTCCTCAACGTCACCAGCGAATTTGCCCCCGGCTCCAGCGGCGCGCCCGTCGTGGACGAAGCCGGCAACGTCATCGCCCAGGTCGCAAGCATCGCCGACGCCGGCGAACCCCCGATCGGTAACACCAACGCGCCTCCTTCACCCAGCGTGCCGGTCCGCTTCTGCACCGCCGCCGAGGAAATCCTGCGCCTGGCCCAGCCGAGCCTCCTGGCCGCCCATCAACCCGCGGTGTCCAACGCTCCCCCGGTCCGCCCCAGGCTGCATTCGCCGCATTGAACAACATCCAACATCGAACGCCCAACATCCAAGGGACGCGCTTTGGGCGATTATTGGATGTCGGGCGTTCGATGTTGGATGTTGGATGTTTGGGTCACTTTCCCCCGTAGGTGAAATCGTCGAACAGCGTCACACTGTCGGCCTTGGTCCAGACGCCGACCTTGCCGGCCTCGGCGAAGCTGTCATCGGTGGCTTCGATGACCTTCTTGCCATCGAAGATGACGGCGAACTTGTTGCCCTTGAACTCGACCCGCAGAGTGTGCCAGACGCCGGGAGCGACTTTGGTGTCAATGTTCTTGAAGGAGGTTCGTTTGCCTTTGATGGTGTGGTAGATGGTGACATTGTCTTCCAGGGCGTTGGCGCGGGCGATGTAGTAGTTATCCGCGTCCTGGCAGCGCCAAATGACGCCCCCCGCCTGGTCTTCCTTGCCCGAGACGGGCTTGAACTTCACCGCGACGAAGCCGTCTTTGACGCTGGTATCGTTCTTGAAGCAGACCGGGTAAGTGGCTTCACCCGATTGCTTGAGGACATTGGGCTTGCTGGGAGCCGAGCCGTCGGCAACGACTTCCCATTTGGCGTCCCCTGTGCCGGTTTGGGTGGCGGTCCAGCCGGGCGGCGGCGCGCCGGCTTTCAGGTCGTCGAAGTTGACGGTGTCGGCCAGTGCGGAGCCGGCCATAAGGCTGGCCATGAATACCAAGGTTGTTGATGTCTTCATTTGAACTTCCATTGCGAGTTTGGTTAGCCCTTTCGTGATATAACTCCTCCGCGCTTTTGCAATACCAATCACGTTGGCGCTCCGGCAAATGGAGGTTTGACAAAACCTGCCTAAGCTCGACCATTCCCGCGCATGGAAGACGACGTGAAGCGCCGTATTAAACTGGCCCTCGTGGCCTTGGCCCTCCTGTTGTTAGTCGGGGGGGCAGGAATATGGTGGGGCCGGCCCGCTTACCGAAGCTGGAAGCAGCGACGGCTCCTCGCGCAGGCCCAGATGTTCCTGGCGAAAGGTGACTACCGCAACGTCTCCCTCAGCGCCCGTCAGGTCCTCTCCCTCAATCCTTCGAACCTCGCCGCCTGCCAGCTCATGGCGGGTTTGGCGGAGATGGCCGGATCGCCGGCGCTGATGGACTATCGCCGGCGCATCGCGGAGGTTTCGCCCACTCCGGAAAACCGCCTGTTGCTGGCTTCCACTGCCCTGCGCCTCCAGCGTCCGCCTTATCCCCTGGCGGCTCAGATCCTGGATGACTTGCGCGCCGGGGCCACGAACCTGCTGGCTTTTCACGTGGTTTCGGCTGAGCTGGCGATCCGGTTGAACGAACTGGACGCCGCGCAAGCTCATCTCCAGGCGGCCGCCCGGCTCGAGCCGACCAATGAGCTGCATCGGCTTAACCTCGCCACGCTGCGTCTCGGCTCCACCAATGCGGCTCTCGCGGCGGAAGGCCGGGCCGTGCTGGAAAGCCTGCGCCAAAGCACGAACCTCGCGGTGGTCGCCCTCGGCTCGCTAGTCAAGGACAGCCTCCGGCGCAAGGACTTCGCTGGAGCGGCGACTTGGTCCGCGCAGTTGATCACCAACCCGCGCTGCACTCCCGAGGACCGCCTCCAGCACCTCAATCTGCTCTTGCGAGACAAAGGTCCCGAGTTCACGTCTTACCTGGAGAGCCTCAAGCAGCGCGCCGTCACGAACGTGTCTGAAGTAGGCGGCCTGTCCACCTTGCTCATCCAGCACGACCGGGCGGACGAGGCGCTCCGCTGGCTCACCAATCTGCCGCCCGCCCTCCGCGTCCAGCAGCCCGTGCCCCTGGCAACCACGGAGACCTACATCGCGCTCACGAACTGGGCCGCCGTGCAAACCTTCCTGGCGGACAAGCGCTGGGCGGAATTGGAGTTCATGCGGTTGGCGTTCTTATCGCAGGCGGCGCTGCAAAAAAGGGAAATTGCCGCCCAAACCCACTGGCGAAGCGCCGTGCGCGAGGCGGGCGAACGGTTGGGAGCGTTAGGCGTCCTGCTCAACCTGACTGACACCTGGCACCGCACCCAGGATAAGGAGGATTTGCTCTGGCACATTTATGAGCGGTATCCGGGCGAGCGCTGGACCCTGCGCGAACTGCACCGCCTTTACCAGGCCGAAGGCAACACGCGCGGCCTCAACAAGCTGTTTGGCGTGCTCGTGGAGCTGAATCCGAAAGACTTCGAGGCCAAAAACAACTTGGTGGCCACCTCCTTGCTCCTCAAGCTCAACCCCACCAAAACGTATGAATTGGCCCAGGCGCTTTACACCGAACGGCCCGACCATGCCATCATCGCTTCCACCTACGCCTTCTCGCTTCAACTGCAAGGGCGGACCAAGGAAGGATTGGCAGCACTCGAAAAGCTAAAAGCTGAGGCGCTCGAAACCCCGTCCGTGGCGCTCTATTACGGACTACTTCTGTCGGAGGCCGGCCAAACCAACCAGGCCGGCAAATACCTGGGCCTTGGCCAAAAGTCTGATCTGTTGCCGGAGGAGAAGGCACTGGTCGCCGAAGCTCTCAAGCGGATGAGCCCTCGAAGCTGAGCGTTAATCAGCAGAATCCCCACAGCCGTCCATAAGCGACCATATCCCGATCACTGTGCAGCTTGAGTTTCTTCCGTATGTTCTTGCGGTGGAAAGCGACCGTTTCCGCCGAGATGTTCATCTTCTTGCCGATCCGTTCGTCTGTCCAGCCGCTGGCGACTCGCTTCAACACCTCCTGCTCCCGGCCGCTTAACAGCTTCTGAAATGAGTCCGGCTGCGACAGCCACTTCTCCTTCACCTCCTGGAAGACCCGGCTGAAATACTTCTCCCCGCGCAGCACCGTCTGGATCGCCTCGCTTAAGGAGGCCAGGCTTTGCGTCTTGTCGATGTACCCGTGGGCGCCGCTTTGCCACACCTGCCAGATGGTGTGCGGGTCCGTCATGCCGGACATCATCAGCACGCGGGTGTCGGGCAGTTCAGCCAGTAGCGCTTCGGCCAGCTCCAGCCCGTTCATTTCGGGCAGGTCAATATCCAACAGCGCTATGTTCGGCCGCTGCGCCAGGCAGAGCGCGTGTCCCTCGTCGCCGCGCCCGGCATAACCAGCCAGGGTGCAGTTGGTTTGCGTGCTCAGCCAGGCCTTAAGCGCCTCGGCTACCATTCGCTCATCATCTACGATAACGATTCGCGCCGCTTTGTTCCCAATGCGCTCAGCATAGTGCCTCTACCCCAAAACAATGGAAAGCAAAATCCTCACGTCGGATGACCAGGCGGAGGCTTTACTGCTGGTTGCGATGCGGTAGCCGCTGACTCAGTCGGCGCAAGTATTCGTCCGCAGTCCCCGCCTCGGTGATTCCGACGGCCATTTTGCCAAGAAGATCAGCGCGAACTGACGTTCGCGGCTACGGGCCTTGGATTTGGTCCGTCGCCAGTTACCAATTGCCAATCACCCCTCGCCGATGCCGGTCGTCGGCGCGGCG
>PLZQ01000310.1 GCA_003152225.1 Limisphaerales bacterium | reverse complement strand
TCAGGTTCAGCTCCTTGACGCCGTCAGCGATGAGGGCCTTGGCCTCGGCCACGAGATCCAATTGCGGACGGCTGCGGTGCGTGCCACGAATGCGGGGGATGATGCAGAAGCTGCATGGATGGTTGCAGCCTTCGGCGATCTTGACGTAGGCAAAGTGGCGCGGCGTCAGCCGAAAGCGCGGAGTGGCGTAGTCCGGGATGTAGCGAGGGCGAGGGGTGACCGCTAATGAAGGCAAGGACGCAGGAGGGAGCAGCGAGGGTGGCTGACGCGGGGTGAACCTTGAACCTTGAATTGCCGAATCCTTCGAAGCGCGGGCTTTGGACTTTGGACTTTGGACTTTGGACTTTGGACTCGCCTGGAGCCTTGCCGCCCGGCGCGCCAGGGCTTGCCTGACGATATCGGTGACCTGCGCGACCTGGTCGATGCCCATGAAGACGTCCACCTCCGGCAATAGCGCCGGCAATTGCTCGCGGAACCGCTGGGGGAGACAGCCGGAGACGATTAAACCCTGGCCGCGGTTCTTTGCGTCACGCAGCTCGGCTGACTCCAGAATCGTATCGACGCTCTCTTGCTGGGCGGAATCAATAAACGAGCAGGTGTTTACGATCACCACGTCCGCCTGGGCGGTGTCGTTGGTGATCTCGACCCCGTCCTTCAGCAGCGTGCCGACCATGACCTCGGCATCGACGAGGTTCTTCGCGCAGCCGAGCGAGATCATACCCACGCGCACCGGGCGCTCTCTGGAAGCTTCTTTTATCACAGGCCGCTCACGTTACGTCAGAGGAACAGCAGGGGCAACCCTCCGGGCTCCTTTACTACAAAAATGAGGTTTCGGAAAAGCGTTTGACATCGTCTATGGGCTGGACGAAGTTGCGACCCAATTAAGCAAAACTCTATGAACATGCATCGGTTGGTTATCTGTCTGGGAACAATGTTGACCCTCTCGCTCGGCAGCGCCCACAGCGCTGAAAAAAAGGCCGTGGATGTATCCAAACTCCCGCCGACCTCGGACAAGACGGGCGTTACTTACACCACGGACATCAAGCCCCTATTCGAGAAGTCGTGCGTCAAATGCCACGGGGCCGAAAAGCCCAAGGGCAAGCTGCGCCTGGACAGCCTGGAAGGCATCCTCAAGGGCGGCGAGGACGGCAAGGTGGTCCTGGCCGGCAACAGCGGCGTCAGCATGCTGGTCCATAACGTCGCCCATGCCGGCGACCCGGATGACTACATGCCCCCGCCCCGGAACAAGGCGGGAATCCAGCCGTTGACCAAAGAGCAGATCGGACTGATCCGCGCGTGGATTGATCAAGGGGCCAAATAGGCGGCGCGGGCTACGGGGGTGGAGAGCTTGGAGGTGAGGGAAGCAAACATCCGACACCCAACCCCGAACTTCCAACATCCAAAGCACATCCCATCGAGGTCAATGGATGTTGGGTGCTGGATGTTCAGTTCATTTCGGCAACGTCTTTGGAACATCCTTCAGCGCGCTGCCCGCCTCTCCGGCAACCTTGCTGGCAGTGTCGGAGATGAGCTTCTCAACCTGGGCCGTCAGATCCTTGATGACTTGCTGCTGCTCCGGAGTCAGCCTGGCGTTGCTGGCGAGGGTCTTCAACTCCGCCAGTGCGCCCGAGTAATCGGAAGATTTGATGGCGGTAACCACCTTATCAGCGCTGGAATGAATGGTGGCTTCAGCCGATTCAAAGCTCTTCTCGAATAGTGCGGTATCCACCCCACCCTGCTTGTTGCAACCGGACATCGCCAGCGTAAGCGCCATAATGGCGCTGTGTATCCATCTGGTCGTCTTCATGCGATGCTTTTCCGTTACTTGACTGGTTTCTCTGGCAATTAGGTTCCGCCCGCTAACGTGGTTCCACCATAGCCGTAGTCTCGGACACGGTCAAACTTGAACTTCTGCGCGCCGCCCTATCCGACTCAAATCGGCTGGCGTTTGAGGCTTCGCAACGCCTGCTGCTGGCGCAGCAAGTCGAGCCGCTCGGCGTCGCCGCATTCCGGCTGGTTTGCGCGCTGCATCAAGGCAGCCAATTGACGATCCAAGAACTGATTCCGCAAGCGCAAGGCGACATCGGAAAGTTGCTGCGACGGATTGGGTATCGGGCGCGACTCAGCCGTGGCTTCGGTAATGAGGCTCCGCATTTGCGGAACCTCGCACTGATCCAGGAAGGCGGCCAGGCTGCTCCAGGATTGATTCGCATGCGCCGCCAGCCGCTGCGCCACGATTTGCCGCACCACCGAATGCTGCACCCAGCCCGGATCCAGATGCGCCGCCGCCCACACCACCAGGTCATCGTGCGACAACAGCAACTTCAACACCCAGTATTCGTGCGTGGCTGGCCGCGGCGAACTGGCGCTTTCCTCGACGGGCGGCTCCTCGGCCTCGGGCGCCGGGACCTTCACCCGCGAGAGCTTCTTGAACTCCGCGCGCACGGCGTCCGGCGTCACCCCGAGCCGCAAGGCGGTCTTCTGCGCGTATTTATCAATCAGCACGCGGTTGCCGGTCTTATGCACAGCCTCGGCCATGCCGTGCAACACTCCCAACCGACCCTTGTCCGTGGTGACCTCGTTGGTAGCGCAGAGCCGGTTGAGATAATAGTCGAAGAAACCTGGCGCGTGGTCAATGAGCTGCTTGAAGGCGGGTCCGCCCGAAGCCTTGATGAAACTGTCCGGATCATGGGGCGCAGGCACCACGGCGACCCGGACGGCCAGGCCGGATGCCAGCAAATGATCGAGCGCCCGGACGGTGGCATTCTGTCCCGCTTCATCTGAATCGAAGCAGAGCACGACCTCCTCGGCGTAACGCTTGAGGATGCGGGCATGGTCGGCAGTGAAAGCCGTGCCTTGGGGCGCGACGACATTCTGCACATCGGCCATGAAGCAAGCAATCAGGTCGAGCTGCCCTTCACACACAATGGCAGACCCCGCTTCGAGCACCGCCCGCTTGGATTTATCGAGCCCGAAGAAGACCTTGCTCTTGGTGAAGATCGGCGTCTCCGGTGAGTTAACGTACTTGGCCGTCTTTTCATCCCCGGTCAGAATCCGTCCGCTGAAACCAATGACCCGCCCCTGCTCGTCGCAGATCGGGAACATCAGCCTTCCCCGGAAGCGGTCGTAATAACTGTCACCATCCTGCTTGCGCAAGATGAGGCCCGCCTGCTCGACCAGCGCCAATTCGTGGCCCTTGCTTTTCGCCCAGTTTACCGTGTCGTCCCACAACTCCGGCGCATAACCGAGCCGGAACAATTTCACCGCTTCGGCAGCCACGCCGCGGCGGGCGAGATAGTCGCGCGCGATCTGGCCGCAGGCTTCATTAGTCAGGGCGCTCTGCCAGCGCTGGGCGATCTGCTCATGGACCTGCAGCAGCCGTTCCTTGAGATGCCGGGACTGCTGCTCGCCGGGGTTTTTCTCGAATTCGAGTGGAATCTTGGCCCGGTCGGCCAGCCGCCGTACCGCCTCGGGAAAATCAATGTTCTCGTATTCCTTGACGAACTCAAATACATCGCCGCCCTTATGGCAGCCAAAGCAATGGAATATCTGGCGGTGGGGATTGACGTTGAAGCTGGGAGTCTTCTCTTTGTGAAACGGGCAGAGCGCCACAAAGTTGGCCCCGGCGCGCTTGAGCGGCACGTACGACCCGATCACATCCACGATGTCGCTGGCAGCGCGGATTTGTTCGAGGGTCGCGGAAGAAAACAGGCCGGCCATAGTCTTGCGAAAGACTACAACGGAAGTCCCCCAGTGCCGAGCCTTAAAATCTTTTCAGGAACGGAGAGGGGAACCACGAAATACACCAACTACACGAAATGACCTAGGGCTGGCGTAGCCTGGATGCTTCTCTGCTTTCTCCGATGGGCCAGGATGCCGGCGTGGGGAGACAGCTCCGTTAGGAGCGCCATGTTTATAACAACGAGTACCCCGGTTGTCCGGCCAAGCTCCGTAGGAGCGGCATGGTTTGAGTTGAATGCGCGGCTGCGAAAGGGTTTGCAGCGTGCACCTCCATGCCGCTTATGTTAAGCTTA
>PLZQ01000309.1:29802-29951 GCA_003152225.1 Limisphaerales bacterium | reverse complement strand
CCCGGACGTGGAGGCCGATGATGAAATGGGGCACGCCGGCGTTGCTCCAACGCAGCGTGGCGGGGGCAACGTGCAGCAGGTGCGCAAAGGCTTTCAGATCGTCCAGTGAGTCGCTGAGCAAGTAAGCGCCGCGCACGTGGGGCATGGGC
>PLZQ01000309.1:0-29793 GCA_003152225.1 Limisphaerales bacterium | reverse complement strand
GCAGAGAAACGCAGAGGATTGGAAGAGAAAGCTGACAGAAAAATAAGGGACAGGAAAATGGGATGCAAAGGAGCCTTGTGTTTTCCATTCCAGTTCTCTGCGTGCCTCTGCGGTCTCTGCGTCTCTGCGNNAAGCGCCACGCCGCTTTGGGAACCACGCCCGGTCTCGGAAAGCGGTGTCGCCGCTCCGCTCTGCCACCGCAGTCCATATCTTTGCTGTCCGTGCGCGGAGTTGCATGGGTGCTTGGGAACAAGGGGCCCCCGCCCGGGAAGCGAGCGGGGACCTTTGTAACCCATGTAACACATTTAACTGATGTTACTCTTTCAGAACTCCTCACCGCGTGAGGCAGCGCCCCAGGTGAGCCGGCAGCCGGTGCCGCCTTTGCCCTGGTAGAACGTCACACTCACCGGCAGGACGATGCGCTGGCCGCGCTCCGGCACATCCGAGGGCGACGGGCTGTCGCACCAGCGTTCCGGGCGTTGCAGGCCGTCCTCGGTCTGGAGGGCCAGCGTGATGGCGTAACGCGTCGGCTTGCCGTCCGTGCCGTGGAACTCACGCCGGATGCGGCCCACGACGGTGCCGACGAGGAAGAAGCCGTCGCGGGTCAAGTCCGCCGGCGGCTCGAAGAACGGGGCCAGGGCGACCGGTTTGCCCGGCGTGCCCGTGGCGGGCGGCTGGGTGCTAGCGGTTCGGCTCACGTGGCGCCTCCGTTCGAGGTTCCGGCGGCGGCGCGGACGCGGGTGCGCCCGGAGCGGCCGGAGCGGCGGGCTGAGGTGCGGCCTGAGGCTGGGGCCTCCGCGTGCCCCTCGGCAACGCTGCTTTGGTGGTTTGGGTGGTCTTGCTCACTACTGTCCTTTCTGTTGGCCTCCCTCTTGGTGAACTTCAGCGCGGGGTCGAGGGAGTAGATCTTGCCTCGCGCTGGCTCGGGAGCATCGGCTCCGGGAGATTGTTCGGTCCCGGCACGGACACGCCGGCCGGCCTTGATGACCCACTGTTTGACGAGGCCAATGGACGCGTCGCCAAAGCCTTGGATGGCGGCGAGCTTGCCGGCCTCGTAGGCATTGGCGAGCTGCGTCGAGTTGCGGATGCCGGCGGCGCGCAGAGTCAGCACCGCCCGGTGCGGGAGAATCGTCCCCAAGGGCGTTTGCGGAATAACGATGCTCTGCGCCAGGGTGTAGCCGTCGTAGCTGAAGGGCACGCCCCGGCGGTGGACTTCCCACAAGGCGCACGCAATCCGGCGGGCAATCGCCCCGCACGCTTTCTTGTGCCCGCCTTTCTTGTGCCGGCCCGCGATCGAGCGGCCCCAGTTGCCCAGCGGGTCGTCGGGGCGGCGCAGCAGGCCGCTGGCGGCGTAGAGCAACGCTTGGTGCAGGCGCAGGTTGCCCTGGCGACGCACGTAGGAGGTGATTTTGCCCGCGGAGACTTTTAGCGAGGGGTCGCAGCCGCAGAACGCCGCCACTTGCTTCGCGTTCTGGAACCGGCGCGGGTCGGTGACTTCGGCCAGCCAGCATAAGGCGGTGGTCTCTCCCACGCCGGGCACCGTCCGCAGATGCCCCAGCAGCGCCGTGCCCGTGAGTGTGCCCTCGCCAATCGGCCAGGTGCGCGCCTTGATGTATTTCTCGGACGCCACCACGGCCTTGTGCGCGTCCGCCAGGTCCGAGCGCAGGTCGCGCAGCAGGGCCGACACCACCGGGCGCACCTCTTCCGGCAACGCATCGGGCGGGGCGCCGGGCACCGCCGCCGGGCGGCCCTCGACAAGATCGGACAGGATGCTCTCGCCCTGGATCGAACGCATCGAGACATCGGCCCCGAAGGTGAAGCCAAAGCGCAGGACGATGTTGTTGAGCTGGTTGGCGGCGCGGGTGGCGCGGCGGGCCATCTCGCGTCGGCGCGCCCAGATGACGCGCAACACCTGCGCTTGCTCGGCGGGGACGAAAGACGCTTTCCAGAGGCCGGTGATGCTATGGTGCGCCAGCGTGCGGGCGTCGAGCACATCCGTCTTGCGATGGGAAGCGCCCGCGAGCAGGGGGTTGACGACGGAGGGGATGCCTTGCCAGGCCTTGAGGACTGGGAAGTGGTAGGTGCCCGTGGATTCGATACAGTAGCGGAGGGTGACTCCTTGAGGCGCTTTCGCTCCCTGGCGTGCCTTGCCGCTTGCTTCCGCCTTCCTTGCTTCTCGGGCTTTGGCTCCTTACGCAGGGAATTCAGCCAGAGCTTGATTGCGTCGGCATCGATCTCGAGGACTTCCCGGAGGTTTCGAGCTTTGGCCCACATTCTCAGCACGGGCTCTCGGCTGTCCGCCGAGTTGCGGGTGTAGGTTCCTTTCTCCTGCTTGGTGACCAGGTAGGCTTTGATTTCCTCAGCCAGCGGATTCGCCCCGGTCAGAAGAGGGTTGGCGCGAAACCGCATTGCTTTGAAGATCGCTTCGGCTTCGTCCTCCGTGTCGAGCGGCACACGGTATTGGCGCCCCTCGTAGCTGTACCGATACCAATATTTCTTGCCTCGGAGATAGACTCCCTTTAGTCTTCCACTCGTTGATGAGTTACGTTTCATACAACTGCAACTGCGTCCGGCAAATTGTGCTAAAAAATTGTGCTAATTTGCCGGTCTATAGCGCACTTTACAGGGCTTTAGCGGCTAGCAAAATGTTTTCTTGTATGGCACGTAACTACAGTATTAACAATAGGTTGCGCGGTTAGCTCAGTGGTAGAGCACTTCCTTGACACGGAAGGGGTCAGAGGTTCAAACCCTCTATCGCGCACCATTTATTGTCTTCAATTCATACCGACCACGGTGACGAAGCCGACAACTCACTTTCAGCCATAATCACATCATGAAGCCATTGCAGGAATGCCGGCTCTATGCCTTTGTCGATACGGGCTACTTGCGCGGGCGCGCACCGGGAAGCATCGCGCAGCAACTTTGCAATGGGGGCGCGGATCTGATTCAACTGCGCGCCAAGCAATCCTCACCCGAGCAGATTCGCCGCCTCGCGGAAGAGATCCTGCCTGTAACCAAACAGGCCGGCGTTGCGCTGGTCATTAACGACCACCTTTCGGTGGCACTGGAAGTGGGAGCGGAATTCTGCCACCTGGGCCAGGATGACTTCTTCGGTGCGGGCCTCACTCGGATCTCCCAAATTAAGACGGCGTTGCACCCCGGTGGCTCGCGAGGAGCACATGCGCCGACTCCCGCGCCCCGACTCGGGATCGGACTGAGCAGTGCCGCCCCGGAACAAGCCGTGCGGGCCATCGCTGCGGGCGCGGATTATCTGGGCGTCGGCCCGGTCTATCCGACAGGCACGAAGCCTGCCGCCAAACCGGTCACCCTGGAGTACGTGCGCTGGGCGGCAGCGAACATCAGGATTCCGTGGTTTGCCATCGGGGGGATCAACCTGGGGAACCTGGATGCCGTGCTGGCTGCGGGCGCCCGCCGCATTTGCGTGGTGTCGGCCATCCTGAATGAGGATGACCTCGCCGCCGCCTGCCGCGGGTTCAAAGATCGCCTTCCTCCCATCCCCTCCGGCACCTGATGCAACCCATGTAACAAATGTAACTCATCTAACCCCTTCGTCGCTCCGCTTCGCTCGACATCTCCCTGTCCTTTGCTAAGTTGCCCTTGTGAGTTTCGTTACAGAGTTTAACGCGCTGCCCCTCGCCGCCCTGGTCAAGCGTTCGCTGAACGCTTCCCGCGAGGCGGCACGCGCAAGCATGGCCAAAGCCGAGCTGTCGCTGAACGACTTCGCGCACCTGATCTCCCCGGTCGGCGCGGAACTGCTCGAGCCGCTGTCCCGGCGCTCACAGCAAATGACGCGGCAACGCTTCGGCAAAGTCATTCGCCTCTTTGCGCCGCTCTACCTCTCGAACGAGTGCATCAACGCCTGCCAATACTGCGGCTTTTCCCGCGACAACCCCATCCTCCGCGTGACGCTCACCCCGGAGGAGGTCCGACGCGAGGCGCGGGCGCTGCTGGCGCAGGGCTTTCGCAATATTCTGCTCGTGTCGGGCGAACATCCCAAGTTCGTCTCTACCGGTTACCTGGCCCAATGCATCGGCCTCCTGCACGAGGAAGTGCCGAGCCTCTCGCTGGAAATCGCGCCGATGGAAACCGCCGAATACCGCCCGCTGGTGCAGGCCGGCGCGGAAGGACTGGTGGTGTACCAGGAAACCTATGACCGCGCCGTCTATGCCACTATGCATACCGCCGGCCCGAAGCGCAATTTTGACTGGCGCATGGAAACGCCGGAGCGGGCCTATGCCGCGGGCTTTCGGCGACTTGGCATCAGCGCCCTCTACGGTTTGGGCGACTGGCGCCTCGAAGCCCTCAGCGTGGCCGCCCATGCCGCCTACCTGCTGCGCAACTGCTGGAAAGCGCAACTGACCATCTCCCTCGTCCGGCTGCGCCCCTGCGCCGGCGAGTTTCAACCACTCACCCACCTGAGTGACCGTGAGCTCGTGCAACTGGCCTGCGCCTTCCGCCTCATGTTCCCCGATGTCGGCCTCGTCCTCTCTACGCGCGAGTCGCGCAAACTGCGCAACGGCTTGATCCCCCTCGGCATTACGCTCATCAGCGCCGGCAGCCACACCGAGCCCGGCGGTTACACTGGCGCAGGCGAAGAAACTCTTCATCACACCGAGCGCGGGCGGATTGTCGAGCTGGGGGCCAGCGAGCGGGCCACCCCGGACCACCGCTCGCTCCACGCTACCAGCCAATTCCAAATCGCCGACGACCGCTCCCCGCAAGAGATGGCAGACTTGATCCGCCAGCTTGGCTATGAGCCCGTGTGGAAGGATTGGGACATGGCACTGACCGGTTAGCCCACGCGCCCACCACTCAAAATGCAGAACCAAACCATCATCGCCAACGCCAAGGAAGTGCCCGCCAGCCTCCCGTGTTCGGTGGAAGAGTTCCTGGTCGCACAGAATCTCCTGCCGCGCAGCGTGGTCGTGGAGCATAATGGTGAGGCGCTTGCCCCTTCCGAATTCCCCCTACGGCAGCTCCGCCCCGGCGACCGGCTGGAGATTGTGAAAATCGTCGCTGGCGGCTGACCCACGCCGCCGTCTGCAATCCAAGCTTCGGCATCCTTAGTGTGGGGCCAATTCAGCTATCATGAGAATTGCCGGCACATCTCGGATTTTGTGTAACCTTCGCTACGGTTTAGGACTCTATAAATGTGGTGGGCGCAGTGCCGCGTCCTGCGCCGGGACGAGGCGGGACGGAGAGCCTGGGGGGCACGGAGATAGAGCGAAGCGACCAGGAGGGAGGCTTCAAATAAGCTTACAACAGGCTTGCAACATGCTTGCAACATGCTTGCAACTAAGCAGGGGCTAGCGCGCTGCTCCAGTGGCACGAGCCTGTTGCTTCGGGCGCCCGGTCCACCGAGTGAGCGGCCGCCTTTCTCGACAAACGCCACGGGCTGCGACTACATTGGCCCCAATGTCCCTTTCAAATCAGCCTTTAGTTATTGCCGGTCGCACCTTTCGTTCGCGCCTCATCCTTGGCACGGGCAAGTTCTCCGCGCCTGAGGCTCTGCGCGATGCGCTCGAAGCCAGCGGCGCGGAGATGGTCACGGTCGCTTTGCGGCGCGCCGATTTGAGCGGCAAGAAGGACCCATTTGCCAACATATTGGAGTTCATTGACTCGAAGCGGTTCCTGCTGCTGCCCAACACCAGCGGCGCGATGAATGCTGAGGAGGCTGTGCGCCTGGCACGACTGGCGGCAGCGGCTGGCCTGCCTAAATGGGTGAAGCTCGAAATCCACCCCGACCCGCGCTACTTGCTGCCCGATCCCGTCGAGACCCTGAAAGCGGCAGAGACACTGGTAAAGGAAGGCTTCACGGTGCTGCCTTACATCAACGCCGACCCAGTCCTGGCCAGGCGATTGCAGGACATCGGAGTTGCGACTGTGATGCCACTCGGCTCGCCGATTGGTTCGAACCGTGGCATCCAGACCCGAGACCAGATTCGCATTATCATCGAGCAGGCCGTGGTGCCCGTGGTAGTGGATGCTGGCCTGGGCGCGCCGAGTCACGCGAGCGAGGCGATGGAGATGGGCGCGGATGCCGTGCTGATCAACACCGCCATCGCCGTGGCGAGTGACCCGAACCGGATGGCTATCGCCTTCCGGATGGCGGTGGAGGCCGGGCGCGCAGCCTTTGAATCCGGGCTGGCCGCGCCGCAGGAAGCCGCCAGTCCAACCAGCCCATTGACGGCATTCCTGGACTGACCTGGCGAATGGGCACTAAGCGAAACTGGATCGCTCCGTTGTTGGCAGCGCTAGTGGTCGCTTGCGTAGGGTGGTGGGCCGATAACGAACTCCGCGAGGTGATGCGAGAGGAGCTGACGGACGACCTACGGACGATGCTCAACGCCGATGTCACGGCTCTCGAGATCTGGATGGCCAACCAGAAGCGCATCGCCGCGGCGCTGGCCGAGGAACCTCGCCTGAGAAACCTCGCCGTCGATCTGCTGAGCAAAGGCGGGGCGAAGGCCGCGGACCGACCAGCCGTCGCGCTGCTGGCCCGGCAATTGATCATTGGCGACCGGCTGCAGGCGCGGCTGAGCAGCCTTGGCTACACAGTGGCCCAATTGGTCAACACCAATTGCGAGATAGTGCTGGATTCCGGACGGGCGCGTAGCCGTATGGGCACCCAGGTGGCGGACGAGTTGCAGCCCAGGTTTGCCGAGCTGTTCGCGTCCAGCGAACCGATCATTATCACGCCCTTTAAAATGCAGGCAGCGGAGAACCTTGGCAGGCCGCAGGGTGGCCGCGGTCCGGGGCGGCCGCGGGGGCCTGGATCACGGTTCGGGAGCAATGCGTCAACCAATGCCACTACCGCTCCGCGCTCACTGACCGTCATGCAAGTGGCCGCCCCGGTGAAGGACACCAACGGCGTGACGCGTGGCGCGCTGGCATTGATCATCAACCCGGATGCAGAATTCACGCGCATCCTCTCGGTCGCGCGCTCGGGCGACAGCGGAGAAACCTTCGCGTTTGACCCGGAGGGAGTGATGCTCTCGAAGAGCCGCTTCGAAGAGCAGGTAAAGCAATTTGGGCTGGTGCAAACCCTGCCCGGCGTCAGCTCTGCTTTGACCCTGCACTTAACCGATCCCGGCGGTGACCTGACGCGCGGGTTCAAACCCGGCAGCACGAATGCGTTCAGGCCATTGATCGAGATGGTCCGGCGGGCCATTGACGGCAGCACCGGGGTTGAGGTCAGGCCGTTTCGCGATTATCGCGGCGTGCCCGTCATCGGCGCCTGGATGTGGCTGCCGCACTATGGTTTCGGCGTTGGCACCAAGATCGATGCGCGGGAAGCCTATCGCACACTGCGCCTGGTGCGGACGGTATTTGTCGTTCTCTTCCTGCTGCTGGTTTTGGCGTCGCTCGTCATTCTGCTCTATTCCTACCGGCAAGTAGTGTGGCGTCGGCGCCTGACTGAGGCGGAGCTCAAGGCCCGCCAGCTCGGCCAATACCAGCTTTTGGAGAAGATCGGCGAAGGCGGCATGGGAACCGTGTACAAAGCCCACCACGCGTTGCTGCGCCGAGAAACCGCCCTCAAGCTGCTGACGCCTGACAAGGCTGATCCCATATCGATCCAGCGCTTCGAACGCGAGGTCCGCCTCACCTGCCGCTTGATGCACCCGAACACGATCCAGATCTTCGACTACGGTCACACGCCCGAGGGCATCTTTTATTACGCGATGGAGTATCTTGACGGGCTAAACCTGGCTGAGTTCGTCGATGCCTACGGCCCACAGCCGGAAGGACGTGTCGTCAACCTGCTTATCCAGGTATGCGAGTCCCTGGCGGAAGCGCATGCCAGTGGGCTTGTTCACCGGGACATCAAACCGGCCAACGTCTTCGTCACGGATCGCGGCGGCGTGCCGGACATGGTCAAAGTGCTCGACTTCGGCCTCGTGCGCCCAGTTGCCAGCGCTGACAATACTGCGCTCGACGCCGCAGATACCGAAATCCTTGCCGGCACTCCGAACTACATGTCGCCGGAAGCAGTCGAGAACGGGGCCACCGCCGACGCGCGCAGTGATCTTTACTCAGTAGGCGCCGTGGGCTACTACCTCTTGACCGGACAAGGCGTCTTTGACGGGGAAACGATCGCCGAGATCTGCCGGAAGCGGGTGGAGGAAGAGCCCGTGCCTCCCAGCATCAGAATTGGCCGGCCGATTTGCCCGCACCTCGAAGCCTTGATCTTGCGTTGCCTGGAGCGCGACCCGAAGGACCGCCCGCAATCGGCTCATGAGCTGATCACTTTGCTGGCCGCCAGCCCGCGCATCGCAGATTGGAACGTCGAACAGCGGGCTGCCTGGTGGGTCGCCCATCGTGAGGCCATCAACCGCGCCCGGGCCGCCGAAGCGGAGCCCATCGAGGCCGCCAAGGCCGTGAATATCGAAATCGAAGACCGCGCGCTTTAGCCCCCTTCACGTTTCACGCATCACGTTTCACGTACCTAACCTCACGTATGTCCAGCGTCCCCGCCTTCGCCTCGAAGAACGGCTTGCCTTTGCGGACGCCGACCGTGCCGTACCCGGTCGCGGTGGAGCAGAAGCTGCGGAAGTCGCCTTTGATACTGGGTTCGAGGTAAAGGACCTTATCCACGGCGTCGTAGCGCGCACCGCTGAGCCCGAACAGGAGCGCGTAGGAGGACATGGCCCGCGCATACCAGTGGCCGCACTCGTATTCGTTGAACGGATTGCGCACCCGGCCGTCGTAGCGGTCGCGGCAGGCGCGCACAACGTCGAGCCCTTCCTGCACGCGGCCCATCCGCATCAGGTGGGAGGCGACCTGGTATTCGATGCCGGTCCAGACCTCATTCGAATACACAAATGGCAGTGACAGCTCGCCTCCCTTGGGCCAAGTGCAGAGCACCAAGCCGCCTTCCGCCCCGCAAGCGTAGGATGGCCGCTGCGGGTTGGCGAAACCGGAGAGGTCGTGTTTCAGGTTGTATTTGTGCACCGCCTGCAGATGGCTGGTGACTTTCGGGGCTGCGAGCACTTGGCCAACTCCGCACACCAGCGCCAGCCAGGAACCGAGCACACCATCCGCCAGGCAGCCGTTGCCATATTGGTACTTCGGCCCTTCCTTCTCCAGGATCGCCACAGCCTCCGGCGAGTAGCTCACAACCATGCTTTTGTTCTCCATGGGGTTCTTCGCCCGCAGGTTCTTCCACTCGATGCGCTGGATGAAATACTCCCCGTCGTAAAGTTCAGTCTCGGCTTTCCGGGTGCCGCCAGCCAGCAACTCGGCGTAAAGCGGCACCTCGTCCCCGAGCGCTTTGCCCATGATCACCGCCGCCTGCAACGCGCCCAGGTAGAAGCTCGTGCACATGCCGTCCGGCCCCCAGAACTCAATGTCGTAGGTATTGTGGTGCGGCTCCTCCACGACGCCCTTGTGCCCCGGGTCCCATGTCTCGATGCAATAGTCCAGNNTCCCGGAACACCTTCATGATCCCGCCAAGCTGCCCGTCGGCGGCGGCGTGGAAGTCGTGTTCCACGGGCCGAATGGGCAGCCCGCTGCGGAATTGCTGGTGGCCGGCCTCGTTCTGTGACGGGCCGAACTCAGTCTCGCGCAAGGTCCGTTCCAGACCCGGAAAGAGGTGAGGGATGGCCTGGGCGTAGTTCCAGACGTGCGTGCAGGAGCCATGGCAGCAGCCCGCATTGTCGCCGCAACCTTCCCAGGACCACAGTTTGCCGTCGGTCTGCCGCATGACCGTCGGTGACTTCAATATCGTGAGGTTCGCGGCCACCGCCTCCAGAACCTCCGGCGGCAGGGTAGAGTCGTAGAAGCAATCGCTGAACCGGCTGGCCTTCTGCCGCAGCTCGTCGTAATGATCGCGCCAATAGAAGGTCACCCCGTTGATATCCGTAAACCGGCCAGCATACCAGGGCTGGTATTTGCCTGCCTGGTCCGGCTCCAGTTTGAAGCCCGCGAGGTCTTTGCCGATGTGGAGGTTTGTCTGCCCGGAGAACCATGCCAGCCGCAGCGCGACAGTCTTCGATGCGCCAGCGGCAAGCTGCAGCGACACGAACAAGCTCGCCCCGGGGCTAGCGCCGCCCTCGGTCAGCGGCGCGCGATTGTAGCATGCCCCGTCAGTCACATCTCTCCACGCCAGGGTTAGCGCGTCCCACCATCCGCCGCGGAACCAGCCGTGGTTCACCTTCACGCTGGGATCGGACACAGTCGCCGAGAAGGCCGCCTCGTCCATCGGCTTCTGTTTCGACCCACCGTTCCAAAGAATGAACCCACCCTCGACAGGCCGCACCGCCTGCGGATCATCGCCTGTGGCCATGAAGTTCTTGGCGTTGAAGGAAAACACCGCCTCGATTGGACCACCAGTTCGGTTGGTGAACCGGTATTCCAGCGCGGCGACCGGCAGGCTCGAATTGTCCGCGTCGCCGGGCTCGAATGGGCTCCAACCGGTGAGCTCGACGCCCAGCGGTACCTGCGGATCGCTGAGTGCGACCACGCCAAACGGGAACCGCGTTTTGAAGGTGGCATTGGCAAAGCGGGGCAACCCATAGGTTGAACCGGCGGCCCCGTTACCCGTGCCCGACGCCCCATAAAGCTTGCGACCCGGCACCGGGCCTTCCAAGACGCGTGCGGTCGGGCGTTTGCCTTTGACCGAGATAGCAGCGAAGACGCACGGCTCGTTGAAGACTTCCGGATGGTTGCGCAACGAGACGTGCGAGAGCGCCCCAGTGCCCTCCAGGCAGATCATCCCCGCGCCGATGCCGCCCAGCGGGAAAGCCACCTGATTCAGGAACTCACTCGCATATTCGCTGTTGTAGGCGCGCCGTCCTCGCCTGCCGAGCGCGCGCGCAACTTTCACCCCCGTGAAGTGCTGGCTGCGGGCATTCGCGAATTCCGCCGCCGGCGCAGCGCCCAGACTGCCGACCGCCCCCACTGTCGCGGCGGATAGTGTGAGAAACTTCCGACGTGGCATTGCCGATTCATTGTGCGATTCGCTGGCCATATTCATTCCTTCGGTATTTGACGGCACCCGACGGCCCGTTTATGCGCGAAAGTCGGTCCAGACTCAAGCCGGCATTACGGCAGCATCGGAAAGCCCCCGCAAGCGCAGCGGATCGCCGAAAAGCGTTCCCGGGAGATACGGGGCTACTCGCCCGGCCAAAGGAGCAGTATAAGTATTTAAAATGGCCGAGACGGCGGTTTGGGCCAATTGAACCCCTGCCCCGCTCTGGACCTGCCCTGGTACCACCCTGGACCTACCCTGGTACCATAGAACCTCCCTTTCCCCGCCCCAGAACAGGCTCCCCGCCGCAACGACTTCGCCGCTTCCTCGCCAGCAGCATCAGAAACTCTTAATCTGACATAGATCGAGGCGGCTCTGGTCAGCCTTTTTGGCTCTCCTGGAGGCCGCCGCCCTTCGCGTAAAGGGTTGAAGAGCCATGACTTGCTCGAATTGGCCCTTACGCCACCTTGGCTTACGACTTGCTCCGCTTACCGGTGTGCGGTATCCCTACAGGCGTGATTTTAGCAGATACTACCGGCAGACGCGGCAATCGCATTGCTCGCGCGCCGGGTTCCATGCCGTTTGTGGGTTCCCCTCGGGCTGCCTCACCAGGGTGAGTTCCCTTTCGTTCCGTTAATCCGGGTCAATGATGAAGGCTCCAAACGATTTTTACCAAACGACTGTCCCCCGCCCCACCGTGGAGGTGCTCCTACCCGACGGGCGGATCCTCTGCGGCCCGCGCAACCGGCCCATCGCCGACTTCCTGAAGGGCCTGCCGGAATGGAACCAGCTCGATCCCGTCATGGGCGCGGTGATCAACGGGGAACTCCGGGAACTGACCCACCCGGTAGAGATGGACTCCCGGGTCCAAATCATCAAGATGTCCCATCCGGACGGCTCCGGCATCTACCGCCGTTCGGTTACCTTCCTGCTCGAGGCCGCCTTCGAGGACACCTTTCCCGCGGCGGACATCTCGATCGATCACTCGTTGTCCTCGGGCGGCTTTTATTGTTCGGTCATCAACCGCGGGCCGCTCTCCGAGGGAGAGTTGGACGCCGTCGAAGCTCGCATGAAGGAACTGGCCGCGGCCGACCTCCCATTCGAGCGCCAAGTGGTGCCCCTCCCGGACGCCATCGCCTATTTCCAATCCAAGGGCCAGGACGAGAAGGTCCAACTGCTCAAGTACCGCACCAAGGATACTCTGGTGCTCTATAAGCTCGGCGAACGCCGCGATTACCACCATGGCTTCATGGTGCCTTCCACCGGCTACCTGCGCTGGTTTGCCCTGACGCCGATGAACGGCGGCTTCGCGCTCCGTTTCCCCCGCCGCCAGGCGCCCAACGAACTGCCGCCGCTGCGTGATTCCAAAAAGCTGCTGGCCACTTTCCGCGAGTATAACAATTGGCTCATCCGCCTGGGGATCGAGAATGTCGGCCCATTGAACGCCGCCATCCAGGCCAACCGCGCCAGCGAATTGATCCTGATTTCCGAAGCCCTCCACGAGCACCGCATCGCCGAAATCGCCAGGCTCGTCATGCAGCGCTCCAAGGAAGCGCGCATCGTGCTAGTGGCCGGGCCGTCGTCCTCCGGTAAGACCACGTTCTCCAAGCGCCTCGCGGTCCAGCTCCTGGCCCAAGGAATTTCTCCTTTCCCTTTGGAGTTGGACAACTACTTCCTCGACCGCGAGCACACGCCCAAGGACGAGAACGGCGCCTACGAGTTTGAATCCCTCGGCGCGCTGGACAACGCCCGCTTGCAGGCCGACCTGCAGCAGTTGATTGCCGGCCAGGAGATCCAGTTGCCCAGGTTCAACTTCCCACTCGGCCGCAGCGAGCCGGGCCAGGTGGTGAAGCTCGAAAAGGACCAGCTCGTCATCCTGGAAGGCATCCACGGCCTGAACCCGTGCCTGCTGCCCGGCCTCACCCGGCGCCAGACCACGCGCATCTATGTCTCCTGCCTGACGCAGTTAAACCTCGACCGGCACAACCGCATTTCCACCACCGACACCCGCCTGCTCCGCCGCATCATCCGCGACGCCCGCGACCGCGGTTACAGCGCCCAGCAGACCATCAGCCATTGGCAAGCGGTCGGGCGCGGCGAGAAGAAGCACATCTTCCCCTACCAGGAGAACGCCGATGAAATGTTCAACTCGGCCCTGGTGTATGAGCTCTCGGTGATCCGGCTGATGGCCGAGCCGCTGCTGCGCCAGGTAGTCTTCGGCACGCCGGAATACATCGAGGCCAAACGGCTGCTCTCTTTCCTTCAATGGTTCCTGCCCATCGGCGAAGAACTCATCCCCGACAACTCACTCCTGCGCGAGTTCATCGGCGGCTCGATCCTCAAAGGCTTCACCCTGTGGCAGAATGGCAAGAACAAAGGCGACTACGCCTCCACCGGCGTCCTGTCCGAGCTGAACTGCTGAACCAGCGCAGAGGCGCAGAGCCACGTAGCGTCAGGCATCCCTGCCTGACGTAGAGGGCGGCATCCTTGCCGCCCGAAAAAAACGTGGCCTGCTCTGCAACTCACGAATGTTCCAAAGCGTTTCGGCGCGCGTGAGGTCTTTGCCGCCGGGCTGGGAAGCCCGGCTTTACGTCAGGCAGGGATGCCTGACGCTACACCGCCTCACGGGAATTGGAACGCCCGGTAGAAGCGCGCCGAGCTGTTCGGTGCTTGCTGCGCCCGAGGACGGGCGCACTCCGCGAAGGCGCTCTCCCGCCGTCACTGACCCATTACCGCTTCCTTATTGGGGATTATGAAGCCTCGAAGCCAGATCCCCTCAGGGCCACGGCACGCCAGGGTGCTTTTTCTGGAGGGCGAATTTGAGCTTCGGATAGCTGTTGGCTCTGAACGCGGTCCAATTGAAGGTGGCTTCGAGTCGCTTGCCGTCGGGCGCGCAGAGCCAAAGCTTCACCGGCACATGGCCTTCGCAGAGGTGCGGATGCGCCTTCAGCGCGAAACACTCGTGGAGCTTCACCTGCAGCTCCGGCGAGTTCGGCTGGCCCTCCTCATCACGCGGGTACTCGGGGTATTGGAGCTTCAGTTTCCGGCCATCCGGCCAGGGAATGCTCGTGGGCGCAAGTTCGTCGAGCCAGCCGAGTTGCTCTTTCGCCAAGGTCTGCGAGAAAGCGTCGCGCAGCGGAGTGGCCTGCGCCTCTTTGGCAAGGGTCAGCCCCTCAAATGCCCGCGCCAGGCATGCGACGATGGCCGCCTCGTCAAAGGGCGGGAACTCCAATCCCGGCATCGCCGCCACCACCAGGTTCACTCGGCAGATAAGCTGCTTCAGCTCGTGATTGAACAGCGGCAGCTCGAAGTAGCCTTTCCGATACGCCTCCGCGAGGCAGCGGCCCGAAGCCTTCGGTTCGACCTCGCGCTGGTGCTCGTGATGAATGACCAGGTCCCGGAAGCGGACGAGCTTCACCGCGGCCACGCGCTTGTGGGTGCGGTCATAGAGATGCTCGATGTTCGCGGTGACCTGCTCCGGGAACGTTTCTTCAATCCATTCGCGCTTCACCGCGCTGGCCAGCCCGAGCAGGGTCAGGTTCTCTGAGCCGCGGCCAGTCATCTCACGAATGGTCGCCGCCACGAAGAGGGGTGCGCTCTGCACAACGCTCTCGCGCATCAACGTGCCGTGCCGACCTTCGGTCAAGTCGCACTCCAGCGTCCCCTGGTCGTGCCGGAGACAGAGCTGGTCAATGAACCCGGTCATGAGGCAGCGGGGAAGAGGGTCGGGGGGAGGCGTGATGCGTGATGCGTGATGCGTGATGGCGTCGGGCTCAGGCGCTGGGCTGCCTTGCTCACTTTTCACCAGGCCCTGCTGCTTGGCGATCTGCATGATCTGCTCGAAGGTCTGCTCGACCTGCCGCGCCGTCTGCGCATGAATGCCATAACGGCGGCAGGTCTCGACGGCAAAGCTGCTCTTCCGGGCGAACTGATAGGCGCGCATGAGCGTGTAGAAGTCCGATTCCTGACTCGCCTCGAACAGCTCGCGCGCCTCCTGGATGTGCTTGTCGTCGCGCCCCAGGCGCATCAGCAAATCCCGACCGCTCACCAGCGCGGCGCACAACGCCGCCGCCGGCACGCAGCCGAATTTGGCCGCCTCCACCAGCATCCGCGAGTAGCGCGGATGCATCGGCAGCTTGAGCATCTGCCGACCAATGGCCGTCAGGTCCACGTCGATTTGCGATTTGCGATTTGCGATTGACGAATCGGTTCCTCCCTCGGCTCGTAAATCGTATATCGTAAATCGTAAATCTCTAAGCGCGCCCAAAGTTATGAGCAACTGCTCGGCCCGCTCGACCGCCTGCGAGTCCGGCTTGTCCAACCAGTCGAACTCAACGGCGCGCTTGATGCCGAGCGAGTGCAGGAGCAAAACCACTTCGGCCAGGTCGCTGCGCTGAATCTCAGGAGTGTTGCGCTCGGGCCGATTTAATTGGCCGCTCTCGGTCCAGAGCCGGTAGCAGGTTCCCGGGGCAGTGCGTCCGGCGCGGCCTTTGCGCTGGTCGGCGGAGGCCCGGCTGATGGGCTCCATGAAGAGTGTGCCGATACCGCGCTCGGCGTCGTAACGCGCGACGCGTGCCAATCCGCCATCCACTACGTGCCGAATGCCGTCGATGGTGACCGAGGTCTCCGCCACATTGGTGGCGACGACGACCTTGCGCAGCGGATTAGGCGCGAACGCGAGATCCTGCTGCTCGGCCGGCAAGTCGCCGTGCAGGGGGATTAAGGCGAGCCGCTCGTTCGTCCGGATGGCCCGGGCCGCGCCAATAGTACCATTGATCTCGCCCATGCCGGGCATGAACACCAGGATGTCCCCCGGCTCGCCGCTGTTCACGATCTGCTCGACGACGTCGGCGGCCTGCTCGGTAATTGGCCGTTCGTCGTGCTGGCTCAAATAACGCACCTCCACCGGAAAGCTCTGCCCTTCGGAATGCAGGACCGGCGCGTCCCCTGTCTCTCCCTGCCCCGCCAGGTACTCCGCCACCGGCTCCGCCTCGAGCGTCGCCGACATGACGGCCATCTTCAAATCCGGTCGTTCCGTCCGCTGCAGACGCTTTACCAGCGCGAGGGCGACGTCACTCAGCAGGTTGCGCTCGTGGAACTCGTCGAAGATGACCACGCCCACGTCTGCCAGCGTTCGATCGGCCTGCAGCCAGCGCAGCAGAATCCCTTCGGTCACATAACTGATGCGGGTGCCGAGGCTGGTCTGGTCATCAAACCGAATCTGGTAGCCGACCTCCGCGCCGAGCTTGCACTGCCGTTCCCACGCGACCCGGGCGGCCACCGTCCGCGCCGCCACGCGCCGGGGCTGGAGCACCACAATCTTCTTATCTGCGGCAAGCCCGGCATCCAGCAGCATTTGCGGGACCTGGGTGGTTTTGCCGGAGCCGGTTGGGGCCACCAGCACCAGCCGGTTCCCCTCGCGCAGTGTCTCAACGATCGGCGAATGGATTTCCCAGATGGGAAGGGAGGCGGAACTCACAGATGCCGGAAGGCCAGAGCCGCAGCCGTGATTACCAGCATCAACCCGCTGGGCATGAACTTCTTGGTCTTCCCCAGGCGGACCGCGAACACGACGAGTAATGCGGCCATAATGATGTCCGCCAGGCCGCGCGCGAGACTGGCGCCGAACAGACCCGGGATCGTGGTCACGATAAGCGCAGCCGCCGACACGGCGGACGTGATCAGCGACACCTTGCTGCCGGCCTTCAGAAACCCGATCAGCCCGCCGACCAACAACAGCAGGATATAAATCCAGAGCACAGTATGTGGGTTCATATATTCTTTGTCCGGCGAATGTAGCCGCAAAGCGGGGCAAAGGACACTAGGAAATTGGCCGGGGCCGTAATTGGTCAATGACGGCGGGGGAATGCCCGATTGGAGTGCGCCCGTCCTCGGGCGCAGCAATGATGGAAAAACAACGGAGATGCAATGGATTCGGGCGCATTGGGCTATTCGGGGCTTGCTGCGCCCGAGGACGGGCGCACTCCGCCAAGCTCGCTTCCGCCGTCACCGACCCATTACAGCCTCCCCGATTTGACTCCTGGCAACCCCTGACTTATCATCAGCTTAAGATGCGCAATTAGAGCTTGTGGAAAACATTCATTGTATGCCTGGCCCGCTGCGAATCCTGATGGTCGAGGACTCTGCGAACGATACGCTCCTGCTGGCGGCCGAGTTGAAGCGCGGCGGCTACGACCCGGTCTTCGAGCGCGTGGAGACGGCGGCGTCCATGCAGGCCGCCCTGGAGGTTCATGAGTGGGACCTGATCATTTGCGATTACTCGATGCCGCACTTTAGCGGACCGAAAGCGTTGGCCCTCTATCTGCAGCGGGCCTTGGACATCCCCTTCATCAGCGTCTCCGGCGCCGTGGGTGAGGAGACCGTCGCGGAGCTGATCAAGGCGGGCGCGCATGACTACGTGATGAAGAGCAACCTGGCCCGGTTGGTGCCCGCGGTCAAACGCGAGTTGCGCGCCGCGCAGGAGCGGCGGGACCGCCGGCAGACCGAGGCGGCCTCAGCCTACCTGGCTTCGATTGTCCAGTTCTGCGACGACGCGATCATCGGCAAGACGCTGGACGGCACGGTCGTGAGCTGGAACACGGGCGCGGAACGTCTGTACGGCTACAGCGCTGCTGAAATGATCGGGCGCTCGATCTCTGTCCTCGTCCCGTCCCACCGGCCGGCAGAACTTCCGGAGATCTATGATGCCATCAGGCGAGGCGAAGCGGTGGACGGACTGGACACGGTGCGCATCCGGAAAGACGGAACGCCGATAGAGGTTTCGCTCACCATCTCACCGATCAAGGATGCCGGAGGCCGGGTGGTCGGCGCTTCGACAGTGGCACGCGACATCACGCGCCACAAGCAGGAGGACAACGAGCGGCTCAGTTTGATCCAGGACCTTACTGCGGCACTGGCACACGTCCATCTTGGACCGGCGAGCGGCGCGGGGGCTCCCAGCCACAGCGAGTCCGAAGTGCGGCAACCGTTCCCAGCCCGCGCGGCTTGAGGCGCGTTGTCGTGCAAACCACGGCTGGGTTTTGGTTCGCCTTTGCCACTTAAGGTGGTTTACTCGGGGCCACTCAACGTGAGAACCCTTTGCGCATATACAGCGGTGGCTGCTCTTCTGCTGGTATCCTTAGCCGGCCACGCCCAAACGATTGCCGATCGAGTCGATGCCATTCTCTCGGCGTTGCCCGGCAATACGTGGAGCGCCCTGGTCGAGAATGACAGCGGCACGGCCACGTATTACGAGCGGAATCCCGACACCGGTCTGGCGCCCGCATCCAACACCAAGCTGTTCACCACCGCGGCGGCCTTCGGCTTGCTAGGCATCAACTACACCTTTGAAACGCGGGTTTATTATGAGGGCGAGCTTACCAATGGGACAGTAACCGGCAACCTGAGTTTAGTGTGCGAGCATGACCCGACGTGGAACACGACGGTTTTCAGAAGCGCCCGCGCGCCGCTTGAGCACATCGCCGCCCAGCTCAAGGCGCTCGGTGTTACCTCTGTGGCGAGCAACGTGCAGTGTTATGGCGTTTGCGCCTACAACTTCAGTGCTACGAGCTTCCTAGCCGCCAGTTCGACCGAGTCCAAGAACGCCGTCGCCGCCATTGCATTTAGATCGGCGCTGCTCGCCAAGGGCATCGTTGTTTCCGGCAGCGCCGTGGGGCAAACGGGGTTCACCGCGCCAGGCACATTGCTCTACACGCATCACTCCTCTGACCTTTCTTACGAAGGCCGGCCTTTGCGCCTGGGCGTCGCCTGCATCCCCCTGCTCAAGGTGAGCCACAATGTCATGGCCGATCTGTTATGCCGCCACCTCGGCTGGAAACTCGGCTCCGATGATTCCTATGCTGCGGGCACGGTGCAGGTGTTGACCTGGCTCAGCCAAATGCCCGGCCTGCACACCAACGGCATGGTGATGAACGATGGTTCGGGCCTCTCCCGCGGCAATCGCTTCAGCGCGCGCCAGTGCATCGCCTTGATTCGATACATGCTGGGCGCCTTTCCGGTCTGGGACGAAGGGTTGCCTATCGGCTGCGTGGACGGCACGATCCGCCGACGGTTCTGCGACATGGATGGCGCAAAGGAAGTTCACGCGAAGACCGGCTCGTTGCGGACCTCAATCGCGTTGAGCGGCTACGTCCATAACCCGCGCGACGACCAGCGCTATCTCTTCTCCTTGCTCGCCAACCGGACCAACATCGACCAGACGGCCACGCGCCAGGCGATTGATGATGCCGTGATCCTCTTCAGCGGCTCGTTCCGTGTGGTGCAACCGCAAGTTACCTGGATAGGCGGCACAGTCGGCTTCACCTGGCCGGCGACGCCGGGTCACAGCTACCGTGTGCAGTTCAAGCGGACCCTGTCCGATCCGGACTGGCAAACGCTCGGCTCAGAGATCACGGCTACGAGCACGACCGCCACCAGCACCGATGCAAGCTTCGGCGGTGTGCCGCAGCGGTTCTATCGGATCTGGCTCGTGCGTTGACCGGGCGCGCCAGCTACTTCTGGATCTTCCGCAGGTCGAAGTCGGGCGGCCGCTCATAGACGGGGACTACCGCGGCAAAGGAATCGAGGCCGAGATAGTATCCGGTTGAGTGGTCTGATTTGCCTTTGCACTCGAGGCGCAGCACGTGCTGCCCGGCGGCGAGCTTACGCACGCCCCAGTGGTCGGACTGCCGTTTGATGTTTTCGCTGCAGAGATCCACTACAGCCAATTCGTCGCCGTCCAGGGTCACGCGGTAGATGCCGTAGTCATGGGCGTGGATGAACTTACCCCAGAGATGCGCCGTGATGTCCTTGTCCAAGTTGAACGAGCACTCCACCCAGCCTTTTTCGTCCTGCGGCGTGAAGAACAGTTGCTTGCCCTCCTTGGAAATGCCGGGCAGGTCCTGCACGGCGAGCGGGTGGTCCGAGTGTTTGGCCGTGGAGACCGCCTTCCAGCCGGTGATCAATTGCAGCGTCCGCTCCGCCAGCCGGTCCGGTCCCGCCGGCAACGCGGGCCACGGCTTGTGCGGCTCGGTCTGATACCAAAACGCGACTGAAGACATCAGGTCATCGCGCTCGATGAAGCCACTGCCCGTCTTGTCGGGAAACTCCTGTGAGCCTTTGTGCTCGATCTCGACGCGCAGCGACTTCTTGAAGGGCACTGGGTCGGGGATGTGGAAGCGATAGACGGAACCGCGGTTACCCGGCGCGTAGCCCTCCCAAAGCGGCGCGCCGTAGAACGGCCCGTCCTGCTGGCGGAAGCCCCAGCCGTCGCAGAAGTAATCCTCGGTGCCCGTGCCCCGCAGGCGCGGCTCGGCTTCGCCGTCGATGAAGAAGAAATCGTCGCCCTCGCCGTACCAGCCCGAGGACATGTTCACCACGTTCTGCACGGTGCCGACGTAATGGCCGCGGCCTACAAGGTCGGCAATGAGATAGTTGCGGCCCATCACGCACGGATACTCCTGCCGATACATCGCGTGGAAATATGCGGTGTCCTTGGGCAGCGACTTGTACTGCTGCCAGTCCAGGTAGTAGTAGAAGGCATCGCAGCGCTTGTCGCTCTCGTTGGTCACGGTGATGCGGGCGGATTTGCGGAACGGCATCGGCCAGTAGCAGTTGCGCCCACGGCCATCGGACGAGATCTTGATCGGCAGCGAGACGAAGGACTTGTCCAGTCCATGGCCGATGCCGAAGAAGTCGCCGATCGGGCACTCTACGCTGGGATTCTTTTCGCCATCCCAGTAAATGCGCAGCGTCATCAACCGCGAGTAGAAGGGCGCCTGGTGGGCGATCGTGTTCCAGAAATGTGTTATCATGCCCGGACCCTTCAGGTCGGCCAACGTCAGCGTGCCGCCGGGCTCGATGGGGCGCCAGTCGTCGTTCCCATTGCGCCAATCGGGGGCGGATGACGAGGCGCGCATCGCCTCGAAATCCTTGAGCTTCTCCAGCCCCGCCAAGGGGTTGCCGGGGGAGAGTTGGGCGAGTGCCTGGGTGCAGAAGCCGAGTGCGAGTGCGAGGCCGAGGTAGCGTGTGTTCATTGCAGCATTTAGGTTGGAGTTCACTTTGCTTGGCCGCGCATATACAAGGTTCCTGGGGTCAACGCAACAAGGGAGTTCAAGGGAGTTCAATGGGCAGGTGAGAGCTTGGTGGACTTGTGACGGAAGGCCGGCTTCCCTAACAAGCCGCCAGGCCAACTTCTCAGAGCCCGTAATCTCGTCGTCCAGGCTGCAGCAGAGGTCTGAGCCCGGAATGCGCCGTGCTCATAATTTGAGCTCCGGATAATGTTTTCGGGCACACTCGGGGCACAGACCATGCGTGAAAGTGGCATCCGAATGTTCGCTGATGTAGAGCTCGATTTGCTGCCACGATTTCTCATCAGTCCGGATCTTATGACAATACATGCAGATCGGCAGCAGCCCCTGCAAACGCTGAACATGCCTCAGGGCTTCCTGCAGTTTCTCCACTTGCTCGTCCAGTTGCCGCTTCGCCAGCAAGATCTCCTGCATCATTAAGTAGCTCGCCGCAGGAAAGGAGGCAATGGCAACCATGACGGCCAGGCTCGCGATTTCACTTCTCACCCGACTATCTCGACCCAGGATAGGAACGCCATCGAACCACGTCAGATTCTTGGTGACATCCCGGCAGAAAACAATGAACACGCAGCCAAGACATGAGGCCATCAGCAGCGTCTGCTTGTCAAATCTGGCCAACGTGCGCCCGGAGTAAACGACACCCGCAAGGACCAAACAATAAGGGATGAATTGCAGAAGCGCGCTCACCAACCGGCCCCACTTGAAAACATCTCCAAGTATTTGAACGACGATGAGGTAAACCACGAAAAGGCACAGGAACCGGAAAATCCCCCGGAGGGCACCTCGATTGGCGAACCTAAAGCGCGGATTCGCGATCGAATCGGCATCCGGTCGATTCTTGGCTTTAACGCCAGTTTCCATCGTGTGTCTGTATAAATCCCTGGGTGAAGAGGGTCAACGATGACGCCTCGCTCGGTATATTATCCTTCACAGGAACCCGCGCCCACTTGCACCCGGAGCACGTAACCCATTCGTGCCATACGTTAATATTATACGTCTCTTGTTGTTCTGCAACCTCGTCCGCCCCTCCTAGACGATTTCCATCACGCCAAACCTGGTGTGTGTCTGCGTTGAACCCGTCGGTCTTACGCCCCGTCTTAAGTATCCGTGTTGGCCAGAATGTTGATTGAAAACATCGCATGAACGGCATCAAGCATTCACCCGCGGAGCGCCAAGTACAAGCGGGCGCGCCAAAAAGCAAGTTCCTGCTCTGAGACGCGTCAACTTGTTCTCGTCCCGAGCTTGCGCCAACGTTCGGGGTTGCTCACTGAGCAGGTATCAAGCAAATTGTTGACGAGGTTACCGACATCATGAGACGACGAAAGAGTTGCCTGCTCCGGATTACGACGAGCTTCTGGCTGGCTGTGGTGGCCTGCGCAGTTCAGCCCAGCGGGCTTTGCCGGCAGATTGAGCATGTCCAGCCGGTGGATTGGATGCGATACGCGGCGGTGACGGGCGTTCGGTCCAACGACACTTTTGGGAAGGCGCTGACCACCGTTTTGCAGAATGAGGCGCGGTATGAGCTGAAGTGGGTGGCAGCCGAGCAAACGCTGGTTACCAACCTTCCCGGATGGGAAGGGATGGAGTGCTATGCTCCCCGATTTGACGCCTACAACTATGAGTGCGCCGTCCGACCGTTGACAGGTTTTGCGTATGGCATGGCCGCGCTGCTCAAGACCGGCATTTATTCTCCGGCCGCCAGCGGACTATCCCGCGCCGAGGCGCTGCACCGCACGGAACTGGCCATTCGCGGCGTAGCCTTCACGCATATCGTCAACACGCCATCCGATTTTGCCGCCGACCGCTGGGGAAAGGGAGCGGCGCAGTCCTGGGAGGCGGCTTATTGGTGCGCGCAAGCCGCCCAAGCGGCCTGGTGGCTGTGGGACGAATTGGGCCCTCAGACTAGGCGAGCGGTGGCCAAAATGGTGGAACAGGACACGGATGCGTTTATCAACATGACTGTTCCGTATTGGGCGGACAAGCAGGGGCACATTGTCACGCCCGGCGATACCAAGGCCGAGGAGAACGCCTGGAACAGCATGCTGCTCGCTTCGGCACAGGCCATGATGCCCCACCACCCGAACATCGCGAAGTGGCGGCAGAAGGCGTCGGAATACCAGGTCAGCGCCTACAGCCGGCAGAGCGATTTGACGAACAGCACGCTGGTGGATGGGAAGCCGGCCAAGGATTGGCTGCAAGGGTTCAACGTGTTCCCCGACGGCGTGCTGGTCAACCATAACCGGGTCCACCCCGACTATATGCTTGCCCAGGAGACGTGCTACGCATCCATGGTCGCCGTCTCCCTGGCCAGACAATACATCCCCCAGAGCATGGTGTTTAATGCCGAGCTGGCCTATCGCGCGTTGACGGAGGTGCAGTTCACGCCCGGAGCGGACACCAAGTATGGCACCAGGAAGGCAATCGCCGCGCCGGGCGGAACCATCTACTACCGGACGTCCGACGGCGGCTACAGCGCCGACACCTACTATCCCCAGGACTCGGATTGGACCACGAAGATGACCGACGGCTACCTCAACATGGACCTGGCGGCCACGCAATTGGGCTTCGACGCCGGCAAACCGTTTAGCGCGATGGGCTGGGCCAAAGCCCGCGCCGAGGCGTTGCTCGCGCTCCAGAATCGCGCGGGCCACGACGGCAATATCTATCAGCCGGGCGATTGGACCGCCAAGTATCGGGGCACGGACGAAGTCATCTTCCAAAGCAATGCGCAGGCCTGGATGCAATGGTGGCTGATGCAAAACCACTTGATGTCGCCCGTCGGCGACCATTGGGGGCCGGTGCCGTAGCGGCGAGCAACTTGCCTGCCGCTACTTGGGGTCGGTTCTGGCCTCCGTTCTGTGCGCTGGTTTGACAGCTTCTGTCACCATGCTAAGCTGAGGCATGAACGTTAAGTTGCCACAGGATCTTGAACAGTACGTTGAGTCCTTGGTGCGGACCGGCACCTACGCGGGATGCAACGACGTCATTCAGGAGGCGCTCCGGCAACACCAAGTGAACCGGCCCGGCTTCGAGGTCGTTATGACTCCAGATTTGGAGAAGGCGTTGGATGAAGGGATGGATGACCTCGAGCACGCCAGGAGCACTGAGGATCTCCGACGCCGGCCGTGAGCCCGGCGAAGATCAGCAGGCGTGCCGAGCGGGACCTGGAGGAAATCAGGGATTATATTGCCACTGACAATCCCGAGGCTGCCGAGCGCGTCTGGCAGGCTTTCCTCGATACGGCTGACCTCTTGGCGCGGAACGTCGGGATTGGGCGGCACATCCTCAACGCCGGTCCGCGCCACGCCGACGTACGCTGGTTCGTAGTGCCTCGATTCCGCAATTACCTTGTTTTCTACCGTCCCTTTCAGGACACAATCCTAGTCTTGCGCGTTCGGCACGCTTCGCAGGATTGGACGCGGTTCTTCGGGAAGCAGAAGTAACTGCGCCGCGCGGTTCTATTACGATTTTGCTAGTCCGCAATGCCGCCCGGCGGCTACGATGTTCGGTAGCCTTATGAACATGGAACAACTCTACCAGGAACGCCTCAACCGCTACATCACCGCCATGCGCAACGAGAAGCCGGATATGATTCCCATCCGGCCTTTCGTCGCTGAGTTCACGGCCAAATACGCGGGCTACACCTGCCAGGAGGTCGCGCACGATTATAACAAAGCGTTTGAAGCAGCAATCAAGACGGCCAAGGATTTCGGCTGGGAGGCCGTCGTGCCGAACATGGTCTATGTCTGGACCGGCCTCGCGCAAGCCGTCGGGCTGCGCTATTACGGCATCCCCGGCATCGGCATCCCGCACGAGAGCGGCTTCAACTACATCGAGCCGGCCGAGGATCAGGCGTTCATGCGCGCCGACGAATACGACGCGCTCATCGATGACCCGACGGCGTTCCTTTACAACGTCTGGCTCCCACGCGCCTCCACGGAGGTCAGCAAGATCGGCAAGCCATCGACCTACCGCAACAACCTCTCCTTCGTGAAAGGCGCCATGGCGATGCTTTCTTATTTCTACGCCTTCGGCCCGCAGATCGCCCGGCTCCGCACCGAGTGCGGCACGGCCTCAGCCATCGCGGGCATCTTCAAGGCGCCCTTCGACATCCTCGCCGACAAAATGCGCGGCTACGTCGGCCTGACGATGGACATGGCGACGCAACCGGACAAAGTCCTCAAGGCGTGCGAAGCGCTCATGCCACACCTGTGTGCGGTAGGCCTCGGCACGGCCGACCCGGGTAAGCAGGTCCCGATTGGTTTCTGGATGCACCGCGGCTGCGTGCCCTTCATCAACCCTAAGACCTTTGCCTCGCACAATTGGCCCACCCTCAAGCCCATCATTGAGGAGTTCTGGAGGAACGGCAATCAGACCTTGTTCTATGGCGAAGGCAAATGGCATCACCATTTCGAAGCCTTCCGCGAACTGCCTGACCGCAGCATCGTGTTCCATTGCGACCAGGACGACATCTTCCACGCCCACCGCAAACTGCACGACAAGTTCGCCCTCAGCGGCGGCATTCCCAATGTGCTGCTTAGCTACGGCAAACCCGAGGAGGTTCGCGCTTTCTGTCGGCGGGTCATTGACGAGGTCGCGCGCGACGGCGGCTATATCATGGATGCCGGCGCCATCATGCAGGACGATACCAGCATTGAGAACATCCGCGTCATGACGGAGACGGCCCGGCAAGATGGCGTTTATAGCGCGGGCAGCTATAAGACGCCGGTCGCCACACCGCCGTGCGAAGTGCCGGCCTCGGTGGCGGACCGTCAGAAGCTCAACGGCATGAAAGGCCGCCCGCAGCCACGCGTGCGGCCCGGCGTCTGTTTCCCCTGGGAAGAGCGCGTCAAGGACCTCCCCGAAATCACCGGCAGCCCGGAACTCGTCCGCAAGATCTGGGAGGATATTGACGCCTTTGGCAACATGTATATCTGGCAATTGTTGCTGAGCTTTTAATCATGCCAGCCACACGCCCCGATTCCAGCGCCCGGTTCGAATTGAAGGCGGACGGCCCCGGCGTCGGCGCGCTGGCGTTGAGCGGGCGTCTGGATGCGCGCTTCACGGCTGGCTTGTGGCGAGACCTGGACGCGCGGCTGCGGCACAGTCCCTGCACGGCGCTGGAAGTGGATGCGGCTGGTGTGGAGTATTGCGACGGCGCGGGGCTAGCGCTGCTGCACTTCCTGAGCATGGGCGGGATGATGCCCCCAGGCAGCAAGGCGACGATCCGGGGACTCCGGCCTAAATTTCAGAACCTCTACCAGAGGTTCACGGCCGAGGATTACCAGCGGAATCGGCCGCAGCCGCCGAAGCCAAACTCCGTCCCCGAGGAAGTGGGCCGGGCCGTGGTGGCCGCGGCAAACGAGATCGAAGAGGAGGTTGAGTTCGTTGGCGAGGTCTCCCACGGACTGGTGGCAAACCTGGCGCGACCCAAGGCCATGCGCTGGGGAGAAGTGTTGCGCGTCTTTGAGCAAGCGGGGGTCAACGCGCTGCCGATTATCTCGCTGATCAGCCTGCTGATAGGATTGATCATCGCGTTCGAGGCGGCGTCACCGTTCGCCATGTTTGGAGCGCAAATCTTTATCGCCAACCTGCTCGGCATTACCATGGCTCGCGANNGTCGTGCAGCGCGTGCTGGCCGGCATCCTCCTCACCCCGCTGCTGACGATCTACTCCATCTTCGTCGCCATCCTGGGCGGCGTATTAGTCATGGTGGCCATGGGCTTTCCACTCGTGACGATTTACCATCAGATGGCCCAGACGCTGGGCTATAAGGATATTCTGATCGGTGTGGGCAAAGGGGTCATTTTTGGTGCGCTGATTGCGGGCGTCGGTTGCCTGCGCGGCCTGCAGACCCGGCAAGGTCCCAGCGCCGTGGGTGAATCCACCACGCGCTCCGTGGTTACCGGCATCCTCCTCGTAATCGTGGCCGATGCGGTCATCGCGGTGCTGCTCTACTTCCTGCACCTATGAACGAAACCGGGGAAGCCGTCATCACGGTGAAAGCGCTCACGGTGGGCTACGGGGAGAAGGTGATCCTGCAGAACCTCGACTTCGAGGTCCGGCGCGGCGAGGTGTTTGTCATCCTGGGGGGATCGGGCTGCGGCAAGAGCACACTGCTCAAGCACATGATTGGCCTATACCCGCCGATGGCGGGCGAGATCTGGTTCGGGCCGGACAGCCTGGGCGCCGCCCAAGGCGACGACCGGATCCGCATTTTGCGCAAGTTCGGCGTGATGTATCAAAGCGGCGCGCTGTTCGGCTCGCTGACGGTGATGGAAAACGTGATGCTGCCCCTTGATGAGTTCACGGAATTGCCCGCCCAAGCGAAGGAGCTGATTGCCCTGGCCAAGCTGAAGCTGGTGGCGATGGAGACGGCCGCCAGCCAAATGCCCGCGGATTTGAGCGGCGGCATGCAGAAGCGCGCCGCCATCGCACGGGCTATGGCGCTCGACCCGGGGATACTCTTTCTGGACGAGCCGTCGGCCGGGCTGGACCCCATCACCTCGGCCGGGCTGGACGCATTGATCAAAGACCTGGCCCGGACCCTCGGCTGCACCTTCGTCATTGTGACCCATGAGCTGCCGAGCATCTTCGCCGTCGCCGACCGTGTCATCATGCTGGACGGCAAGTCCAAAGGGATCATCGGGACCGGTCGGCCGGATGAGTTGCGAGATCATTCACCTAATCCCTGGGTGCGCCAGTTCTTTAACCGGCAGGCTGAATTCCCCCGCAGACAGCTACCACCCGATGATTGACCGGATTCCCTTATGCGCGCAAAAACCAATTACTTCAAACTCGGTCTCTTCGTGCTGGGAGGCGTGGCTCTACTGATCGCCGGCCTGCTGGCCTTTGGCGCAAAGAGCTACCTCTCGCCGAAAACCAAATTCGAGACGGCCATTCCCGGCGAAGTGTCCGGGCTTTCGGTCGGCTCGCGCGTCGAATTCCGCGGGGTGCCGGTCGGCAAGGTTACCCGAATCACGTTCGCATGGGTTCTGTATCCGCAATCCAAATCACGCCTGATCATCGTGCAGTTCGAGGTTGAAGGTGACCTGGTGCCCCTGCCGGCGGGTATGGACATGAAGTCCGCACTGCAACTCGTTACGGACAAGGGATTGCGGGCGATGGTCAAGGGCCAGGGGATCACCGGCACCAGCCTCCTTGCGCTGGAGATGCTCAACCCGACCAGCTATCCTCCCCTGACGCTTGATTATACGCCGCGCGATCTCTACGTCCCCTCCGCCCCGGCCCAGTTCACGCGCATGTTGGAGGCCATCGAACGCTCGCTGGACCACATTGAACAGTTGGACATTGCCGGCATTGGCCAGGGCATCACCAACGCGCTGGGATCGGTCGCCCAGCTCTCAGAGAAGTTGGGTAAAATCGATCTCCAGGCCATCAGCACCAATGCGAACTCGGTGCTCGCGGAAGTCAGGAACGCCGCCGTCAAACTCCAGGACGCCGTCGGCCAGGTGCAGGAGACCATCAAGAGCATGAAGCTGGACACGGTGAGCCAGAACGCCGAAGGATTGGTGTCTGGGCTGCGCGAGAGCAATACGAAGTTGCAGACCGTGCTCGACCGGGCCGGCGCGGTGCCGCTGCAACAGACCGTTGCCGAGCTCCAGCGCGCCTTGGAGAGCCTCAATGATGTCCTGACAGAACTGAAGCGCTATCCCTCAGGTTTCCTCTTCGGCAAACCGCCGCCGCCGGTGCCGGGAATGCAACCGCCCGGGCAATAAACTCAAGCACTCAAGACCCCAGACTACCTCACTGCGAGCTTATGATCATAAAACTGCTTCTTCATGCCCGATCTGACTCACTTGGACCTGTCGCCGGGATGGCGCGCCGGCTCCTGCCGTTTGCGCTGGGGTGCGTGCTGACCGGATGCCTATCACGCCCGGCGCTGGTCCGGCAGACCTTTGCCCTGCAAGCCGCGTCGCCGGCGAATAGTGCCGCGCCCACAGGCCAGGCGGTGCTCGAAGTGCGTGCGCTGGAAGTATCACCGCGGTTCGAGGGCCGGGACTTCGTTTACCGGATGGGAGCAGACCTATACCAGGCGGATCCCTACGCGGGCTTCCTCGTTTCACCACGCCGCGAGCTGGCTATCGCGCTTCGCAGCGGCTTCCGCGGCTCCGGCGCATTCAAGGACGTGGTGGAACCGGCAAGCCGACTTAGCGCGGACACCGCCCTTGAGGTCCAGATCACGGAACTCTACGGGGATTTCCGAAAGCCCGATCAGCTTGCAGCGGTGCTCTCGATGAGGATGCTCTTCTTTGAAGCCGGGAATCCGCAGGCGCGCCAGCCTTTCCTCGAAAAGGAATACACCTGCCGCGTGCCGCTGCCTCAGAAAACGGCTGCCGCGCTGGCCGCAGGCTGGGACCAGGCACTGGGCAAAACCCTGGCTGAAGTCGCCGTTGATTTCACAGCGGCCCGGGCGGCGCGCCTCGGTGGCAGGTGACGCCCCGCTGCCATTTGGCGGCTGCAAGCAGTCCGGCTGGGGCCGCGAAATGGGCCACGAAGCCCTGGAACTCTACACCGAGACCAAAGCAGTGCTAATAGGGCTGTAGCCTCGGGGTAGCCTCGGGGTAGCCTCGGGGTAGCCTCGGGGTAGCCTCGGGGTAGCCTCAGGGTAGCCTCAGGGTAGCCTCAGGGTAGCCTCAGGGTGCCTACCGGTTGGCTACCAGATGGCCTGAGGGTGGCCTCGGGATGGCTTGG
>PLZQ01000319.1 GCA_003152225.1 Limisphaerales bacterium | reverse complement strand
AGATCGCCGAAGGCTGCAACCATCCATGCAGCTTCTGCATCATCCCCCGCATTCGTGGCACGCACCGCAGCCGTCCGCAATTGGATCTCGTGGCCGAGGCCAAGGCCCTCATCGCTGACGGCGTCAAGGAGCTGAACCTGATCTCGCAGGACTCGACTTATTATGGCATGGACTTGCGTCCGAACCGCAACAGCGCCATCTCCGCACCCGAACGATTTGACGCGGCCGTAAAGTCGCTCCCAGCCAGCGCCACGACCATCTGCACCCTCCTGCGCGAGCTGAATGCCTTGACCGGTGATTTCTGGATTCGGCTGCTCTACACCCACCCGGCGCATTGGACGGATGAGCTGATCCAAACTATCGCGGGGTGCCCCAAGATCGCGCGCTATGTTGATATCCCCTTGCAGCATATACACCAGAACATGCTCGAACGGATGCGGCGCGAGACTTCCTCGCAATACATCATGGACCTGATCCGCCGTATGCGCGCAGGCATCCCCGGCATCGCATTGCGCACGACCTTCATTGTCGGCTTTCCCGGCGAGACGGAGTCGCACTTTGCCGCCCTGCTCGACTTCATTCGCGAGGCGAAGTTCGAGCGCCTGGGAGTCTTCACCTATTCACAGGAAGAGGATACTCGCGCCGGGAAGATGGCGGGCCAGACTCCGGACCGGCTCAAGCGCAAACGCCGCGACCTGGCCATGGCGGCGCAGCACGAGGTGGCAGTAGAGGTGGCGGGATCATTCGTAGGCCGCACTATCAAGGTGCTGGTCGAGCAATCGGCCAGCCCGGCTGAGCTCAAGCGCGCGCGCGTTAGCTCCTGGGAGCACGGCCTCATTCGCGGGCAGGACCAGCACACGGCCGCGCTCAAAGGCCGTTTCCTGGTCGCCCGTGGGGAAGCCGATGCGCCGGACATAGACGGCCGGGTGTACGTGCGCGGGGACCTGCCGCTCGGCGAGTTCGCGCAGGTGAAAGTCATTGGCCACACCGATTACGACCTAATTGCTGAACCGTGCGAGTGATTCTATGGATAAAGTGCCACGCGAAGCGTTTGGAGTGCGTGGAGCTTGCTCCCGCTTTTGACCGGTCTCAGATCTTATGACAGCGCCAGCAAGCTGGACGCACTCCAAGACTTGGCGCTTCGGCATGGCCGGCGCAGACTATTTCCCGATGCAAAAGTGGCTGAAGATCGTATCCAGCAGGTCTTCAGTGGTGGTCTGGCCGACGATCTCGCCGACGGCATTCACCGCGATGCGCAGGTCCAGGGCGACGAGTTCGAGCGTCTGATTCTCCGCCAGCGCAGCGAGGGTGCGTAACGTGGCCGCGCGGGTGCGGTTGAGGGCGTCCTGGTGGCGGGAGTTGATCATTACTTGCAGCATGTCGGCGCGGATTTCGCCCGACCACGTCAGATCCTTTATCGCATCCTTGAGCGGCTCGACGCCTTGGCCGGTCAGGCAGCTTACGTCCACGACCGGTTCCTTGAGGGCAGGCGGAAGCTGGAGCCGGGCCGGCAGATCAATTTTGTTGCGGACGAGGATGCGCTTTTTGTCCGAGAACTCGGCGAGATATTTCTCGTCGGCATCCGTGAGCAGCTCGGCGGCATCCAGGACGTGCAGGATGAACTCTGCCTCTTGCGAGGTTTGGCGGCTGCGACGCACGCCTTCGAGCTCAATCTCATCGCGGGCCTCACGCAGGCCGGCGGTGTCGATGAACACGACGGGCAGGCCGCGGATGTTGGCGGTCTCGGCGATGGTGTCACGGGTAGTGCCGGGAATGGGCGAGACAATAGCGCGGTCGTGGCCGAGGAGCTGGTTGAGGAGGCTGGACTTGCCGGCGTTGGGACGGCCGATGATGGCGGCGCGGATGCCGCAGCGGAGGATTTGCCCCTCGTGGGCCGTGCGCAGCAATTCGTCCATGAAGGCCACGCCGTTTTGCAGGCGCGTGACGAGCTGGTCCCGCGTGGCGGGCGCGATGTCTTCGTCGGGGAAGTCGATGTGCGCCTCGATGTGGGCGAGCGTTTCGAGCAGTTCGTCGCGGAGCTGGTTGATGCGCTGGGAGAGCTTGCCGGCGAGCTGTTCGTTGGCGGCGCGCAAGGCGAGCTCGGTGCGCGAGTGNNTCACCGGGCTCGGCCAGGCGCGCGCCGTTCGCGAGAACGGTATCGAGGACCATTTTCGCCGCCAGGATTCCGCCGTGACAGGTGATTTCCACCACATCTTCGCGCGTGAAGGTGCGTGGCGCGCGCATAACGGCGAGCAGGGCCTCATCCACGGTCTGCCCGTCGCGCATGACGTGGCCGAAGTGAATCGTGTGCGTCGCCGCGGCGCTGGGTTTGACGGAGGCTTCGCCGGCGGGGGCGAACGAGCGGTCTGCCACAGACAGCGCCTCCGGGCCGGAGAGGCGGATTACGGCCAACCCGCCTTCGCCGAGCGGTGTGGCAATCGCAGCTATGGTGTCGTCCAGCATCCGAGGGAAGGTAATGGTTAGGACTCGCTGGTGGCAAGCTGGGGAACCAAGTGCCCAATTAAGGCTTTGAAAACCGGCAGGGGTGATAAATAGTTTCCGGCATGAAGCGCCAGCCAGAGTCTCCGGACGAGAAATACCTGGGCATTGAGGGCGGGGGAACGCGCACCGTCGCGCTGCTGGTGGATGCCGGCGGACAAACCCTGCGCCGGCTGGAGATGGGGCCGGCCAATATGAAGCTGCTGACCGAGGCGCAGCTCACGGAACGATTCCGTTCGATTGCGGCCGCGCTGCCGGTGCCAGATGCGCTGGGGATCGGGCTGTCCGGCGCCTGGGCGGAGGCGGACTTCGGCAGGATTCGATCGGCCGCCGCGAAGGTTTGGCCGCGCATCCCATGCTACGCCACCAATGACCTTGAGACGGCGCTCACCGCTGCGGCGGACGGAGAACCTGCGACGCATATCCCGCAAGTACTGATGGTGAGCGGCACGGGCTCGGGTTGCTACGGCAAGAGCCGGGAGGGCAGGGGAGTCAAGGTCGGCGGGTGGGGCCATGTGCTGGGCGATAAAGGCAGCGGCTATGACATTGGGCTGCGGGCGCTGCAGGCGGTCGTGGACGCTTACGACCAGGAGCAGGTTTGGCCCGAAATGGGCCGGCGGCTGCTCCGGGCGCTGGAACTGAACGAGCCGAACGATCTGATTGACTGGGCGCAAGGCGCCGACAAGGCGCAAATCGCCAGCCTGGCGGCGGAGGTGTTCACCGCCTGTGGTCACCGGGACAAATTGGCCAGCAGCATCCTGGCTGGCGCGGCCAGGAGTTTGGCGCGGGATGCCGCCGCCTGCGCGCGAAGACTCGCCAGGCGAGGCACACCCGTCCAGTTCGTCCTGACGGGGAGCATTCTGTTGAAGCAGCCGCGTTTCGCCGCGCTGGTGGGCCGCGAGCTGCGCAAGTTGTGGGCGAAGGCAGCGATTACACCGCTCAAGCGGGAGAGTGTCTGGGGAGCGATTGAGCTCGCCAAGCGCGTGCTCAAGGCCAAAGCCCGAAGGCCGAGAACCGAAGGCGGAGACTCGAAAGGGGATAGGGCAGTTGTGCGATCGGCCAGGCGGTCGCCCACGGAGGAACGGAATCCGCGTTCGATGAATTTAGACAAGCTGCCGCTGCGAGCTGCAATCAAGCTGATGCTGGCCGAGGATGCTGGCATTCCGAAGAAACTGATGGCCGAGCATCGCAGCATCCAGCGGGTGATCGAGATGGTGGCGCGCGCATTCCGGCGGGGAGGGCGGTTGTTTTATGTCGGCGCGGGGACAAGCGGGCGGCTGGGCGTATTGGATGCGAGCGAGTGCCCGCCCACGTTCCGCAGTTCGCCGGACCTGGTGCAGGGCATCATCGCCGGCGGACAGGAGGCGTTGTGGCAATCCGGCGAGGACGCAGAGGACGATGCGGACGCCGGCGGGCGGGCGATTGAGTTTCGCGGCGTTACGCGGCGGGACGTGGTGATCGGCATCGCGGCCAGCGGCACCACTCCGTTCGTCTGGGGCGCGCTGCGGGCAGCCAAACGGCGCGGCGCGGCGACGGTGCTGGTGTGCTTTAACCCGTTCCTCAAGATCCCGCGCGCGTTGCGGCCAGTCGTGGTTATTGCGCCCAACCTGGGTCCCGAGCTGCTGACGGGCTCGACGAGGCTGAAGGCCGGCACGGCGACGAAGCAGTTGTTGAACATGTTCACGACGTTGGCCATGGTGCGCCTCGGCAAGGTGCGGAGCAACCTGATGATCGATGTGAACCCGGCCAACGTAAAGCTGCGGGACCGGGCCGTGCGGATCGTGCGGGAGCTGACCGGGGCGGACTACGAGGCCGCGCAGGCGGCGCTGGAACGCAGCGGCTGGGTCGTCAAAAAGGCAGCCGGGCGGCTAAATCGGTGACGATCACCTGCAGCTTGGGGAAGGTGCCGCGCAGGTACTCCGCCATGACAATCCGCACCAGGCCGCTGACCAGAAGCAGCAGCAACGAGCTCATGAAAAAGAGGCCGAAGGCGTTCGGCGGATCGGGTTCCATCATACGCGGGACGCCGTAATAGAGCGCCGCGATGGACAGGATGATGCCGATCGACCAACCTACCCATGGGTACATTTTCGGAAAGACGTCAAGCAAGTGGAAGAGGAAGAGCGGGCTTAGGCCGTACGCCACAGCGGTAAACGCCTGCGGATAGGTATGCCGGCCATGGAAGGTCTCGCCAATCGACTTGATCATCTTGGCGCCCACAAAGACCACCAGCACCGAGAGCAGGAGCTGGCCGGTTTCGATGACGACGGCTTCCCGCGCGGGGAACTTCTTCAGGCGGCTGAAATCGCCCTGCCATTTGCCCCAATGCACCAGCCCATACCCTTCGACCACCGAAACCAGCAGGAGTAGCGGCAGCAGGTAGGTCAGCACGATGGAAACCATGCTCCGGCGGGCGCGGAATATGCCGTCCCAGGTAGTTATCGGGTCGAAAATGAGCAACAACGCTTTGATCATCCAGTTGAAGTATTAACAGTGGGTTCCTACCTCGGCAACTCAATACCGGGACGCACTGCCCTGATTTATCGACACTGGCCGGGTTATTCTGTTCAGTTGCGGGCGCGGCAGATTAATTCGCTTCCGTTGCCGCATAACCCGTGGTTAACTCGGGCCGATGAAAGTCAACCTTGGCATCTGGGACAAGCTGACCCCGGTGGTGATCTTTCTCGTGTTTGTGGCGGGCATCCTCCTGGTTGCCGTCTGGTATCTGCCGCTCATTAGGCAGAACGAACGGATGCGGCGGGAGATTCTTCGGCTGGATAACGCGGTCCAGAAGGAAGAGGACGCCGGCAAACAATTGAGGACCTCCATCGACACGTTGCGCTATGATCCCAAAGCGGTGGAGCGGCTCGCCCGCGAAACCTTTGGCTACGCCAAAGCCGGGGAGATGGTCATTCGCTTCGAGGAAGCCCGGACCAACATCGCCGCGCATAGGTGAGGGAGGAGGCGGGCCTGCCCGGAGGCCTGTCCGATTGCAGTCAAGCCGGAGCTCGCGGCGCTGAAATCCGAAGACCGAACCCCGAAGGCCGAAGGAAAGCCGAAGCCCGAAATCCGAAAAGGGCTTGATCGAGGGGCGCGCCGAATCGGGGGAGGCGCTATACCGTCATAATCTCTTTTTCCTTGTGGGCCACGAGCACGTCGATCTTCGCGGCGTACTCGTCCGTTAGCTTCTGCAGTTCCTTTTCGGTCTGCTTGACCTCGTCTTCTGTGGTGCCGCTGTCGTGGGTGTGCTTCTTGAGCTGATCCATGGAATCGCGCCGGACGTGGCGGATCGCGACCCGGCCGTCTTCCGCGTATTTGCGGATGATCTTGACGAATTCCTGGCGGCGCTCTTCGCTGAGTTCCGGGAAGAACAGCCGGATGGTTTTGCCTTGAATGGACGGGGAGAGGCCCAGGTTGCTCTTTTGAATGGCCTTCTCGATCGGGTGCAGCGAATTGACATCCCAGGGCTGGATGGTCAGCGTCCGCGGCTCGGGGGTGGTGATGCCGGCCAGCTCACGCACCCGCATCTGCGAACCATAAACCTCCACCATGACGTTTTCGACCAGCGCGGGCGAGGCTTTGCCGGTGCGGACGCCGGCAAACTGATTCACCACGACCTGTTCGGTCTTGCTCATCTTGTCTTCCGCCTCGAGTAGAAAGTCGTCAAGTGACATAGGCGTAAAGGATAGCAAATCCCGGTGCAGATGTATAGGGGCAACTTACAGCTCGGCCATCAGCCGCTTTTCGGCCTCCTCGTTCCCGAGCTTGTGGCGGACCCGCATCACGGAGACGCCTACCACCGGCGGATACGCCTGGTCGGCTTTCATGCGGGGCTCGACGTATTCGATGACCTCGAAGAGCAGGCGGTTCGCCGCCTGGTAATCCAGGCCGGTGAGCCGCTGGATGTAGCGGGTCGAGCGGTCGATGAGCTTCAGGTTGCTGGGCACCACCCAGATCATGTAATTGCCCATCACCCGGCCCAGGCGCACCATGGTGCAGGTCGAGAGCGCATTGAGCATCATCTTGAGGCCCACGCGCGTCACGCCGTCCAGCAGGAAATCTGTGCTCGGGACTGGTGCCAGCACCACAACGCATTGGGGATTCCATTTGGCCAGGAAGTCGCTGATCTCCTTGAAGGACTCCTTGCGCCCGACATAGATGACGCCGGTCTGTGCACCGGCCTTCTGCGCGGCCTCGAGTTGGCGGCGATGAAACCCATCCTTCGAAAGCAAGGACGCCTTCTCGGTTTCGGAGACGATCCCCACCGCGCTGTCACCCTTGCCGAGCGGACGGTATTTCAGGCCATCCAGGCCCACCTTGAAGCGCATTAGCTCGGCAGTGCTGATCTTGCGCACGATCTCGTAGGTGCGCGCCACCTTGTCCTCGCTTACCAGGGCTCGCACTTCCTTTTCGGTCCACTCGACACACTTCGGCTGCCGCTTAATGATTCGCTCCCAGGCCTTTGGCGTGTCCTGGTAAGGCAGGAACAGAAACGACCACGATTCCGTGGCGGTGGTGTCGTCGAACTTGCGGAATGGCGGCGAGCAGTAGGTCGGGGAACGCTCGGTGGTGTCCGTCAGCACGTCGATGCCGAAGCGGTCCGCGAAGTAATTGTTCTTGTGCTTGGACCGATAGACGGTCTCTTCGAGCGAGACGGCTTTGGCGAGCTGGGACCGAAACTCGGGCGATGTCAGGTTGCCGTGCATCTCCTCAAGCTTTTTCAGAAATTCCGACGGGACGGAGGCCGAGTCGAGTGCGCCGGGGCCTTTCGGTTCCAATTCCTTCATCAAATCGCGCAGCACCATTTCGAGCACCGTCAGCATGACGCAGAGCTGGATGGTGGTCGCCTGCATGCGCGTCGAGCCGGTGATCGACATCGGGCCGGTCGTGAGATTGATCTTCTCGATGCGCGGCTCCTGGATGACTTCGCGGCTGCGTTTGACGTGCTGGCAGAGGATGTCATCGGGGTTGTTATAGACGAAATAGACCTTGGCGCCGACCTCAAGCCCCTGCCACGCCGTGCCGATCACGAACGACGTCTCGCCGCCCTCGGTAATGGCAAATACGACATCCTTGCCCGAAACGCCCAGATCGCCGATCTGCTTCTTGCCGAACTCGGTGAAGTCCTCGAAGCCTTCGACGGACTTGATGAGGGCGAAGTCGCCGCCGGCCATCACGCTGAACGCGCGGTTCTCAAAGTCCTCGGGCGTCGGCGAGCACTTCAAGCCCCGCGCGCGCTGCTGCTGCCAGAAACCGCGCCAGATGGAAACCAGTTGGATGCTCAGCCGGCCGGTGGAACCGCACCCGGTAAAGAAGACCTTTCCGCCGTTCTTCAGGGCGCGTAACACGGCGTCCTTGATGCTCGCCGCACGGCCCGACTCAGCGAATTCCCGATACTTGCTAACGTTGTCCCCGTCCGCCTGAAACAGGAGGCCCAGCGCCGCGCTCACGTCGCGTTTGGCGGTTTCGCTCAGGTCCGCGGTGACGGGGTGGGAAGATTCGGTCGTCAGGACACCAAGCTGGAATTGATCGCTGATCTTGAGGAATTCGTCTGAACGCCGGATGGATGTTTCGCTCATAAAGGTACTGTGGTTGTTCGGTTCGATATTAGTGGCGCGTAGCTTGCCGCGCGTTCTTGCTAGGTCAAGCCGAAACCACCTCTTAATGCGTCAACGCGGTTGCCGCCAGCGAGGTGTGGCCCGCGCCTTGTGGCGAGAGCACGCTCCGCATGAGTTCCACTTCGCCCGCTGTCCATTGGCCGAAAAGCCTTTCCGCCATGCCTGCCGCCGCCTGGCGGAGAGCCTCCGCCTCCGGGCGTTTAATGGCTTTGATGCGGGCGAGGGTGATATGGCCGGAGAAGCGTTCCTCCTTTTGCTCGGTCGTGAAGTCCCGGGTGACGGCGTCCACGGCCTGTTGCAGCCGCAACAACTGGCCCGCTTGATCTTGCACGCCGGCCCAGACGACCCGCGGATAACGCAAATCCGGAAAGAAGCCGACCCGCTCAGCGCGCAAAGGCAGCGCGCTGAACCCCCGGCACGCGGCGCGGATCGCCTCTTCCAGCGGCTGAACGCGGGCCACGTCCACGTCTCCCAGGAACATCAGCGTCAGGTGGAATTGTTCGCGCCGGGTCCAGCGGACGCCGGGTCCCGGCAGTGCCCGCCGCAATTCCGCCTGCGCCGCTTCGATCTGCGCTTTGACCTCTTCCGGTAGGGTGACCGCGATGAAGAGGCGGAATCGTTCGCTCTCCGCCATAGCCAACCCGCGTCAGGGGACCGGCTCGCCACGAGCCGCAACGAGGAGGCGATACCACTCCTCGCGCGTTAAGTCCAGGGCGGCAGCTTTGGTGGCTTCGCGGATGCGGTCCGGATTGATGGTGCCGATAATGGGCTGGATTTTGGCAGGATGCTTCAACAGCCAGGCCAGCGCGACTACCGTGCGACTGACACCGCGTGCCTCGGCCACGGCGTCCAAGGTCGGTAGGAACAGGTCCGTCCGGTAAGTTTTCTGAGAGGGCAGCAGCCGAGTCGCGCCGCCGCCAATCAAGCCTGCCGCGAGTGGGCTCCAAGCCATCGGCGTAATGCGTTCGATCAGGCATTGATCCAGCGTTCCGTCGGTGAAGGCATCCAATTTGGCCAGGCTGATTTCGACCTGATGCGCCACCAGCGGCATTGGGCAGGTGACCTGGAGCGCCGTCAGCAGGGTTGGACGGAAGTTGCTCACACCGAAGTGGCGGACCTTGCCGGCGGCCTTGAGCTGCGAGAATGCCCGGGCCACCTCCTCGGGGTCGGCCAGGTAGTCAGGCCGGTGTAGGAGGTAAAGGTCAATGGTTCCTACGCCCAGCCGCCGGAGCGATTGCTCGCAGGCCGCGGTGAGATAGGCAGCCGAGAAGTCGTAGCGGCCCGGCGAATCGGGCCGCGGGTCGCCTCTAGGCCGGATGCCGCCTTTGGTGGTGAGCACCACGCGGTCGCGCATGCCGGAGACTTGCTTAAGCACCTCGCCGAGAATGCGTTCCGCCTCGCCGCCGCAGTAAATATCTGCATTATCGAAGAGGGTGTAGCCCGCTTCATACGCCGCGATGATGGCCCGCCGTCCGGCCGCGCGGCTCGCGTCGGTTACTTCGGCTGGGTTCCAGGTTCCGGCCACGCGCCAGCAACCATAAGCCAGGCGGCTGCTCGTCAAGTGGCTCGCGCCTAATGCGCTGGTCTGCATAGTCTCAGTCATGTGCGACTGAGGTTAAAACCGCCCGACGCCTGACGCAAAGGGAAAACGAAGCCCGGCCTACTCGGCCAGGCTCAGGACGTTGGTTTGGCCGCCGCCCGCGAGGGTGGCGCTATCCTTGCCGATGGCCACAATCCGCAAATCGCCCACCTTGTCCCCCACGAACAGAGTCTTGCCGCCGATCATGGCCGAGGGCCGCCTGGGGTTGAAGATGATTGCCTGCAACCGCAGCGGCGCTGGTTTGGGAGGCGGGGGCGCCGACAGGGCGGGGGAGTTGGTGGCTGTGCTTTTCTCGGCGCTGGGGAGTGGTTCGGCGGCTGGCGCGCCTGTGGCATCCGCCGCGAGGCTGGCGGCTGAGGCGGTGGTTGGCGCGGCGGCAGGAGCCGGTACTTGAGCCGGAGCAGGTTGAGCGGGCGGGGCGGACGCCGGGCTTGCCGCTTGCGGGACCCTTGCCGTTCGCGCATTGACCTCGAACGGCGTGGCCGAGCCGCGTGGGTGGGTCAAGACCCAGGCGAGCAGAAGAGCAAGCAGGGCTACCCCCGCCAGCGCGACTGGCAGCAACAGGCCGAGGTCGCGACGGGCAATCTGCTGTGTCGGTTCAACGGGCCGAAAGGGTAGTTCGGGCGAGGGTGGCGGAGGCGTTTGCTGCTGGGTCTCTTTCGCGCGCCGGAGCGCATCGTTGATTAAGCTCATGCGTTGATGTTTCCTTCCAGTTCTCGGACGGCCTGGCCGACCATCCGAAAGTCAATCCGTTTCCGTTGCTGCACGTACCCCGCCAGGAGGGCCTTGTCGCAAACCGCGTTGACCAGCCGCGGAATGCCTTTGCTGTAATGATGAACGCGCCACAGGGCCGGCTGGGTGAAATAGGGTGTCCCGTTCCCACCCGAGACGTGCAGCCGATGCTGCACATACTGAATGACCTCCTGCCGCTTGAGCGGCGGCAAATGGTAGCGGACGGTGATGCGTTGTCGGAGCTGGCGCAGGCGCGGGTTGTTGAGCCGGCCGCGCAACTCGGGCTGGCCGAACAGGATGATCTGTAACAGCTTGCGGTTGTCGGTTTCCAGGTTCGAAAGCAAGCGGACTTGTTCCAGCAGCTCGTCGGTCAGGTCCTGCGCCTCGTCGATGATCAACACCGATTCCTTCTGGCGTTCGACCTGCTGGAGCAGGAACTGGTTGATCACGGCAATCGTATCCAGCCGATCCAGGCCGTTGACCGGCAGGCCAAACTCCTGGGCAATCGCCTTCACCAATTCGCTGGCGCTCATGATGGGGTTCAGGATCAAGGCGGTAGCGTAGCGGTCGTCCAGTTGCTCGAGCATGGCCCGGCAAAGGGTGGTCTTGCCCGCGCCGACTTCGCCGGTCANNTGCGCTCGCGGATGCCGTAGAGCAGGTGGTTGAAGGCCTCCCGGTGCTTCGGGCTGTAGAACAGGAACCGCGGGTTCGGCGTGATATCGAACGGCGGCTCCGTCAGGCCATAGTATTCCAGGTACACGCTCCGTTGGCAGCACAAAGAGTGCCCGTGGGCAGTAACTTGGAGTGTTTGGCATGGCCTCTTGAACGTGTGTCTCAAAGCAAGGCACCTGAGGACAGAAGCCCGGGCTGGCCGCGCCAAAGCGGGAGGTTCGTGTGTGGGCTCAGGACATCTCAGCAGTCTCTCCCAGCTTTGGGGCGGCTTGGGCACCCAGTCACGCATCACGCATCACGCATCACTCCTGGCTTTGGTGAAGCCCTGTGGGAGCTTTGGGATAGCATTGGGGTGGCTTTAGGGTCGCATTGAAGTGGCTTGAGTTGACTTTCCGCGGTTTCAGCTTTTAGCATTTCAGCATTTCAGCTTTTGCCAGAGTCTGGCTTTCGGTGGCCGTGACGGTATGCGTGATTTTCACGCATTTGCTGCGTGTTCACTAGGTGTTGTATAGGTACCCATTAGGTGTTGTATAGGGAACCACTAGGTACCGGATAGGTACAGGCTAGCTGTTCGCAAGAGATACGCCGGGGATGCGCTAGCAGCCTGTCGGGCTTAGGCGGAAGTTTTCTTCAGCGTGATTGAACGAAATGCAGGGGCCATTGTCAATCAATATATGGCCGCACGATTCGTCACGATTGATTACGACACCCCCCTGATGCTACCGCCGGATCTGCGGGAGTGGGTGCCCGCGGGGCACCTGGCGCACTTTATTTTGGACGCGGTAGAAGAGCTGAATTTGCGCCAAGTCCGGGTCAACGAGCGAGGCACCGGCAGTGAACAGTATCCGCCGCGGATGCTCTTGGCGCTGTTGCTTTACTGCTACGCCACTGGGGTATTTGGTTCCCGGCGCATCGAGCAAGCCACTTGGGACAGCGTGCCGGTGCGGATGATTTGCGGGGACACTCATCCCGATCACGACACGATTTGCACCTTTCGGCGAGAGAATAAAGCGCTGTTGGCGGAGACCTTTGTGCGGGTGCTGGAACTGGCGCAGGCGTTGAAATTCTTGCAGGTGGGTCAAATCACCGTGGTGGTGGATGGGACCAAGGTGCTGGCCAACGCCAGCAAGCACGCGGCGGTCAGTTATGAGCACGCAGGCAAGACGATCTCGCAACTGGAATTAGAGGTCAAAGCACTGCTGGCCAAAGCCGAACAGGGCGATAGCACGCCACTGGAAGAGGGATTGACCATTCCGCAAGAAGTGCAGCGACGGCAAGAGCGCAAGGCCAAACTGGCGGCGGCGCGGGCGGAGATTGAAGCGCGGGCCAAAGCCCGGGCGGCGGTAGAAATGGCCGAATACCAGGTCAAGCTGGCGGAGCGCGCGGTCCAAAAAGACCAAGGAGAAAAGCCGCGGGGTGCGGAACCCAAGGAACCGAGCCAACAACCCAAGCCCTCTGATCAATATAACTTCACCGACCCGGAGAGCCGGATCATGAAAGCGGGCAACGGCCAACATTTTGAACAGAACTACAACGCGCAAGCGGCGGTGGAGGTGGACAGCCGCTTGATTGTCGGAGAGCGTGTGAGCCAAGCGCCCAACGACAAACAGGAATTGGTTCCGAGCGTAGCCGCCATCGCCCAGCCGGTGGAGTCGGTCGCCGAAGTATTGACCGACAGCGGGTTCTACAGTGAAGCGGCTGTCCAGCGGGTGGAACAAACCCCCGAAGGCCAACCCACCGGAACGACCGTCTATGCGGCCCTGGAGAAAAAGGAGCACCATCGCACGGTGAGTGATCTGGAGAAAAAGCAGGAACCCAGCACGCCGGGCCCGGGAGCCAGCACGAGCGAAGTGATGAAACATCGCCTGAAAACCGCCGCAGGCAGAGCCAAGTACAAATTACGACAGCAGACCGTGGAACCGGTTTTTGGGATCATCAAGAGCGTCTTGGGATTTCGACAGTTTCTGCTGCGAGGCCTAACGAAGGTGGCGTTGGAATGGCAGTTGGTGTGTTTGGCCTACAACCTCAAGCGGTTACATCGTATGGGCGCGGGCCTGAAAATGGCTGTGCGGGGCTAAACGCTAGCGAAAACCGGCTGCGGGCGGCAAAAAGTGAGCGTTCTTTCGGTGGAGTGGCGGTGGGAGCGCTGGGGCGAGCCGACCAAAACCGCGAATCGCGGTTGGAACGGCCCGTTGTATGGCCTCGTATCCCGCATCCCACCCGTTCACGCCAAAAAGCAGGGCGCTAAGCCCGACAGGCTGCTAG
>PLZQ01000006.1 GCA_003152225.1 Limisphaerales bacterium | reverse complement strand
ACACCACCGATGCCGAGGTCTCGGCTTGTCGCAGACTGTTGATCATAAACGAACAGGGTCCCTTGTCCGCTGGCTACGAAAGCCGAGAGTGCGAACACGCTTTGAGCCAGCCACAGATATGTTTTCATTGGTTTAGTCGTCTGGAGTTTAAGATTAAAGAAGGCTTGAGTTGAAACTTGCCGAAATCCGCCGGGCAGCGCACATTCCAGCAATTCCCAGCAGTACCAGCAACCCCGACGAAGGCTCAGGGACAAAAGTGCCCTCGCGAAACCACGCATCATTGCCATTGGGATCGGGTGCGCCGCTCCAAAAGAGCGTTCCGCCTTGATAACGATATGCGTCCCCGATTAGCCCCCACTGGCTGCTGCCTGACTGGACCACAGGCTGAAGATAATACGTTGTGCCTGGGGTGGTCACTACCGGTGTGGGAAAGAAGAAATTGGTAATGCCGTGTGCGAAAGGATATGGCATGAAAACCGGGTCCGTTGAACTGAGGATTGGCCCACTTATGGAGTCGGCCCGCAGGTTCACATAGACTGTAGCCCCCCCAAGCTGGGAAGGGCCGGAGATAAACTCCATCTGGACGAACCTAATGGAGGTGAGGGAAGGCGTAAAGGACTGTCCAAAGGGCTGCTCCTGCTGAAATGCGTAGCCGCCACCGAAGCCTTGGTTAGTGGCGGAGGATTGGTCGTAGATGAAGGTCCCCTGGCCACAAGCGGCCAAGGCCGACAACATGAGCGCCGTCTGGATGAGAAGTGAGTGAGATTTCATAAGATTAGGCTATACTACTGATTAATCCTTGAGGGTACTATGAGCTTTGTCTCTGAGTGGCATCGTCCATTAAGGATGTTTCTATCAAGGACCGGACAGGCTGGCAAGACTCACCTCAGCCCGCGCGATCTGGAGGTGGAGGTTGGTTCCGTTGTCGAGCGGGTCCGGCCCGTCCGGGATCTCACCCAGGATGCCGCTCATGCTGAGGCTGGCCTGCGCCTGAGTAGCCCGTTGGGCCTGTTCCATTTCGTTGTAGTCGATGTCGCGGTCGTCGAGCGCGTAGCTGTTGGTTTTGCCGGCAATGCGATACACCGGCGCGTCAAATGGCAGACAGGGCAAGGGAGGGTAGGCGGGGCGTTGCATGCTGTGGTAGCTGGCGAACCCCGGTGGGGACCACACCCGCTCGCCGATCTGAAGCTGGGCGCTTGCGGCTCCGGCGCTCGCCAGTAGCCCGATCAATACCGCCGCCTGACATTTGGTTCTAAACCGCCGAGCCCGCCGGGCAGCGCACACTCCAGCAATCCCCAGCAGTACCAGTAACCCCGACGGTGGCTCAGGGACAATAGACCCTTCTCGAAACCACACATCGAACGCGTTCGGGTTGGGCAAACCGTTGGCAAAGAATGTTCCACCTGGATAATTGTAAGAGCCAATGATAATGTCCCAATGGTCACCAGACTGGAGGATCGGTTCCAAGTAATAAACTGTGCCCGGGTTGACTGCCGCTGGGGCCGCAAAGAAAAAGTTGGTGATTCCGTAACTAAAACCGTCCGGCATGAAAACCGGTTCCGTCGAATCCAGAATAGTTCCTGTCAGGGAACCAGCTCGCAGATTCAAGAAGACCGTAGCTCCCACCCCATTCCCGGGATTGAAATCAGAAAGTTCGAGCTGGACGAACCCGACCGAGGAAAGCGCCGGCGTAAAGGACTGGCCGGTGGGCTCCTGTCCTTGAATCGGAGCGCCGCCGCTGATACTCCTGTTAGTCGCGGATTGCTGGTCGTAGATCATGGTGCCCTGGCCGCAAGCGGCCAAAGCCCACACCATGAGCGCGGTTTGGAGGGTAAGTGAACGAAGTTTCATAAGGTTTGTCAGCTTCGGAGGTCTCGTTCTGAGGCGCTAGAAATTCGGCTTGTGATCAGTGCCGTTACCATAAGGGCTGTTTTTAGCACCACTCGTCAAGGTTGGCAACATAAATCCACCTGATATATCCACAAGCATTGGAAACCCGCAGTTCTGACCCCATCCGGCGCTTTCGGCCCACTGCGCCTCACCGCCTATCCCCCGGCCTGCTGGCAAAACAAGCCCCCAATTGCCCCCAATTGCCCGTTGCCGGGCACCGGTCCATTGGTTAGCCTCGCCACATGGGCACGCTTTATTACGGCGACAACCTCGACATCCTCCGCCGCTACCTCAAGGACGAGACAGTGGACCTCGTCTATTTGGACCCGCCCTTCAACTCCGCGCAGAACTATAACGCTTTCTTATTGATGGACGGCAAAGCCATCGAGCGCCTGTCGAGCATCGCCGCCGTGGACGCGACGTTCAAGAAGGCCCCGAAGTCCAAGGCCAAAAGCCACGAACAAGGCGGGCTGAATCTGGCTTAGCCCCCTTCGAAGCAACACTTGTGCTTGTTCGGGCACTCTTGCCGAGCGGTGTCCGGACGAAGGCTTACGGCAGTTGAACGCCGACGCGGTACAAGGAGACGCTGGCAGGCGCGTTAGTGTCGGAAAACGAGGTCGTCCCGGGGCCGCCAGGGATGTTCGACGCCAGGCAGGTGAAACACAGCGGCGTCGCCGAATTCGGCGCCCGATGCAACCAGTAGGTGCGGTTCGTCGTGCTTTGCCAGGTCAATGTGACGGGGCTGAGGTTTGCGACCGGAGTGAGCATTCGAAAAGCTGAATTGGAATCAATGGGGCACGTGCCGGCGATCCATTCCTGCCAATTATTCATACCGTCCGAATCGGAATCGGTGTAGTCCGCCGTGCCATCGGTGGGAAGACCGTAGCTTTGGAGCCAGGCGTAGGAAATGACGGAGGAGGGTAATTGGAACTCGTAAGCGCTGACATCGACTGTGCCGCCTGAGATTCGCGGTCGCTCGTCCAGATCGGTGGCTATGCTAACGTACGCATTGCGACCGGCGTTAATGCAGGGCGAGTTTGTTTGCAGGTGAAGGTCCCCGCCGCCAAGGTCCACAAAGAGCGGGGCATTCGTGAAGTTGCCTAGGCCGCCGGAAGGCTGGGGCGTAGTGCAGCAGAAGTTCACCGGCAGCCCCGAGTAGTTGGCCGACGCACTGCTACCCTTAACTGTGTTGAAATAGGAAATACAATTGTTCAGCCAGGTGCTATCGGCGGCGCCGCCCGTCTGGGCCGAGTTACCCGTCAGCGTGCAGTTGTTCAGAATCGAATAACATGCCCCGCCACCAGTCCCGCTTCCCGAATTGCCCGTAAGCACGCACCCGGTTAGCAAGCCTCCATACGTTCCCCCTCCGTATTGCGAGGTATTATCCCTCAGTAGGCAGTGGTTCAATGTGCCCCCATAGACCCCGCCGCCACGCACACAGGACGAGTTGCGCGCCAGCACGCAGTTGGTGATGACCTCAGCGGTGGACGGACACCATACACCGCCGCCCTTCTGCTCATGCTCCACATCCCCGAGCTTCCGCGTCGCCCCATTCGTAAGCGTGAACCCGGACAGAACCGCGCCCGCGGAAAGATAAACGCATCGAATGGCGCCGTTACCATTCGTGGTTCCAGGAACCTGGTAGCCGGCGATCCAGGTGGCCGCCGGCCCGTTGACGCTCTTCAGCGTCAACGGCTTGCTCACTACGACGCGATTGGTCATCAGCCCATCCACCGCCCGGGCGCCGGTATCATAGACCCCGTCATTCACCATGACCACGGCTCCTGGCAAACTGGCGGCGTCCACGGCCGATTGGATATCCCCGGCCGCCGTTTCCCACGTCGCAAAAGGCGCCACCGGATTGGTGGTCCCCAGCGTGACGTAATGCACCGGCGGGCTTTGGACGTGTACGGCCACCGAAGCGTCCACTCCGTCCGGGTAGCTCTCGTTGTAAGCCGTCAGGGTGACGACATAATCCCCCGTCGCATTCCAGGTGTGTTGGGCGTATGGCCGGTTGCTTACTGTCGTTCCATCGCCGAACTGCCAGGCGCTCGCTGAGGTCCGCCCGTCGATGAGGGCCGTAAGATCCACCGCATAACCGGCCGCTACGTTCGTATAGGCGGTGCTGATGGCCACGCTTAACGCCCCGGTCACCGCGCCGGCGTTGTACTCATCGCAACCAATCGCGGGCGGATGCTGCCAAGCCTCCCCCTCGATGTCCCTCAGAGCATCAAAAGAGACACTGTCTTTGCCCGCGCCGCGGCAGGGGGAACTTGCGCTCAGATGCGACGAGCTGGCCAGTTGCGGATCAAGATCGATGTTCCCCGTTCCGCTCGGAGGCAGCGGCGTCGTGCAGCAATGGTCAAGCGTGCCGGAATCATAATTGGCCACCGCGGCGCTGGCGCGGTTAAAGTAAACGATACAGTTGTAGAGCATGCTACCCGAGGTGCCTCCGCCGATTCTCGCCTGGTTGTGAGTGACCGTGCAGTTCATCAGGCGACTGGCCGCCGCTCCGCCGCCGGTATCGGCCGAGTTATCTGTCAGCACACTGCCATGCGCGTCCACATCGTATAACCCGCCGCCCATTTGGGCGGAGTTGGCAATCACTTTTGAATTGTCCAACCACATGAAAGCATTGGCGGAAGCGTAAACCCCTCCACCGACCAAAGCCGAGTTGCCAATTATTAGGCAATTCATTACCGTGCAGTCGCCATACACCCCGCCGCCGTTCCGGGCGGCCGAGTTGCCCGTTATCACGCAGTTCGTCACTAGCGCCGAGGGCGAGGTCGCCCAAACCCCACCGCCGCTGCAATAAGAATCGTTTAGCGAGGTAATAGTTGCCCCATTGGTCACCGTGAACCCGGACAGCACCGTATCGGACCAGAGATAAACACAGCGAATCGCCCCGGGCCCATTCGTCGTGCCGGGCACCTGCCAGCCCTGTATGATCGTCTGCTCGGGCCCGTTCATGCTCTGGATCGTAATTCGCGACCGGGTCACCGCCACCCGGTTGCTCATGCCGTTCCCCATCTTGGCTCCGGAAGCATAAACGCCGTTCGTGACCAGGATGAGATCGACCCCGTCCACGGCATCGACGGCGTCCTGAATGGTCGTGGCGGCGGTGGACCAGTTCGTGTAGGGCGGCGTTGGCGTTGGGCAGTTGAGATCCACGTACCGGGTGGTAGCCGAGGCAGTGGAGCAGACCGCAACGAACGCAAGAAAGAGGTTAGATTTCATAACGCATGACATTACTACGGATCATCCTTACGATCCTATTCAACAGTATTCCTGTTTAATTGCAAGGAAAATCCATGCAATAGAATTGCCGCAGCGGAGAGCACATGCAGGGGTCACCCACTCCTGAATCCCTGGCGGTTAAGTGGCGTATATCCGGCCGCCCGACCGCTCCATTTGCCATAGGCCATTTGCCATCTTCGAGTAAGCCCACCCCAAGCCACTCTCCGGCCACCCTCATGCAGGACTGACACTTGCTTTGCTATGGATTGACCCCTGCTACAATAAGCTGCCAGAGTGCCCCAGCCGCCACTTGGATTGTAAGAGTTTGCGCCCGCAAGACTCCAATTATACGCGCCATCGCTAATCGCTGTTCCGGTAGTGAGAACAATAAAATTAGGGGGTGAATCACGACAACGTAAGGTTTGCAGCCGGAGTAAAAGTGTAAGTGCCGCTGGCCGCTGGGTCCAAAGAACCGTTCAGCGCGCCGAGGCTGCTGCCAGGAATAACACCACCAGCAAGCACGCCGTCGGCGTAAAGCAGAACCGTGAAGCCACTGGGATTGCCCAAAACACCGTTCATTGCCAATTGAAGAATGGCCCGGGAAAGACTCCTGCTCCAGATAAGCCTTCAAACCGCCTTCCCTTTCCGACGGTGCCGGACGAGGAAGAAGCCGCCCAAGGCGAGCAAACCAAGGGTGGATGGCTCGGGAACGGCTGTGGCACTTATGGCAAATTGAGGATAACCATCTGCGGGTAGGGGCCAGGATGAGCCGTTGCTCGAAGTCCAAATACCTCCCACTTCTACCCAGCCGGTAACTGGATCATAAGGGGGTGCGCCTGCAAGACTCCACTGATAAGCGCCATCGGCAACCGCTGTTCCAGCGGTGATTACTACAAAATACTGGCTGTTTGGCGTAAGCGTGAGGTTTGAAGCGGGCGTGTAGGTGTAAATGCCGCTGCTCACTGGACTCAAGGAACCGTTGAGAGTGCCCAGGACGGGCCCGGGACCCAAAGCAATCGGGGCGTTTGAACAGAGCATGACTGTGAAGCCACTGGGATTGCCCGAAGCATCGGTCATGGCCAATTGGATGGAATCGAGTGAATATCCGGCGCGATTGTGTCCGGTGAGGATTGTCGCCGCGAGCCATGAATTACTTCCCACGGGCTGACTACCAGCAGATGGCTGACCCAAGTTGGACAGGTAGGTCGTGGTTCCCTGTGCTTGAATGATTTGCGGAGCCAGCAATCCCAACACAGAAGCAATGATGCCGCTAATGATTGTTTTTCTCATAAATGGCCTTCGCTTTCCGACGGTGCCGGACGAGGAAGAAGCCGCCCAAGGCGAGCAAACCAAGGGTGGATGGCTCGGGAACGGCTGTGGCGGATATGGCAAATTGAAAATAACCATCTGTGGGTAGGGGCCAGGATGAGCCGTTGCTCGAAGTAAAAATACCTCCCACTTCTACCCAGCCGCTAACTGGATTATAAGGGGGTGCGCCTGCAAGACTCCAGCCATAAGCGCCATCGGCAAGCGCTGTTCCGGCGGTGACTACTATAAAATAAGGGCTGTTTCCCTTAAGCGTAAGGCTTGAAGAGGGCGTGTATGTGTAAATGCCGCTGCTCACTGGAGTCAAGGAACCGTTGAGAGTGCCTACAGAACTCCTGACATAGAGCCATCC
>PLZQ01000470.1 GCA_003152225.1 Limisphaerales bacterium | reverse complement strand
ATCAACCGCGCCGGCAGTTGCGCGCAGATTGGGATGAACGTAGTGTCCCGGAAGTAAGCGCTGGTATGAGAATTCTTTTCCTGGGCGGGACAGGCAATTCTGAGATACGACACCAGTTCACCGCTTCCACATCCGGTTTGACAATCGTCGGCCTCGACTGGACCATAACGCTATGAACGTGAGCCTGCCCATGCCGCTCGAAGAATTCGTTCGCCATAAAGTGGCCGCGGGCGAATTTGACTCGGCGGACGCGGTCGTGTGCGAAGGCCTGCGCCTGCTGCAGCAACACGAAAACTGGAAAGCGGATGCCCGGGCCAAGATCGACGCGGGTTGGGAACAAGCCAAGAACGGCGAGCTTCGGACTCCCGAGGAAGTTACGGAGAATCTCAGCTCTCGCAAGCAAGCCTGGCAGCGCGGACGAGGCTAATGCGGTCCTTCCGCCTTACGCCCGCCGCTGAGGACGACCTCTTCAACATCTGGTCGTTCATCGCACCAGATAACCTGGACGCGGCAGACCACCTTCAAGTCGAGTTGCTAACCGCCTGCCAGCGAGTCGCGGAAAATCCTGACGTGGGGCACTGGCGCCGCGATCTAACAGACAAACCGGTGCGCTTCTTCACAGTCCGACAGACCTATCTCATTATCTATGATCCCGCCAGCGAACCACTGGCGGTGATTCGCGTCCTCCACGGGGCTCGCGACGCTTCGGCCCAGTTGGAGTAAGGCCCAATCGCGCCGGCAGTTGCGCCCAGATTGCGATGAACGTAGTTACTCGCAAGTAGCGAAGCAGGCGGAAATGCGGTTTGCCAGGTCTGGCAAGGCTGTGCTACGCTTGCCGCACCATGAGCACGGTTCAAGAAATCGAGGCGGCAATTCAGGCACTGCCGGCCTCCGAACGGGAGAAGCTGGTGGCGGATTTACCAGGAATCCTGCCGGAGCTGAACGGCGATGCCGCATGGGAACGCATCTTATCCGACCCGCGCCCGCGTCCTGCTCTCTCTGCCTTGGGGGATGAAATCGCCGCCCAGTTCAAGGCCAATCCAAGCCGCTTTTCTGAAATTCAAGACCGCGATTTTGACCGCCGGTCGTGAGGTCGCTCGGCACAACCGCCTTCTGGCAGAGTTATCGCGAGCTTCCCACCGGCATCCGGGACGCCGCCCGCGCCGCTTACAAGAAGTTCTCTAGATTATGAAAATCCTTTTCCTGGGCGGGACGGGCAATATCTCGGCGGAGTGCGCCGCGCTGCTCCATGAGCGCGGCCACGAAATCCTCGTGGTGACCCGCGGGCGGAATGCCGTGCCCGCCAATTACCAGGCCATCGTGGCCGACCGCACAGACGCGGCCGCCATGCGCGCCGCGCTGCAGGGCGCGCGGCCCGAGGTGGTGATCAATTTCCTCGGCTACGACCTGCCCGACTTGCGGGTGGATTACGAGCTTTTCAATGGGGTCGTGCGCCAATACGTGTTCATCAGCTCGACGTCCGTCTATGAGAAGCCGCCTCGGAAGCTGCCGCTTACCGAGGACGCGCCGGTCGGCAACGCGTGGTGGGAATACGCGCAGAAGAAGGTCGCGTGCGAACAGTGGCTGCGGCAGCGCGGTGAGGAACCCAGCTTCCCGGTCACAATTGTCCGCCCCTCGCACACGTACTCGAAAAGGTGGGTTCCCAACGCGGTTTCCAGCGGGAGCTACACCTTCGCGGCACGATTGGAGCAGGGCAAACCTGTATTCGTGCACGACGACGGCGAAAGCCCCTGGACCCTGACGGCCGCGGCTGACTTCGCCGTCGGGCTGGCGGGCCTGGTGGGGAACGCGGACGCCATTGGCGAAACGTTCCACATCACCAGCGACGAGGTGCTCACCTGGAATCAGATCTATGCCGAGATAGCGGCGGCGCTGGGGGTGGAGTCCCCGCAGATCGTCAAGGTGCCGACCGACTTCATCTGCCAGGTGGCGCCGCAGTTGACCGGCACGTTGAAAGGCGACAAGGCCCATGCCGGCGTGTTCGACGACTCGAAGATCAAGCGCTTCGTCCCCGAGTTCCGCTGTCGCAAACCCTTCCGCGCAGGCGTGCGCGAGTCAGTAAGCTGGCTGCGCGAGCATCCGGACCAGCAGAATCTCAGACCGGATCTGGATACGCTGATTGAAAAGGTTATCAGGGCGTGGGAGAGGCGGGGATCAGACTAACGCCTGAGACGGGATACTCACGCAGAGGCGCAAAGGGGCTGGTTCCGGCTTGCCATTGCGGAGTCTCAGGCCCAGTGTTGGCGCGAAAGGTGAATGCGAGTGAAGACGCTCATTGCCGACAAATTCTCCGAAGGTCACATTGCCCGCCTCAACCAACTGGGCTGCGAAGTTACCTATAAGCCAACCGCCAAAGCCGAGGAACTGCCCGGGCTGATCGGGACGTCCAAAATCCTGGTGGTGCGCGGCAAACAGGTCACAGCCGAGACGCTCCAAGCCGCCGGCCAACTGGCGCTGGTGCTGCGCGCGGGGGCGGGCGTCAACACCATCGACGTCAAGACCGCTAGCGCCCGCGGGGTGTTCGTGAGCAACTGCCCGGGCAAGAACTCGATTGCCGTGGCCGAACTGGTCTTTGCGCTGCTGCTGGCGATTGATCGTCGCATCCCCGAGAATGCCGCCGCCTTGCGCGCCCACAAGTGGAACAAGAAGGAATTCTCCAAAGCGGACGGCGTGTTCGGCAAGACGCTGGGAGTCATCGGCACCGGGCAGATCGGGCGCGAGGTCATCAGCCGGGCGCGGGCCTTCGGGCTGCGCGTCATCGCGTGGTCGCGCTCGCTCACACCCGAACGAGCGGAGCAGCTTGGGGTCGAACGCTGCGACACTGTGGACGACGTCTTCCGGCGGTCGGACATCGTGACGCTGCACTTGGCGCTGAAACCGGATACGCGCAAGCTGGTCAACGCCGCCCGGCTCGCGCTCCTGAAGCCGAACGCCATCCTCATCAACACGGCTCGCGGCGAAGTCGTTGATCAGGCCGCGTTACGCACCGCGTTACAGGGCGGCAAGCTGCGCGTGGGCCTGGACGTCTTCGACCCCGAACCAGCGGAGGCGGTGGCCGATTTCAATGATCCGATCTTCGACCTGCCCAACCTCTGGGGCACGCACCACATTGGCGCCTCGACCGAGCAGGCGCAGGAAGCGATTGCCGATGAGGCCATCCGCATCATCCAGACGTTTGTCAGGACCGGCGTGGTGCTCAATTGCGTGAACCTGGCCACGCGCACGCCGGCGAAGTGGCAGCTCATCGTCCGTCATTACGACCGGATAGGCGTGCTGGCGTTCGTCATGGACCAGGTCCGGCGCTCCGGCATCAATATCGAGGAGGTGCAGAACGTGGTCTTCGAGGGCGCGGCTGCGGCCAGTTGCCGCATCCAGCTCGATGCGGAGCCCGACGCCGATCTGCTGGACTCAATCAAGGCGGGGAACCCGGACATCATGGGAATCGAGCTGCTGCGGATCGGCGAGCGATGAGGAGAAGCCATGAGGAGGAGCGCGACCAGAGCGTCCGAACGCAGAGCAACGAGGAGCGCGACAAAAGCGGTCCCACGGATTATTGAGGTGGCCGCGCTTCTCGTCATTGGCTCGATCCGCTTGTTCGCCCGGCCTGCCGGAGATGCCCTCGGACCCAAGCGGGATGACGCCGGCAATCAACCACCGCGAATATCGTGGTCTCCTGTTCCGATTTGGTGTAATAGACCGCGAATGGAAAGGTCTTGCACAGCAAGCGGTGATAATCCGCGTACTCGATCCTGTGTACTCCGGCAGTAACTCTCAGACTCTCGATGTCTGCCTTAACGGAACTCAAAAAGTAGTCCCCGAGCCCGATCTCCTGCGACTCGTAAAAGTCGTAACCCTCGTCCAGATCCCGGCGTGCTGAAGCAGCAATCCGGATCATGACTTCCGGCGAGATGGCAGAGAGTCTTTGATGGAATCCCAGTCAAGCAACTCCTCGCGCCCCTCCTCAACCGCTTTCCTGCGCTCATCCAGCAGATTTTGATGCCATTGCGGCACGGGAACTCGCTCGGCCTGGACACGCAAATCCTCCCAGATAGCCTCCATAATCTGAAGCTTCTCGGCAAACGGAAGCTGCTTCAATTCGGCAATGCTCATAATATACTCACAATACGCTGCCGCCCAAAAATTGACAATACTTTCGGCGAACGAAAAGCTCACTGGCCGGGAGCAGCCGCCCGTGACGTAACCACTGAAACCAAACTAAACCGGCTGCTTCTGGTCCAGTGCAGCGACTTGTTGGGAGCAACATTCATGCTTGAGTGCCTCTCTGGGTTGTCCGCCGTTACCGGTCGATTTCGTTAAGTCTGCAAGTCGCGGCCCTTTCTTCATTGCGCTGGCGTCAGTAACTGAACTTTGCCATCTTGGTTCCAACCGCCGGCGCTGGTTGAGCCGCCCATTCTCCATTCACTACCGATTTTGACCAGATGCTGAATGCCGAGCTCCGGGGCTCTGCGCTCCTCAAACACCAGCACTTGAATGTCAACCCTATCGTCTGATAGAACTTTCTTGGCCGTCATCTGCAAGCCTCTGAACCCCAACAGCTCGTCTTTAATGGCCTTTTCAAACGAGGCGCGGCTGGCAGGGTCGTTGGTTACGGCTGGGGGCAGCGTCGCCAAAACTTGTTCGAAGCTCCCTGAGGCCATCGCGGCCATGTAACTTTGCAGCGCGGCTTCCGGTGTAGCAAGGCCCACATTTACAACCTGTTCCTTGGGAATGAAGTTACTACTTGGAAGCGCGCGGGCTAGGCCACCTCCAGTCCCAAGGAGCTGCTGCTTGCGGGCTTCGCTTTCTCGTCGGAGTTGGGTCACCTCGTTCCGTAAGCGTAGCAGACCAGCCATGTCCCTGCGCAGCCTTTCCAGCTCATTTCTCTCCCCCTGATTGAGGTCCACAACCGGAGCTTGCGAAGCGAGGGACGCGGTTTTTTGCACTACCAAGTTCTGGTTCTCGGCCTGGAGGCGTCTGATTTCCCGCTGTTCGATGAGGTAAACGCCTGTCCCGCAAAGAATGATAGCCACAAGGAAGCCAATAGATTTCTTCGTCATAGGGCATTGCATGCTACCGGGCGTCGCGCCGCGCCCAACGTTCCAGATCAGCGACCCGGCGCCACTGACGCAAGACCTGAAAAAGAGACGCCATCGCCGGGTTTGCTGAATCTGGCTTGTTAGCCAACGTCGTCATTTCTTCCTCAAGCCTTCTACGATCTTCTTGGCGTCGCCTTCACTCACGCCAGAGAACTTGTCTCCCCTGTGCTTGAGATAACCCTCCTCAGTCCATCCCTGTGGTCGGGCGCTAAGGGGCGCGATCATACCGCGGCGCTCTAAAATGCCAACATGCGTGATGACCTCCTGGCCTGCGTGCTCTCGCTCAAAGGTCAGCATCTTCTTCGCGCCCTCCTCCGTATAGGTGAATCTGACTGTAACACTGTTCGTGGAGAATCGAACAATCTGGATGCTTTCTTGTTCGATGTCTTCTGGAAGGATGCGTCTCGCGGGAACTGTCTGCTCTTGAGCGAGACAGCCGACTGAGACAATTGCCAAGACCAAGGTGAGTATTGTGCGCATAGATTGAAAATTGGCTAATGACGAGCATCAGCGGTGAGAGCCAGCCGCCGATGGTGTGGGAACTCCAAGTGACCTCAACGGCTGGCTCTCATCCGCTGCACGCTGTTGTTCGGCCCCAGTGGGCACGTTCACGATGAACTCGCGTCCCGGCACTTTCAATCTCGGGAACCAAATTGTTTTGGCCTTATAACGGCCGCAGACCTTGTCAATGAGCAATCTCAGGGCAACCTGAGCCTTCTGGACGCCTGACGCCTGCATCAGCAAGCGCATCCGCAAGCTCCGCGGATGAGATCCTTTCTGAAGGTACAAATAAAGTTGGGTGCTTTGCCGCGCCTCCACATCGCCGAGCGAGTAGTGTGACGGAACCCATTTACCGTTTGCGTCCTGGATCGCAGAGACTTCAAAGGATAGGGCGCGCGAGATGCCATTTCGAACCGCGAAGTCCAGCCGTTCGCTCTCGACCATCGAAGGAAATGGCGAGTAAGTAGACTCTGACTTCAGGAATGACACGCTCACTTTATTGCCGCCGATATTGAACATCAGTAACACCAAGGCTGCCCCGGCCAGCAAGAGCCCAAGAATTACACAAGTAACTAATGGAATCCTGCAGCTCATGAACTGTTCTCCGCCGAACAAGTGATTAGACAGACCTGTCTATCTTCCCATTTTGGGATGATAGGCCAACGGCTCCCTACCGCCGATGAACCCGTTTGCTGCATCACGGCCGTTTTTACTCCTCCCGGCTTCGGTTGTAAAGGCCTGTTTTCACGAGTTTTCGGCTTGCCTCCCCCAACGACTTGCATCACTGTCCCAGGCACGCGCCCACGGGTGGGCGATGTGAGCCAAAAGCGTTGCTATGCAACCGGTTCCCCCAGAAGTATGGGCTGACTTTGAGCGGCGGTTGGACGGGATGCGGGTGCCGCCACCCCAACGTCCCGATCCCGTAGCTAATAAACAGGCGGCGAATGCGTGAAAATCACGCATGTTTGCGGGGTGCGGGGCACCGAAGGCGAACGTCGAACCTGAACATCGAACCTCCAACCTCCAACACCCAAAGCCGAATGCGGTGACAAAGCGGAAGCGCCAGAGGAGACCGCGTTGGATAAGCGTGCCTGATCAAAAATGGGGTCCGCTGCGCGTTCTATGGTACCAGGGTATGTCCAGGGTGGTACCAGACCTCCCCCAGACCACCCCGAGGGAGGCGGGAGAGGAGGGTTGTATTTGGGATGCTTATGGGGGATACCGAACATCCAACATCGAACATCCAACATCCAACATCGAATGGCCCGGACAAGCCACCGCCGGGCAAAAGCAGAAAGCAGAAAGTAGAAAACAGAAATAGAAGCGGCGGACCGCGGAAAAGCCACTCAAGCCACCCTCAGGCTACCCTGAGGCCACCCTCAGGCCATCTGGTGGCTAACCGGTAGGCACCCCGAAGCCACCNNCCCGAGGCTACCCCGAGGCTACCCCAAGGCTGCCCTGAGGCCGGTTTACCGCCTCACCCTTTTGGGGAAGCGCAGGTGCCGCAACGGTTAATCTGGGGTGTTCACCCCATATCCCCTCGTCACGCGGCAGTGATATGGTCGATATGTCAGGGGCAGACTGGAAGGCTCGTCGCACATGAGGCGGGCCGGCGCGCCTGTTTCAAGTGCGATAGTCAATTATGGATAGTAACCGCCGCTCGCCGCAGACGGTCCTATACGTCGAGGACAACGCAGATGACTTTGCCCTGCTCAAGCTCGCGAGCCAGAAATGCGGCACGCCGTTCTCCCTGCAACACGCGGAGGACGGCGAGCAAGCCGTAGCCTACTTGGACGGCTCGAGGGCCTATGCCGACCGCGAGGAATACCCATTCCCCGATTTGGTGCTGCTGGACTTGAAAATACCCCGCCTGGACGGCTTCGAGGTGCTCCAATGGATCCGGCGTAACCCGGCGACAAAAGCCTTGCCGGTGGTGGTTCTGGCCGGCTCGTCGTTTCGAGCGGACATCCGCCGGGCGCTGGAGTTGGGCGCGAACTCCTATGCGGCTAAACCAGGCAGATTCGAGGAGCTGCAGGTGCTAATCGATCAGATCGCCGACGTGTGGCTGGCGCGAGAAGGGGTGCGCGGCTAAGCCATGCCTCAGCGGGAGGAGGAGCCGCCCTGATCAGCAGGAGGCTCTGGCGCGAGAGGCGCCGGCTCAGGATGGACCGTCACGTCCGACCCAGGGAGGATTGCCTCCACTGCCTGCTCGACCCGCTCGGTTAGGGCGTGAGCGGCTCGCAGCGATTGTTCGCCACCCACGGTGATGTGCAAATCAACAAAGTAGGAAGGCCCAGAATGGCGAACGCGCACGGCATGACAATCGAGCACGCCGTCCATCGCCGCGACGGCCGACCTGATCTTCTCATCCTCGCCCGGGGGCGAGGAGTCCAGGAGCCCTTGGATCGTGCGCAAGCCGAGGCGACCGCTGACCAGCACCACAATGCCCGCCACAATCAGCGCGGCGACGGCGTCCGCCTGCAGGAGGAAACCCAGGCTCGGAAACCACCCGGCGAGCTTGACGCCCAGCAACCCAGTGATCACCACCGCCGAGCTCCAAATGTCCGTGCTGAAATGCAGCGCGTCGGCTTCGAGGGCCTGGCTGCGATGCTTGACCGCCACCCGGTAGAGCATCCGGGAACGCGAGAAATCCACGGCGATCGAGATGCCCATGACCGCAAAGGCCCAAATGGACGCTTCCACTGCGGCGTGCCGCGTAGTCAACCGATGGATGGATTCATGAATGATCCAGGCGCAGGTGGCCAACAGCAGGAGCGTTTCGAACAGCGCTGAGAGATTCTCCACTTTGCCATGCCCGTAGGCATGGTCCCGGTCAGGCGGCTTGCTGGCCGCCCGCACCGCGAGGCAAGTCACAATAGCGGCCACCAGGTCCAGCCCTGAGTGGGCCGCCTCCGCGAGAATGCCCATACTGCCGCTCAGCAGGCCGACCACCACCTTCAGGCCGGTCAGCAGGAAGGCGGCCGCGACTGAATTCAGCGCCGCGAGGTTCTTCTCCTGGTTGCCAATGGCCGGGTTCATGTGCGCAGTGTGGCGGCGATGGAGGGGCTTCCCCGCCGGGCCTTCAACCGAAGCTGAGCGCGGCTTTGCGCCCAACCTCGAAGATGTGTTCCCGCGCCCCCGCGTATTCCTCAGCCGTAACGAGATGCTCCAGCATCAAGGGCGGGTTCTGGGGCAACTCTGCCACGCGTTTCAGATAGGTCGCGTAATCCAGCGACCCCTTGCCGGGCGGCACTTCACGGAAGTGCACATTCATCTCAATGTCCCAGGTCAAATCTTTGGCATGGCAGCTTACGATCCAGCGGCCCAGTTTGTCGAAGCACTCATTCAGGAGCGCCGTGTTGTGGTAGAACTTGTCCGGCGAGTTGACCAGGTTGCACGGATCCAGATGCACGCCGAAGGCGGGCCGCTGCACGGCTTTGATGAGCTTCACATAACTGTCCGGGCTGTCCGGTAGCGCCCAGCCCATCGCTTCGTAAGTAAACCGGGCGCGCTTGGGCTTCACGGCGTCAATGATCTTGCGGGCATTCTCCACGGCAGCATCGAAGAACTTCTGCGAGAGATTGTCCGGGTGCGGACCGAACCACGAGGTCGGATTAAACGAGCCGGCAATATCCACGCAGCACCGGGCGCCAATTGCCTCAGCCAGGGCCAGCCCCTCCGTCACCGTCTCCAGGTTCTTGCGCCGTTTCTCCGGATCGGCATCCAGCAGGTTGCACCAGCGGCCCACTTCGGCAATGACCACATCGTGCTTTGCGAAGGCCTCGGTCAACGCGCGGATTCGGTCCGTGTCCTTGAGCGACACGCCCGGACAATAGGCGGCCCGATAGCCAAGTTGGCGATGCGCGAGCGCCAGCGCATCGGGATCATCAGCCTTGACGAAGGATGGGCCTCCCAGCCGGATCGGCTTAATCCTGGGTTCTGCCGCAGACGCCCGGCCAAACAGAACCGCCCCCGGCTCAAGCAGCGCCGCCGTGGCGGCCACCGCGAAGGAATCCCGGATAAAGACGCGACGGTTGGTTTGGCGGAGTTTCATGCCCCCGTTCTCTCATGCCGGCCGTTCCGTTTCAAGCCCGCTTAAGGGAATCTGTCCGGGTTCGATGGCCGCGACCGGCAACAACACGACGGACCAGGAGCCCGTTTGCCGGCGAAAGGAGATGCAACGCAACGCTGCCCCTTGCTTGTAAGTTTGGCCACCGGACAATTTCAGCCATACACAGAGCAAAATAAGGCTGCTATTTGGCAATACGGTTGTAGCGCCTTTTACTGTCGTGGCGGAGGCTCTGTGAACTATATTTCAACTACTGTCTTATGCGGATTTCACACCAACAGGTTGAAAGCCGGCGCGAGTTCTTCCGCGCCACGGCGCGCTATGGGCTGCTGGCCCTGGTGAGTGTGGCGGCCAGCCTGGCGGCGCGACCTCGAACGCCGGGCGGCCAGCGATGCGTAAACCAGGGCATTTGCAGCGGTTGCGGCATCTTTCCGAGTTGCGGACTTCCCCAGGCGCTCTCCGCAAAGCGCTTTAAGGAGAAAGGCTGATATGAAGAACCAAGATCGAAGCATCACCCGACGCCACTTCCTCAAAGAAACCGCCGGGGGCGCGGGGGTTCTTGCTGTGGGCAGCGGCCCTTTCGCCGCCTCGCTCGGGCTGGCCCGCGGAGCCAGCGTCGGCAAGGACCCCAACCCGTTCGCGTATGACGTGGAGCGGTTGCGTAAGACCGACCCCAAATTGATCCATTACGAGCAAGTCGGCCATTTCCTCTGCCCAAACCGCTTGCCGCGCCGCATCGCCATCGGCCCGGACGACCGCGTGTATATTGCCGCGGGCAATGCGGTGAGCGTGCTGGATCGTGAAGGGACGCAAATCAATGCCGTTGGCCTCGGCATGGAAGCGCGCTGTGTGGCGGTTGCGGGCGATGGGACCATTTACGCAGGTGTGCGTGATCACGTGGAGGTCTTCGACTCCAAAGGCAAGCGCCTGGCGACATGGGATTCGCCCGGCAAGCGGACGTGGTTCACTGGCCTCGCGGTGGGCGAAAAGGATGTCTTCGCGGCGGATGCCGGCAACCGGGTCGTGTTACGCTATGACAAATCCGGCAAACTGGCCGGGCGCATTGGCGAGCGGAATAAGGAGCGGAATATTCCCGGCCTGATCCTTCCCAGCCCGTACCTGGATGTGAAACTGGGGAGCGACGGGCTGCTGCGGGTGAACAACACGGGGCGTCATCGAGTGGAAGCCTACACCCCGAGCGGCGACCTGGAGTTCTCGTGGGGCAAGCCTACGAACGCCATCGAGGGCTTCTGCGGCTGCTGCAACCCGGTTGGTCTGGCGCTGTTGCCGGATGGGCGCTACGTGACGTGCGAGAAAGGTTTGCCGCGCGTGAAGGTTTATTCGTCCGAGGGCACGTTTGAATCGGTCGTGGCAGGGGCGGAATCGTTCGTGGAGAACGCGAAGGCAACCTTTGTCAAGGGGACAGAAGACTGTCGGCTGGGCGGTTTGGATGCGGCCGTGGATTCGCAGCAGCGCATCTATATTCTCGACCTGGTGGCCAACGACGTGCGGGTGATGAAGCGCAAGGCATGACTCCCCAGCCTCAAGGACAATCTCCGGTCACGCGGCGCCAGTTCTTGCGCAACAGTGCGCGCGTGGCGGCGCTGACCGGGTTGGGCGGATTGGTGGGAGTTGTCGCCGGGCGGAGCGCGGCCAAGGGCACGGTTTGGCAAATCGACCCCGCGAAATGTGTGCGCTGCGGCAATTGCGCCACGCATTGCGTCCTTGAGCAGTCTGCCGTGAAATGCGTGCACGCCTATGCGATCTGCGGCTATTGCCAGCTTTGTACCGGCTACTTTGAGCCGGAGCCGAATGACCTGAACACCGGTGCGGAGAACTGCCTCTGCCCCACCGCCGCAATCAAACGCAGCTATGTAGAAGACCCCTATTACGAATATACGATCGACGAGCGCCTCTGCATCGGCTGCGCCAAATGCGTCGAGGGCTGCAACCGTTTCGGCAATGGCTCGCTCTTCCTGCAAGTGCGGCACGACCGCTGCGTGAATTGCAACGAATGCGCCATCTCCAAGGTCTGCGCCGGGGACGCCTTCCGCCGGGTGCCGGCCGATCAACCGTATTTGCTGAAGACGACCAGTCACTAGATGATTTGCGATTTGCGATTTGCGATTTGCGATTTGCGCGCCTGCTCTCCATGCGCGCGTAAATCGTATATCGTAAATCGTAAATGGCTGGCTTGGCTCGGCGCCGTATTGCTGTTCGCGGTTCTCACTAGCGCGGCGATGGCTGAGCAGCGGTTTCCGCCGCCGGAGTTTGAGAGCGGACATCAACTTCCGGTTGCGACAACGCCCGCGGCCCGGGCGATCTTGCTCCAGTATCTCGATGTGGCGGTGCTCGCGGCATGCCTCGGACTGGCAAGCTGGCTGGTCTATAAGCGACGCTCGCGCAAAGGCCTGATGGCGCTCTCGCTCTTCTCGCTGCTCTACTTCGGGTTCTGGAAGAAGGGCTGCGTCTGCGCGATCGGCTCGCTGCAGAACGTTTCGCTCGCGCTTTGCGACCGCGGCTACGCGGTGCCCATTGGAGTGGTGGCCTTTTTCGTCTTGCCGCTCGTGATGGCTCTCTTTGCCGGCAGAAGCTTCTGCGCCGGGGTCTGCCCGCATGGCGCGCTGCAGGATCTGGTGCTGCTGAAACCTATTAAGGTGCCGCTTTGGCTCGAACAGCCGCTGAGCGTGTTGCCTTACATCTATCTGGGCGCGGGGGTGCTGTTCGCCGCCACTGGCAGCGCGTTCATCATCTGCCAATACGATCCGTTCGTGCCTATCTTTCGGATGAGTGGCCGGAGCCTGATGGTTCTGAGCGGGGCGGCACTGCTCCTGCTCGGAGTGTTCGTTGGGCGACCGTACTGCCGGTTCCTCTGTCCCTATGGCGCATTGCTCAAGCTGGGCGCCACCGTCGCCAAGTGGCGCGTCCATGTGACGCCTGACTATTGCACGCAATGCCGGCTGTGCGAGGCGTCGTGCCCGTTCGGCGCGATGCGCGAGCCACAATCCAGCCCAGTCGGCGCGCAAGCTCTCACCAAAGACCGCCGGCGCCTGGCGTGGATGCTGGCGCTCTTGCCAGTGCTCCTGGCCAGCGGCGCATGGCTGGGACATCAGTTCAGCGCGCCGGCGTCGCGGATGCATCCGACGGTCAGCCTGGCCGACCAGTTGGTGCGCGCAGAAGGGACCGCTCCCAACGTCGGCGCCCTGTCACCTGATGACCTGGCGCTCGAACGTGCGCGCCAGACGCCAAAGGAGATTCTGACCGAGGCGGCGGGCATTCGGCACAAGTTTAGCATAGGCGGCTGGATCTTTGGCGCGTGGGTCGGCCTCGTGATCGGCGCGAAGCTGATCAGCTTGTCCGTTCGCCGGAAGCGGACGGACTTCGAGCCGGACCGCGGCGACTGTTTTGCGTGCGCCCGCTGCTTCGAATACTGCCCGAATGAATTGGTTCGGCGCGGCTTGATGCCGGCGGCGGCGCCGGCTTTGAGTGAGGCGGCAAACCCGAGTCTGCGGGGTTCGTGAGAGAGTGAACCTGTGTTAACCGCACCACAAACTACCCCCGCCGGAGCGCTGCCCCAACGTAGCATGATCGAGGTCCGCCGCAACTGGCGAATGACGGCCTGGGTGGCGGGCGTTTTCTCAGTATTGGTCGGCCTCACGATGATCTTTGGCCGGCTCAGCCTCAGGGCGGAAGATCCCTTGAAGTCGCCGCAGCTTAAAGAATACAAGGAGAAGTTGAGACTCAACCCGCCCGATGAGCAAATCAAGCAACGCATCCGGAAGCTCGATTTGCAGCTTCGCCAGCGTTACTTCCGCCAGTTGTCGCAGATGGAGTCGGGGGTCTATTTACTGCTCGGCGGAGTGGCGGTGTTCGTCCTTGCGATCAAGCAAGGCGCGCGCTGCCAAAGACAACTCCCGATGCCCCAACCCAAGCCGGACGCTTCTGAGCAAGCTACATGTTCGGCGGCCAGGGCGCGCTGGTCGGTAGCGGCAGGCGGCGCGGCCATCGGCGCGTTTCTCTTTATCCTGAGCCTGGGTTTGAGCGCGGCCTTGCCCAAGCGGACGGCAGAGGTGGAGAAGTTGCTTGGCGCGGGCGAAGCGACCAGTGCCGGGGATTTGCAGCCCGCCGCTCAGGCCAAGGCGAGCGATGCCGCGTCAGCGCAGGAATTCAGGCAGAACTGGCCTCGGTTCAGGGGAGCAGACGGTAGCGGCGTCTCAGTGCTGACGAACCTGCCCAAAACATGGGACACGAAGAGCGGGGCGGGCGTCGCGTGGAAGGTGCCCGTCCCGACCAGCGGCTTCAACTCACCAATCGTCTGGGGCGATCGGGTGTTCCTCTCCGGCGGCGATGCAAAGAAACGTGAGGTCGTCTGCCTGGACGGCAAGACAGGGCAGACTCTTTGGCGGCAAGCCGTAGTGGGGACGACCAACGGGCCAGCGCAGGCAGCCGAAGTTCCAGAATCCACGGGGTATGCGGCTGCGACGATGGCGACGGATGGCCGGCGCGTCTATGTGATCTTCGCAAACGGCGACTGCGCGGCATTCACCCTGGAAGGGAAGCCAGCCTGGTCCAAGAGTTTCGGCGCGCTCAAGAACCCCTATGGTCACGCGACTTCCCTGGTCACCTGGCAGGACCGTCTGATCGTGCAACTCGACCAGGGCGACACCGAAGACAACAAATCCAAACTCTACAGCCTGGACGGGCGCACTGGCCAGATCGTCTGGCAGCGTCCGCGCAAAGTGGGGGCTTCCTGGGCGACTCCCATCGTTATCGAGGCCGCCGGAAAAGCGCAGGTCATCACGCTGGCCGTTCCCTGTGTCATCGCTTACGCGGCGACGGATGGCGCGGAACTCTGGCGGGCGGAATGCCTCAACGGCGAGATCACCCCCTCGCCGGTGTTCGCCGGCGGCTTGCTGGTCGTCGCCAGCCCTTCGGAGAAGCTGCTGGCCATCCGCCCCGATGGGCAGGGCGATGTGACCAAGACCCATGTCGTTTGGGCTTACGAAGACAACGTGCCTGATGTCACCAGCCCGACCAGCAACGGTGAACTGGCTTTCACGGTAACGACCGCGGGCATGTTGACGTGCCTCGATGCGAAGGACGGTAAGAAGCAATGGGAACATGATTTCGATACCGAATGCCACGCTTCGCCAAGCCTGGCCGCGGGCCGGCTTTACCTGTTCAGCCAGAAGGGAACCGCGGTGGTGGTCGAGGCCGCGCGACAGTTCAAGGAGTTGTTCCGCACTGAAATGGGTGACGGCTTCCAGGCCAGCCCGGCGTTCGCGCAGGATAAGATCTTTCTGCGCGGGACGACGAATGTGTGGTGTCTGGGCGCGGCGGGAGGAAAGCCATGAAATCCGAATACCGAAGCCCGAAGGTCGAAAGAAGGCCGAAGACCGAAACCCGAAATGCCACCCTGGACGCTCAGGCCACCCTCGTATCTGGTTCGTACAGTGATCATCGGGAGGCTATCGCAAGTGCCGTCGGTCTTCGCCAAACGGTAAGATTCTCCCCCCGACTCCCCACCTTCGGCCTTCGGCCCTCGGATTTCGGTCTTCTTTCGGCCCTCGGGCTTCGGCCTTCGGGTTTCTCCTCGTGAGCCTTGACCTCAAATACGTGGATGAAGCCGTGGAGCGAATCGGGCGCGCGCCCGATGCCGTCATCCCTATCCTTCAGGCCTTGCAGGACCATTATGGCTACCTGCCGGAGGAAGCATTGCAGCGCGTCTGCGCGGCCACACAAATCACGCCGGCCGCTATCGGCGGAGTCTCGACTTTCTACGACATGTTCCGGCATGCGCCAAGCGGCAAGCACATCGTCCACGTGTGCCACGGCACGGCCTGCCACGTGGGCGGGGCCGAGCGGGTCGAGGACGCGCTCCGCCGCTACTTGCACATTCCCGAAGGCTCGGACACCGATGCCGACCGGCGGTTTACGATCGAGCGCGTTGCATGCCTCGGCTGCTGCACGCTCGCCCCGGTGGTGCGGATCGAGGACGAGACCATCGGCTACGCGGCGGCCGAGAAGGTGCCGGGTGCAATTCACGATTTCCTGGCAAGCCGGCAAAAGGCAGCGGCCGCCAAACCACGCGTTAGTGCCCCCAACCACGGCAACGGCGGTGCCGAAATCAAGGTGTGCCTCGACTCGTGCTGCCTGGCGAAAGGAACGGATCGGGTTTTTGACGCGCTGCAGCAAAGCCTGACGCTGAGCGGCGCGAACGCAACGGTGAAACGCGTCGGGTGCGTCGGCGCCTGCTATAAGACTCCCATGGTCGAGGTCGCCGTGCCCGGCAGGTCGAGTGTGACTTACGCGGGTCTGACCACGGCCCAAGCCGGCGAGCTGGTGCAGTCGCACTTCCGGCCTCCGGGCCTCGTGCGACGCGTGTCACAGCTCTGGGCCAAGGCGGTGGACAGCTTGCTGGTGGAAGATGATGCTGCGGCCAACCACGTCGGAAGCTTGGCGGTTGACCGGCATGAGCCCGGCTTGCGGGCGTTCTTCGACCGGCAGGTCCACATCGCCACGGAACACTACGGGCGGCTCGATCCCTTGGACCTCGAAGAGTATTTGGCTCACGATGGGTTTGCGGCGCTGGCTGGGTGCCTCGGGGTCGGAAGTCCAAAGTCTAAAGTCCAAAGTCCAAAGTCCGTAGTGCAGGTTTCCCCCGAGGCCATCATCAAGACCATAGAAACCTCTGGCCTGCGCGGGCGCGGCGGGGCCGGTTTTCCCACAGGCCAAAAATGGCGCATGGTGCGGCAGCAGCCCGTCGAAACCAAATACGTCATTTGCAACGGCGATGAAGGCGACCCGGGCGCCTTCATGGACCGGATGATCCTCGAATCGTTTCCCTATCGGGTCATTGAGGGGCTCGCTATCGCAGCGATGGCGGTCGGCGCGCACGAAGCCATTTTCTACGTGCGTCACGAGTATCCCCAGGCTTTGCGGCGCGTGAAAGCTGCGCTGGCCGAGTGCGAGCGGCGCGGCTGGCTGGGCGATCGCCTCCTGGGCAGCGATTACCCATTGCGCATCTCCATCAAGGAAGGCGCCGGGGCCTTCGTCTGCGGCGAGGAGACGGCCCTGATCGCCTCGGTAGAAGGCCGCCGGGGCATGCCGCGTCTGCGCCCGCCGTTCCCCGCGCAGTCCGGGCTGTGGGGCAAGCCCACCCTCATTAATAACGTCGAGACGCTGGCGATGGTGCCGTGGATCATCCGCCATGGGGGAGAGGCCTTTGCCGCGATCGGGACCAAGACGAGCAAGGGCACTAAGGTGTTCTCGCTGGCGGGGAAGGTCCAGCGGGCCGGGCTGATTGAAATTCCCATGGGCACCACGCTTCGTCAGATCGTCGAGGAGATCGGCGGCGGAGTCGCGGCGGGGCGCAAGTTCAAGGCGGTGCAAATTGGCGGGCCCTCTGGCGGCTGCGTGCCGGCGCGTCTGGCGGACACCCCAGTGGACTACGAATCGCTGCGCAACGTTGGCGCGATCATGGGCTCCGGCGGCATGGTCATTCTCGATGACACCGCGTGCATGGTCGATATCGCGCGGTATTTCCTCCAGTTCACGCAGAACCAGTCGTGCGGCAAATGCACCTTCTGCCGCATCGGCACCAAGCGAATGCTCGAACTGCTCGACCTCCTCTGCGTCGGCAAAGCCAAGCGCGCGCATTTGCAGGAGCTCGAGCAACTGGCGCCGCAGGTCACTCAGGGCAGTCTGTGCGGCCTCGGCAAGACCGCGCCCAACCCGGTGCTGACCACCCTGCGCTACTTCCGTGAAGAGTATGAGGCGCATCTCGAAGGCCGCTGTCCGGCGGGCAAATGCAAGGCGCTGATCAAGTATCACGTGCGAGAGAACTGCACCGGCTGCACCATCTGCGCCCAGCATTGCCCCGTGGATGCCATCCCGATGACGCCCTATGCACGCCACGTGATCGACCTGGAGAAGTGCACGCGCTGCGACTCGTGTCGGCAGGTGTGTCCGCATGATGCCGTGGAGGTTGTATGAAAGCACCAGCAGAGCAAAACCCGAAGGCCGAGGCCCGAAGGCCGAAAGAAGGCCGAAAACCGAAATCCGAATACTGCGACGCCGGGAAATCTCCGAACGTGTGCTCGGATATCTGGCGGTGGGGCGAGGAACCATCGCAGGAGCCATTGGTGCTGAAGGAAGACCCTGCGGTCCCGCCGCCTCCGGAGGATTTGGGCGAGCGCACGGCGCGGTTTGGCGAAAGTATCATCCGCTTTGCCAAGAAGATTCCTCGCCATGCCGTAAACAATAGGCTTATCGAGCAACTGGTGGGCGCCGGCACCAGTGTCGGAGCCAATTACTGTGAAGCCGACGATGCCGTCTCAGGCAAGGAATTCAAGCAGAAGATCGGCACATGCCGGAAGGAATCAAAGGAAAGCATGTTCTTCCTCCGCATGGTGGCCACGGCGGAAGAGGGCCTAGCCGCTGAGGCGCGAGCGCTCTGGCGCGAAGCCAAAGAACTGAATCTCATCTTTGGCGCGATTTGGAGAAAGTAGCCCATGCCTGTAACGCTACCTCATTTCGGATTTCGGCCCTCGGATTTCGGCCTTCTTTCGGCCTTCGGGTCTCGGCCTTCGGACTTCGCGCCGCTATGACCACCGTGAAGCTCACCATCGACGGCAAGCCCATCGCGGTCGCTCCGGGCACCACAATCCTCGCGGCGGCGCGCACCCTCGGCCTTTCCATCCCAACGCTCTGCTACGTCGAGGGCTTCGAGCACTCCGCTTCCTGCTTTCTGTGCGCGGTGAAGATTGAAGGGCGGCCCAATCTCTGGCCCGCGTGCGCCACATCGGCGGGGGAGGGAATGGTCGTAATTAACGACTCGGACGAGGTGCGAGCGGCGCGTAAGACCTCGCTGGAACTGCTGCTGTCTGACCACGCCGGCGATTGCATTGGCCCGTGCCGGACCGGATGCCCAGCGCGTTTGGACATCCCCGGGTTCATTGCGGGCATTGCCGCGGGCGACCATCCGAAGGCGGCGCAAATCGTCACCAATGATCTAACGCTGCCCGCGTCCCTGGGGCGGGTTTGCCCGCGGCTGTGCGAACAGCGCTGTCGGCAGTGCGATGTGGAAGAGGCGCTTTCAATCCGCAATCTGCATCGNNCGCCTGCGCCACTAGCACAACCGACCGGCCGGCGGGTGGCTATCGTTGGGGCCGGACCGGCGGGGCTAGCGGCGGCGCATCATCTGCTCCAGCGGGGTCACGGTGCGGTGCTGTTTGACGCGCACCCGCAACCGGGCGGGATGCTGCGCTACGGCATCCCGGCGTTTCGCCTGCCGCGGCAGGTGCTCGATGCAGAGATTCAAATGATCCGCGCGCTGGGGGCCGAGTTCCGCCTGGGCAAACGCCTGGGCCGGGACTTCACGCTGGACGACCTGCGGCGGGACTTCGACGCGGTGTTCCTGGCAATCGGCGCGCAGGGTTCGCGCGGCCTGGGCTGCCCCGGCGAAGAACTGGCCACGCCTGCCCTGGAGTTTCTGGAAAGGCTCACCGACGGCCCGCCGCCGAGCGTGGGGAGTGACGTCGTCATCGTAGGCGGCGGAAACACCGCTATGGATGCCAGCCGCTGCGCCATCCGACTCGGCGCCAAGTCCGTGCGTGTGCTTTATCGCCGCACCCGCCGCGAGATGCCGTGCCTCATGGAGGAAGTGGAAGCAGCGGAGGCTGAGGGCGTCCAGATCGACTTCCTCGTCGCCCCGGTGCGTGTGGAACGTAAGGGGGGCAAGCTCAGTCTCACCTGCCAGCGGATGGAACTGGGCCCACCGGATAAGAGCGGGCGCGCCAGCCCCGTGCCTATCCCCGGCTCGGAGTTCGAAGAGCAGGCTACGTGCGTCATTGCGGCCATCGGGCAGAGCGTGGACTTCGACCCCCTTGGTAGCGCGCAAGTCACTCTATCCAAATGGGGCATCGCTGCCGACCCGAAGACGCTGGCAACAAATCTCCCCGGAGTCTTCGCAGGCGGCGACGCAGTCACCGGGCCCGACCTTGCCGTGCGCGCGGTGGCCGCCGGCAAGCTCGCCGCGACGTCCGTCGATCAATACCTCAGCAGCAAGAAAGTCATCGGCGCACCCGAGTCGGTGAATGTTCTCATGGGCAAGCTGAGCGAGGAGGAACTGGCCGTCTTCCTGCGGGGCATCGAGCAGTCACCCCGCGCCCCGATGCCGCACCTGGCGATGGAGAAACGGCGCACGACCTTTGAGGAAGTGGAGCTGGGCTTTTCGCTGGAGACCGCCACTCGCGAATCGCGGCGCTGCCTGGGCTGCGGCTGCGGCAAGGCGATCCCCTGCCGGCTGCGCCAGTTTGCGACTGAATACGGCGTGGACCCGCAACGCTTTGTCGGCGAACGGCGTCATTTCGCGCGGGATACCTCCCACCCGGACATTATCTTCGAGCCGGGCAAATGCATCATCTGCGGCGCCTGCGTAAAAGTGGCGGCCGAGGCGGGCGAGGATCTGGGACTATCGTTCATCGGGCGCGGGTTCCAAGTATCAGTGGCCGCGCCGTTCCACAAGCCGATGGCGGAAGCCCTCAAGAAGTCCGCTCGCCGCGCCGCCGAGGTCTGCCCCACCGGCGCGATCATGCTCAAAGGCACTGGCTGCTCCGGGTGCCGGCTGGCGTAAGCGACAAGCCTGTAATTGAAGAACGCCCAAATGGACCGCAGAGACGCGAAGAGCGCAGAGCCTACCTGTTTCGAGCTACCAGATCATGTTTCAACTAACGGTGACTGGCATGCGCACCCTCCCCTTCCCTCTTTTCTCTGCGCTCTTCGCGTCTCTGCGGTCCATTTGGTCTGGTCCCGATTGAATAGACTCGGGTAAGAGCCGTCTAATTTCTGAGCAGGCCCTTCGGTTTCCTCGGATACGCCAGGCTTGCCAGCCCGATCCCGGTTTGGCGCGAGCTTAAGAGAAGCCTCAAACAAGCTTACAACAGGCTTGCAACTTGCTTGCAACATCCTTCCAACTATGGGGAGACTAAGGCGTTGCTCTCTGGGTAGGCGCGCGTAGCGGTGGCGCCCGTGGCGCGGGATTCGCGGGCCACTCATCCCTTGTCACCCCTTGCTTGGAACTGTAACCTTCAGGCCATGGCTCGCAAGGCAGCTTCAGAATCAGAATCCTCCCGTGGATTCTACGACATCATCGGCGTTGTGCTGATGTGTTTTGCCGTGCTGTTGTTGGCGGCCCTGCTGTCTTACCACCCCCGCGACGTGTCGGCCAATGCCGTGCCCCCGAACTCGTCGATCCACAACTGGATTGGCCCGTTCGGCGCGTGGCTCGCTTACGGCTGCTTCCTGGCGATCGGCGCCTCGGCCTTTGCCCTGCCGGTGTTGCTGTTCTTCGTGGGGCTGGGTTGCTTCTTCAACCTGTTCGCCTACCTGCGTCGGCGCTGGCTCTGGGCGGTGGTCCTGCTCATCTGCTGCATGGGCCTGTTTGATGTCTATCGGGAGTATCTCATCACTCTCGAACGCAACCTTGGCACGACCGCCGGCGGCATTATCGGCCGCAACCTGAACCAGCGCCTGGTCGGCGAATGCTTCGGCACGGCGGGCGCCACGATCATTTACCTGATGGTTTACTTCATCAGCCTGCTCTTCCTGACCAACTTCCAACTGGGCGAATGGATCCGCCGGATCTGGGGTCGCGCCGCGGCGCAGGGCGAACCCAACCCACAGGAAGAAGTCCTCGAACGCCGTGCCCGCGACCTGCAAAAGCAGGCCAGCAAGCTCCAGGATGAAGTCGAGCGCTCCGGCATCGGCGCCGACGGGCAGCCCGTCCCCGCGCCCACTGTCCGCGACCTCAGTGTACCGCAACCAAGCAAAGCCGGGCGGGGAAAGAAGCCAGCCCAGCCCGAGCCGGGCAAGGAATCGGCGCCCACGGATGAAGGGGAAGTCATCCCCGCCCATGAACTCGCCGCCGCCACGGTGGCGGATGTTCTCGGCAAGAAGTCAGAACCCGCCGAGAAGTCCGCCGAGGCCACCTCCGGCGACGCCAAAGCTGATGTTTCACCCGCGGAAAAGGCTGCCGCCGGAGGAAAGGCGCCCGACGCCAAGCCCGAACCCGAGGTGCACATTTCCGGCCTGCCCGGCGAACCCGCCGCGCATCCCAAACCGAGACAGCCCCGGAGACCCAAGCCGATCACCGTCGCCTCCACTCCCATGATCGGCAACTACCAGTTGCCNNAACGCGCGCCTGATGCAACAGACGCTCGCGCAGTTCGATATCGAGGTCGCCCTGGGCGACATCACCAAGGGCCCCACCATCACCCGCTACGAGTTGCACCCCGCGCCTGGCGTGAAACTGGAGAAGATCACCGCCCTCAACAACAACCTCGCCGCCGCCCTCAAAGCCGAGCGCCTCCACATCCTGGCCCCCGTCCCCGGCAAGAGCTCCGTCGGCATCGAAGTGCCCAACCACGTCAAGACCTCCGTCATCATGCGCGACCTCCTCGAATCCGAGGAATGGCGCAACACCAAAGCGCGCATCCCGCTGGCCCTGGGGAAGGACGTCTATGGCCATCCCATCATTTCCGACCTCGCGGAAATGCCCCACGTACTCATCGCCGGCAGCACCGGCTCCGGCAAATCCGTTTGCATCAACGCCATCATTTGTTCCCTGCTCTACCGCTTCTCCCCCGACCAGCTCCGCTTCGTCATGATCGACCCCAAGGTCGTCGAGCTGCAACAATACAACAACCTGCCGCACCTGGTGGTCCCCGTCGTCACCGACCCGAAGAAGGTCATTCTCGCCCTGCGCTGGGTGGTCAACGAGATGGAGAAGCGCTACCAGATATTCGCCCGCGTCGGCGTCCGCAATATCGGTTCCTTCAACTCGCGTCCCAAGAACAAGCCGCTGCCGCCCCGCGAACCGGAACTCCCGCTGCTGGCCAAGAAGGAAAAGGTCGAGCCCGGCGCCGACGGCTTCGCCGTGGAGGTGGACGAGGAGATCGTCGTCCCGCGCGAGGAAGACATCATCATCCCGGAGAAGCTCAGCTACATCGTGGTCATCATTGACGAGCTGGCCGACCTGATGCTCGTCGCGCCCGCCGACGTCGAGATGGCCATCGCGCGCATCACCCAGATGGCGCGCGCCGCCGGCATCCATTGCATCGTCGCCACCCAGCGCCCGAGCGTCGATGTCATCACCGGTGTCATCAAGGCAAACATCCCCGCCCGCATCGCGTTCCAGGTCGCGGCCAAGGTGGACTCGCGCACCATTCTGGACGCCATGGGTGCCGACAAGCTGCTCGGCAAAGGCGACCTCCTCTACCTGCCGCCCGGCTCGGCCAGGCTCATTCGCGCCCAGGGCTCCTACATCACCGACCAGGAAATCCAGAGCATCGTGGATTTCATCGCCAAGCAGGCCAAGCCGAGCTACGAACTCGAGATCCACCAGCAGCTCTCCCGTCCCAGCAGCAGCCTCGATGAGGAAAGCGGTATCGACGAAGACGAAGAGATCATCCAGGACTGCATCGAAGTCATCCGCAGTGAACAGAAAGCCAGCGTTTCCCTACTCCAGCGCCGATTGCGACTCGGTTACGGCCGCGCCGCCCGCATCATGGATGAGCTGGAGAACCGCGGCATTGTCGGCCCCAGCAATGGCGCCGAACCCCGCGACATCCTCATCGACCTCGACGGCGCCGGTGCCGACGGCCGCCCGCCCGCAGGCCAAGGTTAACCCCCAAAGCCCGTGCTCGGCGGTCCAAGGGCCGGGAACCTGCCTTCCCCCATCGCCATGCCCCTCGCCACGCCCATTTCGTGCCCTTCCCCCCATTCGTCCAATATCGAACCTCCACTTGCGAAGCACAGCCCCGCGCATCAGCAACTGCGATTCCATCAGTCTTTTGCCATTATAGGCGCTACCTTGCCGTGCGATAACGTTAACGTATAGCTATAAACATCAGATTCTGCCGTGCGCAGCTAGCCACCATTCAGACTCTGGAGGCCGTGCAACTTTTCTTTCTGTAAATTCGTTAGCATCAAACTGAGGGCTGGGGTTGGTTATCCATGTTGAGGTAAACTTTGGTGGTTTGCCATTCGTCGCTGA
>PLZQ01000278.1:6063-6752 GCA_003152225.1 Limisphaerales bacterium | reverse complement strand
TCCGCAAAATTCCAACGGACTTCCGTCTGGCGCCGGGTGCGAGGGTTAGCCGGAATGACATAGCGGCGGCTTACGAGGCCATAGCGGCCAGCACACACGATTGCCGAACCATCTTTCTCATTCTTGGAGATTTGTTTTAATTTCATACGTTACTTTCCTTTCTTTTTTGAGCATTGAGCCCTTGGTCATTTGAATTTGTTTCGGATTTCGGGCTTCGGATTTCGGATTTCCTCAGAAGAGCGGGCGGGCGCCCTGAAGGACACCCACCCGCCTGGACGCCGGGAGCGGGCAATCACTCAACCGCCCGCACGCCCGGCGGCTGCTCAGGCACCAGCCGGGACGATGGCCGAGTAGGTCCTGGGCAGGCTCTCCCACCCGTCAACGACTTGGTTGACCTGGACGTACACCTTGGTGGCGGCCTTCGGCACCCCGTAACGGGCCGTATAGAGGCTCGTGATGTCAGCCGAGCCCGCCATGGCCGCGGGACACGGCCCCAGGATGCGGAAGTCCTTGCAGACCCCAATGCCCGCGCTGACCGGTTTGGAGCCGCGGACGATAGTGTTCTCGCCGGGGTCGCCCAGGCAAGTCAGCTTGAGGGCGACCGCTCCCCCCGTGTTGGTGATGACCAGGCTCTGCGGCGCCAGGTCCGCGAACTGCGGCCGGAGCGGTGGAGTGTCCACCTGGTCCTG
>PLZQ01000278.1:0-6017 GCA_003152225.1 Limisphaerales bacterium | reverse complement strand
TCATTTGCGCCAGGGTGCGCGGATTGGCGGGGATGGCGAGCGTCCGGCTGATCTGGCCGAACTGGCCAGCCTGCGAGACGTTCAGACCACGTTTACCTGATTGGGGGATGTCTAGTATTTTCATACGATTACTACTTTCCTTTCTTTTGTTGTTTTCTTCTTGCTGCGGCGCGCGTGGCCGGCAACGCCAGCCAGGTTGCGCGCGCCAAAAGTGTGTTCGTGATGCGTGATGCGTGATGCGTGATGCGTGATGCGTGATGCGTGATGCGTGGTGCGTGATGCGCCGACTTTGGACTTTAGACTTTGGACTTTGGACTTTCATCGCGTGCGCTCGTCCACGCGAGCGAGGCCGGACTCAAGGGCATTGATGCGGGTGACCTGCCGGTCCAGAGTGGCGAGCAGCTCCCGGTGGTTGGCGTCGAGCTTCTCCAAGAGCGCAACGTGATCGGTATGCATGCGCTCACGGCTGGCCAGCATTTCGGCGCAGAACTCGGCGCGGCTGACTAGGTCCGGCTTGGCGCACTTGCAGCCGATGAGTTTCTTCCCGAAGAGGAACGCCGAACTGGCCGCGCCAGCGATGGCCGCCCAGCCTTCGCCCGAGATGGCGCGAGGGGATGGGACGGCGGAATTCAGATTTGTGTTCATGATGCGTGAAACGTGATGCGTGATGCGTGACTGGTTACTGGGGACTGGTTGCTGGCTGTTGATCACTGGTTACTGATGGCTGATTACTGGTCACTGATGACTGGCCACTTGCGGCAACTATCCCCCGCAACTGACCGTGTCGGTGCGCCAGGAACCAACCGCCGACTGCCACTCCGACGCCGCCCAGGATGAGCAGCTCATTGCCGACCACCAACGTGGGCAGGACCATGAGAGCGATGCCGCCCAACATCAGGGCCGCGCTGGTCGTCACGCTGCCGATGATCACCTTGAGGGGCGGGTACACCAGCGACGCGAGACCGAACACGAAGAGTCCGACGCCGACCCAGACAATGCCCTTGAGGCTGGAGAGCTTGGCTCCCAGCTCGCGGGCCGTGTCCTTCTGTGCGGCTCCCAGCTCCGTGCGGGCATGCGTTTCCTCGCGCTCGACTACCGGCATTGGGGCACTCAGGACGAAGGCGGTTGAGGGTTGAGCGTTGAGGGTTGAGGGCTCCGGCACGTTGATAGGTTGAGAGTTGATGGTTGATAGTTGCGCCGGGGCAGCCGCGGGCGGCTGGGATTGATCGATGCGCGAGCCCGCGGGCACGGTATAGGTCCGCACCTTGACGGTCTCCTGATCCTGCTTTGTGGCCTGGCTTGGGTTCTCGCCTTGCACCAGGGTCTGTTCGATGACGCCGGTGGGCTTGCGCGTGGTGACCGCCTTGCCGCCTTTGAGCGGGCGCGGCCCGGCGCACCCGGTCACCGCCAGCGCGAGCACGAAACCCACGCACAGGAAGCGGGAAAGGTACCCCTCGGCCGCGCGGGCACCGCGCTTTGGAGGGCGGACTTTAGACTTTAGACTTTGGACCTTAGACTCGCCTCCCTTCCCGTCCATCACGGCCCGGAGGAGCCTTCGGTAGCCGGCCTTGATTCGGCGTTCCCGGTCGGAGGGTTCTGCCGCCGCTGCCGGGCCTTCGATCTCTACTGCGCTGCGTATTCTCATGCTTTGCCTTTCTCATTGGGCCGGTGGCTTCATGCGACTGGCCTCTACACAGTTGAGAAAGTTCACGAACGCAGGGGGCAGAAATGCAAAAGCGCCTGTAAATACAGGCGCTTACATCCGTGTGAACAGTTCACAAAATGTTCACGAGTCAGCTATCGTCCTGGCGCTCTTCCCGCAGGGAACCATCGTCGTCACGCCTGGCGGTCTGGCCATCGTCCTCCTCATATTGCCCCGTCTCATCCTGCGGCGCCCCATGTTTCTTCCTGGCATACCGCTGGCCCTTGACGGAGGTTTCCATCTCCAGGAGGGGCTTGGCGTAGTTCTGCAGTTGTTTCAAGGGAAGCCCAAATTCCTGCTCCAGCTCACCCACCCGCTTGGACAACAGCGCGGGTGAGCAATCGCAGCTTTTCGCCGCTGCCCTTTGCGAACGCCCTTCCAATACGGTCGCGACAAACACATCGTAAAGCGGCGCCATCATCCCCGCTCGTTTGCTCCGCAGTCTCTGGAGGACCGCAAAGATCCGCTCCGCCTCGCCCTGGTCAATCGGCGGCTGCGCCGCTGCGCTGTGTTTCATCGCCTCGGCCACCTTCCACAACTCAGCCTTCAGTTCCTCCGTCTGAGCCTTGGTCGCATCGCCCGGCTTGTCACGCACAGGCGATTCCGGGGCAGGCGAGCTCTCCGCTCCCGCGTGTTGGCTCACCCTTCTCGGAATTGCGCCGTTGATATACTGGTTGCCGTCCGCGTCGCGCTTGATGCGCGCGTCACCGACGGGTACGACAAGCACAACGGTAATAGGCCACGCCGTTGACTTCCCGTCTCCACAAGCCATCCGTGCCGTATAGCTACCCGCGAATACCGCCAGACCCAGCCTCTGCAGATCATCCAGCTTCTCCGAGACCTCACGCTCATACTTCATGAGGTCCCCCGGTTCGGTGTCATCGTGACAATCCCCATAGTCACGCACCCAATCCAGGATGGACGCCACAATGTCGGACTGCTCGGCTGTCAGGCTCTCGGGGTAGTCCTGGTGTATCCCGTAGCAGCCCGCCACCGCTGAAAGCAGGCTTCGGCCCGTGGGCTTCCTCACCAGCGGGAACAGGTGGTGCCTCTTGGTAAAATCCTCCTCCGCCTGATTCCGGTACTCCGCTGCAATCAGCCGGGCCTTCTCCAGGAACTCCGCGACTCCCGCCCTAAGGTCCTGCGGCAGCCGGTCCGCCCTCAGCACCCGGCTCAATTCGACGAAGTATTCGTGATCGTTCAGCCTCTGATCCGGCAGTCGGAGGCCCGCCTGCTCCAGGCTCGCCGTGAATGGTCCAATCAACTCCCCCACGATTCCCCTGCCAAGCTTGGCTAAAGATTCCGCTTCGCTGAAATGCTCAAAACCAAGCGCGTCCCTCTCCGGCCCTGCTGCCGCTTCCACCCTGGACACAACCATCTTTGCTCTGGCTTCCACGTCGCCCACGTTGTACCCACTCGGCAAGGAGGCGCGGAGTGACTCAACGAGCCGCACCTTGAGCGGGGGATCCTCCTCCCATCCTGAATTTTCCCTCGCAGGCCTCAGCTTCTCCACCAACTGCCGGCCACAGCGCAACGTCACGTTCACCTCGTAAACCGTGCCGCGGCACCGCTGGATTTCTCCATACTCCAACTCGCATTCTAGCAGCGCCTTCGCTTCCTCGCGCTCGCCGCCCTCCTCCAGAAAATGCACCGCCGTGGCCTGCAGTTCCTTTGGGCTCATCAGCTTGACAAGCTTCCGCTTTGCCTCGACAAACGTCTCATCAATCATAGGCGCCCCGTGAAAGTCAGTGCAATTCCGCCCCCGGCCACGTCCGATTGGCCGCCACGGCTGGGCACAGCAATACAATGCGTCCACCCGCCGATCAATAAGCAAAGACGCGGAAGGAACTACTCGCACACCCGACAGCGTCGCCGCGGCAACGAGCGGGGCGCACATGGCGACCCTCGCCTCGGCCCTCAACCACCGTTCGTCCCGCTCGCGAAGAAACCGATCTATCGCCGCACGCTCCTCCGGCATCGCCTGGAGATAGCGCACCAACGAATCGGTCGCGATGGTGTTCGACACCTTCATGCGCTCGGGGGGGAAGCAAGCCCGCTCAGCACCACGAGACAACAACACAGCACTGGCCGCACGAAGGTGCGGATTTAATTCGCGAGCCCACACTGCGGCGCAGAATGGAAGAGCCGCCGATGCCCAATGTTGGCCGGCGGCTGAACCGGCAAGATGTTGTCTAGTCTATGAAGGGCATGCGGTGTCTGGCCTTTCTAAGAACCCTTGCTTCTCGCCAGTGCACCGTCTAATGTGAAGGTGCTGTAACACAACTAGCGTCTCGGACGCGGGTTCTCCCCGTCTGAGATTTCTACTGGCCTTTGAGCGCGCTAACGCTCCTAGGCCAGGTTTTCTTTTAATGGGAAAGCTCATTCTTGAGACTCCTTCTTCGGGCTGGTCTTGGCCTGCACGTATTGGGTTACCTCGTTAGCCCCGCCTTTGGCGTCAGGAACAACATGCTGGATTTCCAAATCGATGCCCTTGTCGCTCCCAGAGCAGCCCTTTGGCCGCAGGAAGGCAGAGCCACGCGTTGACCGGCCCAGCGCCTGTGTGAAGGCAAGACCGACGAGCTTGTCAGCGTCCTTCCAACGCAGGGAAGCTTTTCCAGGGTCAAAACCGTTTAGTTTGATAATGGCTTTCAAGGTAGGCAAATCGAGGGTGCGGAGCCAAAATCCGAACTCTGTCTCTCCTTTGGCGTCCAAGGCGGCGAACACATCTGGGACTGTGCTTGGGTCGAGCTGGGGCCCCCGAGCCTTTTTTGGCCGACCTGGCATCCCGTTGAGGACGGCGTCAAGCTTGGCCGCGAACTGAGGGTTGTTTGCAGCCTCGTCTTCAAGCAGGGCGACAAGGCTGCGGAGCAAAGGGGTTAACTTATTGGTCACTTGCATGCGTCGAGAATCTCCGTGGTTAAGCCGTAGAAATTGTCGTAATTGAGGTTGTATTTTTGCTGGAAAGTCCGGATAGGGGCGTTGGAATCAGCGCCTCGTGCCGTATGTACGTTCTGTTTGATGTAATGCTTGAAGAGCGGTGGCTGCTTGAGGTCCGTATGCTTCTCGTTGAAAAAGCGCCCCTCCTCGAGCTGGCGCATGATGCGCGAGTGCAATTCCATGTTGGCCTGCACCTTTGTCGCCACGATGCCCAGGGGCTTGATCTGCCAATTGATGTCATCGCAAAAGGCGGCGATGCGGCTTACGATCTGGAAGATGCCCCATGTTGACAGAATGTCCGGGATTACCGGGATGACATAGTGGGTCGAGAACCGTAACCCGTTCTTCGTGACGAGGCCGAGGCTTGGCGGACAGTCGATGATGACGAAGTCGTAGCGCTCGATAACCGGCTGAAGTGCGCGGCGGAGGATGTCCTGCGGGTTAGTTTCGTAGTTGCCTTGTAGCGCAACATATGGGAGCCTCTCCTGAACTTCGATAAGCTGCATACTTGACGGCAAGAGTTCAAGCCGGGGAATACCGTCGTCAATCGTAGAGACACCGCGGATGATAGTCTCTTCAATATCGAATTTCGTCTCTGTACTGAGCTTGGCCTTGAAGAGCTGTGCAAGGGTGCGCCCGTCCTGGTCGCGCTTCCGCCACTCCTCCTCTTTAATCAGATTGACTGTGGCATTTGTTTGGGGATCCAGGTCGATGAACAAAACGTGCTTCTGGAACTCCTTCGCCAGGATTTCGGCGACTGCAATGGAGGTCGTTGTCTTGCCCGTGCCTCCTTTTTGGTTGATGAAGCTAATGACCACCGGAGAATGGCCAGTTTTCGCTGCGAGCCATGATTCAACAACTTCAGCCTCCCAGACCGGGCCGCTTTGGAGTGTCTGCACGGGCTTGGGGAAATCATCATAGCGACTCCGCCAGTTTGCCACTGCCTGCTTGGTTACGGGTGGCTTCGCCATTGCTGCGATTTCCGAGATACCGACTAGTTTCTGATCCATATGGACACATAATACTCAAACTGTGAACTCTGTCAACATAATAATAACTATGTGTCGAGTCCCATACTGCTCATATGCTTGTGAACGGCAGGTTTCAGTACCCTTCGGGCTCCTCTCACCGGGTATGGACTGCGGTAAGGGAGTGACTATAATGCGTCTCGCTCGAAACCTGGTTGCGGCTTGCACCCTCGCTGTGCTTAGGCTGCCCGGGGCGTACCGCCGCGCCCGCTGGCACAGTGGCTTGGTTCTTGGGGTGCTCCAGCTTACCGTCTGTGACCCCGTACCTGATTTCCAACTCGATCCCTGCGTCCCGCCCACGCAACCCTCAACGCTGGTTCGCTCTAACCTCAATCCTTAGCGAAGGATTC
>PLZQ01000378.1:2557-2717 GCA_003152225.1 Limisphaerales bacterium | reverse complement strand
GCATTATCTTCGGCATCCTTTGCCTCGCCGTGATTGGCCGCGTTCTTCTTTACACCCGCAGCCGCAGTAGCAAGGACAAGAACCCCCTGCCTCTGTTAGGGCTGGCGCTGTTGGTGATCGGCTGGATTGGCGTGCTCTTTGGCCGGCTCATTCAGGCCGC
>PLZQ01000378.1:0-2534 GCA_003152225.1 Limisphaerales bacterium | reverse complement strand
AGTCGTTCTTCCACCTAATGGACACCCATCCCCCACTGGCGGAACGCATTCGCGCCATCGACCCCAGCTTCGACGGCACCTTCCCGCCCGTGAGCTTTGCTGAGGTGGCGCAAGCCACGCCCCGAGTAGCGTCGGCCCAGCGGTCGCCCCTGCCGTTCCCGTTCCCGGGAATGCCGGGTGCCCAGGGAGGCATGGCCCCGCTCGCGCCGCCCATCATTGCCGCGCAGACCGTGATGGCAAACACGGGTACTCCCACCCCTGGCCACCTTCGCTATGCTGAGGATTTGCGGGTCACCATCCCGGCCAGCCTCCAAGCCGCCGCGCGCGAGGGGCTTGGCGCCAGCACGCTGGTGTATGCGCTCCTGTTGAGCGACGACGAAGCCGTGCGCCGCAAGCAGTTCGACGAGTTGACCGCCGCCACCTCCGCCGCAGTCTGCCAGGAAACGCTGCGCGTGCTGCCGGAAGTGCAAGCCGTCGNNTGCAGAAGCTGGTTGAAAGCGACGGGGAGATTGATCTTTTCGAATACGTCCTGCAGAAGGTCGTCTTGCGCCACCTGGAGCCATACTTTCTGCAAGCGCGCAAGCCAGTCATTCAGTATTACTCGCTGAAGCCGCTGGCGGGCGATTGCGCGGTCCTCCTCTCGGCGCTGGCTTACCTCGGCCAGGATGAGCCGGGAAAGATCGAATACGCCTTCCAGCAAGGCGCGCAGTTGNNGGTGCCGCAGATCAAGAAGAACGTGCTGAACGCCTGCGCGCAGACGGTGGCGGCCGACGGCGTCATCCAGGAAATGGAAGCCGAGCTGCTCCGGGCCATCGCTGATACGCTCGACTGTCCGATGCCGCCGTTTATCCCCGCACAACCAGAATGAAGCAGTCCCTGAAGACGGTCGAGGTGGGGCTCAGCCTTTCGCGGCTTGGTTTCTTTCGAGGACGGACTGGTAGAATTCCAGGAACCGGTCGCCGGCNNCGCGCTGGATCACAATTGCTCTCCATCCAGGCTTTGCCACGCTTGCCGAGAGTCTGCCGCTGCTCCGCATCCGCTTCGAGGGTGGTGAGCGCTTTCGCCAGTAACTCGGCTCTGGGCGGTATGAGGAGCGCGGCATCGGCGTTCCTCAACTCCAGCGCCAGGCTGACTTTGGTTGTGGTCACTACCGGCAGGCCGATCGCCATGGCCTCGGCCTGGGCAATGCTGAAGGCTTCCCAGCGGGACGGGGAGACAAACAAATCAGCCATCCGCAGCACGGACCACTTCGTTGCGCCATAGAGCGGACCGGTAAAGCGCATCCGATCCTTGCACCCGAAGCGGTCGCCGAGTTGTTCGAGTTTCGCCCGGCCATTCTGCCAATCGGGGCCGACCAGCACCAGGTGGGACCTGTCGGACGGCAGGCAGGAGAATGCTTCGACCAGGATATCCAGGCCCTTGACCCAAACGTCCAGCCGGCCCAGGAATACCAGGACAAAGGCGTCTTCGGGTAGGGCGTAATCGCTCTTCGATGCCGTGGGCAGATCGGCCAGATTCGGCACGTTCACCAGATTGCCCTGGACCATTGTCGGTTCCTGGTATCCCGGAAAGAGGTATCTCATGCGCCGCTCGGCGAAGCGGGTCAGTAGATGCAGCCCGGACGCATGGATCGGGTCCCGGTTGACAAGGCGCAGGTAAACGAACTTCTGCAGCCAGCGCCACGGGTTTCGAAAGCCCAACTGGCCGTGCGACGTCATCACGTAGGGCACNNCGTGCCCGGCGCAAATCAGCCAGCAAGGGAGCGTACCGGCGGTTCACGCTGTGCAGGTGAAGCAGGCTGTTCCCGGACGCGATCCCAAACCGTTCGGCAATGTTCGACCAGCGCAGGTCCCACAGCGAATCAACCTCGGCGAGGGGGAATTCCCAGCTTGTCTCCGCCGCCGGCGCGTCCGGCTTGGGCGCAATCGCCACCGCATTGATCTGTTTCGCCCTCTGGCAGGCAATAAAACTGCGGATGGCATTCGCATGCCCGCCCGCCACCCTCGGGGTGTAAGGAAATACATGAACAACGTTCACGCAGCTATACAGAGTCTCTTCGCAAGCCCTAGCGCCAACCGGCGCGCAACATTGATGNNTTTCATGGCCCGGAACCCTGCTGATGTTCGAAGGCCGCCCGGAGAGTATGCGCCCGAACTCCCGGGCTTCAAGCAGGATGTGTCGCGGATATGTTGCGGGCGCTGGGGAGGCATGCCGCCTTGCACCCAAAGCAGAAATGCATGGCGAATGCCCGGGCCAAATGATACATCCAACAACTATGCATCGTATCGCAATCGCTCTGTCGGTCATCCTGCTGGCGGCATGCTCAGTCCTGGCGGCGGAAAGTCCACCTGCTTTTCCAACTGACCCCCAGCAGCACCTGGAACGTACTTGCTTCCAGACGTCGGCGTCGTGGAGCGGCATCGCCAATCTGCGTTCTGATGTGGCCCTCTGCTACGGCATCGGCGCCGACTTGCCACAACGCATCCAGACTTGGCGTGACCGCGGCTATCGCATCCACGTCATGACGGGCGTCT
>PLZQ01000547.1 GCA_003152225.1 Limisphaerales bacterium | reverse complement strand
AGCGTGGAAGTGGCCACCAGCCGCCTGTTCGCCACTCAGGGCCTGGATGCCCTCAAGACCATGACCGGTTTGAACCTCAAACCGGTGCTGGCTTCGAGCGAGGCCATCCAGCGCGAGATCAAGAAGCGGCTGGGAGTCGGGGCGGACACCCTGGGCACCCTGAATGAGGATGAGTCGTTCACGGTGGTCGATGAGCACCGCGAGGAAGACACGGATCTAGACACTGCGGCCGAGGACGCGTCGATCATCCGCTTCGTGAACCAGGTGTTGCGGGATGCGATCGAGCTGCGGGCGTCGGACATCCATCTCGAACCGTTCGAGGAGGAGTTCCGCATCCGTTATCGGATAGATGGCGTGCTTCAAGACGTGCCGGTGCCGGCGCAGATCAAGAAGTTCCAGCCGGCCATCGTATCGCGCGTCAAGATTCTCAGCCATCTGAACATCGCCGAGAAGCGCCTGCCGCAGGACGGGCGCATCAAAATCCGCATCGAGGACGCGGAGGTGGACATTCGCGTATCGGTCATTCCGATGCTGCACGGCGAGGCCCTGGTACTGCGCCTGTTGAGGCAAAACTCGACGCTGCTCGGGATGGGCCAGTTGGGCATGGCCGCGCGCGAGCTGGATTGCTTCCGGCGCGTGCTCCAAATGCCGCACGGCATCATTCTGGTCACCGGCCCGACCGGCAGCGGCAAGACTTCGACGCTTTACACGGCGCTGAACGAAATCAATGACGCGGACCGGAAGATCATCACGATCGAGGACCCGGTGGAGTATCAATTGCTGGGCGTCAACCAGATCCAGGTTTCGGAGAAGGCGGGCTTGACGTTTGCCCGGGGATTGCGCTCGATCCTGCGGCACGACCCGGATGTGATTCTCATTGGGGAAATCCGCGACCAGGAGACGGCGCAAATCGCGGTGCAGGCATCGCTGACCGGCCACTTGGTCTTCTCGACGCTGCACACCAACGACGCGCCGGGCGCGCTCACCCGATTGGTGGACATGGGGGTGGAGCCCTACCTGGTGGCGTCGTCTCTGGAAGCGGTGCTGGCGCAACGGCTGGTGCGGGTGCTGTGCGAGCGGTGCAAGCAGCCGGACCATTCGCCCGCCGCCGAGGCCTTCAAGGCGCAGGTCGGCATTCCCGCCGCCACCACGATTTACCGCTCGGTCGGCTGCCCGGAATGCCGCAAAACGGGCTTCTTCGGCCGGCACGCCATTTTTGAGTGGATGGACAGCGACAACGAGATCCGGCAGTTGATTCTCAAGAATGCCTCGAGTGACCTGATCCGGGACGTTGCCCGAAAGGCAGGCATGAAGACCCTGGCCGACGACGGTTGGCGGTTGGTGCGCATGGGCATTACCACCGTCGAAGAAGTGCTGAGCGTGACGACGGCCAAAGAGGTCGAGCGCACCACGAGGAATGCTTCGCCGGAGGCCGCCGTGAAGGAATCGATCCCTGCGGGCGGCGCCTCAAGCCAGCACTGACATGCCGCACTTTCAATACAAAGCGCTGCAGGCAAACGGGGCGATGAGTGAAGGCCAGCTCGAAGCCGCGGACCGGCAGGGAGCGTTTACACAAATCGCCGGGCTGGGTTTGCGGCCAGTCAGTCTTTCGGAAAAGGCCGCTGCCGGAGCGGCTACCGGTTTCGCGATGCCGGCGGCGCTGGCTTCGTTGTCCTTTCGCAAGCGGTCGGCCAAGGTCTCCGGCCGAGAGCTGGAGAACTTTACGCGGCTGCTGTCGAGTCTGCTGGCCGCGGGCGTCCCGCTAAGCCGAGCGCTCGTGATTCTCCACAAGGAATCCGCCTCGCCCGCCGCCAGCGCGAAGTGGAAGGAAATCCATGACCTGGTGATTGATGGCATGTCACTGGCGGATTCGATGGGCAAGTCGCCGGAGACGTTTCCCCGGGTCTATACGGCGATGGTGCAAGCCGGCGAGACGGGCGGCTTTCTGGACCTAGTGCTGGCCCAGATCGCCGACTTTCAGGCGCGCGAGAAGGAACTGCGCTCGAAGGTGATGGCCGCCATGCTCTACCCGAGCATCCTTTTCTTTCTCGCGATCGGAGTGCTGATATTCCTGCTCACCTTCTTTATCCCACGCTTTCAGGGCATCTTCAAGGGGTTTGGCGCGACGCTACCCATAGCTACCCAGATTGTGATTGGAGCCAGCACGGTGGTAAGAAGTTACGGGGCATTCGTGGTAGTGGGACTGGTGGTTGCCGGCTTCCTGCTGCGGACGTGGTTCTCGTCGGAAAAGGGCCGCCGGACCTGGGAGGGCCTGGTGCTGCGTTCGCCGGTCCTGGGCCCACTGGTAGCCGAGTTTGCCATGGCGCGGTTCTGCCGGATGCTGGGCACGCTGCTCGGGGCCGGCGTGCCGCTGGTGCAGGGGCTGAGCGTGGCCCGTAAGTCGATTGGCAACCAAATCCTGGTGGATGCGGTGTCGCAGTCCATCGAGCGCGTGCAGCAGGGCGGCCAGCTTGGCGCCAGCCTGGCGGAGTCCCGCGGCCTGTTTCCCAGCTCCGTGGTGGAAATGATTTCAGTGGCGGAAGAGAGCGGCCGGCTCGACCAGGAGCTGGTCCGGATCGCGAACGTCACTGAAGGTGACCTGGACCGGGAATTGAAGACGGCGGTGGCGCTGATGGAGCCGGCGATGCTCTTTTTCATCGCCGCGTTCATTGGCACGATCTTCATCAGCATGGTGCTCCCGATCTTCACTCTGCAAGACTATATCAAATGACAAACGGCGAATCTGAATTATGAAACTCAAGCACTCTAACAACAACCGAAGCGTCCGCTTACGCCAGCAAGGCTTTACGCTGGTAGAACTGCTGCTGGTGTTGGTGATNNATCGTGCTGCCCCGCTTTACCAACCGAACCAAGCAAGCGCAGGTCGCTGCGACGCAGACGCAGATTGCGACTTTTAAGACCGCCCTGGACGCCTACGAGGTGGACAATGGGTATTATCCCAAAGGGAAGAGCGGGCTGATGGATTTGATCCAGCAACCGCGCGACGCCCAGAACTGGCGCGGGCCGTATCTCCAGTCTGACTCCATCCCTCAGGATCCGTGGCACAATGATTACATCTATGAATGCCCGGGCCGGCACAATCCCAGCTCCTACGACCTGAGCTCGCAAGGCTTTCCGGGCGATAACACGCCCATCTGCAACTGGACCATTAAGCGTTGAATAATGTGCCTCAGCAGACAACCAGACAGCGTGAGTGCGGCGCGATATGCGAACTGGACGCGGCGCGGCTTCACGCTGATCGAGTTGATCCTGGTAATGGCACTCTTGACCATTGTGATCTCCCTTACGGCGCCAAAGCTCTCCCGGTTCTTCCACGGTCGCACGCTAGACTCGGAAGCGCGCCGGCTGCTGGCGCTGACACGGAGCGGCCAGAGCCGCGCGGTGTCCGAGGGAGTGCCGATGGATTTGTGGGTGGACGCCGCGCAAGGGACTTTCGGTTTGGAAGCGGAGCCCAGCTACGACACGAGCGACCCCAAGGCGGTGGATTTTGCACTCGACAGCGGTCTGCAACTTGAAGTGGTGAATCAGACCGTCGTGGCGCCTTCTACTTCGACGGTAATGGGCTCCCAGCCGGTCAGCATCGCCAGCGTCCCGCGCGTCAACCTCGTCCATGCCGACCTGCCCACGATACGCTTTCTGCCGGACGGATCGCTCGGCGAGGCCAGCCCGAAAAAGCTCCACCTGAGCAGTAGTGACGGCGGTTCGCTTTGGCTGGCCCAAGCCCGCGACGGCGCGAGCTACGAAATTCGGAGCAATGACGAGCGGGGCAACTCGATACAATGAGCCTTGAACTGTCAAAAGCTAACCTGAGACACATGCGGAGGCCTGGGGCATCGGTGCCTATGAAAAACGCGCGCCGGAGGTCCACGGCAGGCTTCACGCTGGCCGAGGTGCTCGCGGCATTGCTCTTCATGGCCATCGTCATCCCGGTGGCCATCGAGGGGATGCACGTCGCCAGCCGCGCCGGCACGGTGTCCGAACGCAAAGGCGAAGCCGCCCGCATGGCGCAACGCCTGCTGGCCGAGAATCTCGTCACTACGAACTTAAACCAGGCGGTCCAGGGTGGCACACTGACGGAAGGGCAGCGCGAGTTCAATTGGACCTTGCACAGCGACCCCTGGAACCAGGACCCCTACCAGAACGTCATCCGCCAGCTTACGGTGGAAGTGAAATTCAAGGCGCAAAACCAGGAATATGCGGTGCGCATGAGCACGCTGGTGGACAGCTCGCAGCAGTAATAGATCCGAAACCCGAAGGCCGAAGGCCGAAAGAAACCCGAATGACTGAAATCCGAAACCCGAAGACAGTCGCAGCCCGGGGCAGGACCGCCTGCCCGCCGACGGACTGCGGCCTTGGGACTTTGGACTTTGGACTTTGGACTTTGGACTCTGCCCACCGTCGCGGCACCCGGGCTTTTACGCTAATCGAAATGCTTCTGGCGATAGCGATATGCGCCATCGTGCTGGTAGCCATTAATGGCGTGTTTGCCACGGCGGTGCGCTTGCGGGATAAGACCTCACAGGTCGTTGAAGACGCGCTGCCGATTACCCGAGCGCTGGAAATCATGCGCCGTGATTTGCAGGGAACAGTCGGCCCAGGGGGATTTCTGGCGGGGGACTTCAAGTGCGGAGCCTCGGCCATGGGCGTCCGGATGGGGCTGAGCGGCGAGGCCGGCAGCGCGGGGCTGGATTTTTGCACCACGACCGGCACAATCAGCGAAAAAACGCCGTGGGCTGACATCCAGGAGGTGTTCTATGAATTGAAGACGCCGGCTGACCGAGACCAGGCGGGGATGGACCTCGTGCGCTGCATCAACCGCAACCTGCTGGCCACCACCACCCAGACCCCGGAGATCCAGTGGCTCATGGGCAAGGTGCAGACGCTGCAATTCGATTGCTACGACGGCACCCAATGGCGCAACACCTGGGATACCAGCGCCGGCGATACCAACCTGCCAGTGGCGGTCCGAATCCGTATTCAGCTCGTCGCCAAGCCAAGTGAAGGGACCGTGAATCCGACACCGCTGGAAATGCTTGTCCAGATAATCTCGCAGACGCGTACCAATTGACCACCTGCTTGACTCAATGAGACCTGTCCTAAAACCCGCAAATCGCAATCCGGCTTCCGAAAGCGCGAGTCGCATGCTTTGGCAGGGTCCCCGGTTCGCGAGGCAGGGTGGATCGGTGCTGGTGATCGTCCTATGGATCGCGTTCGGGCTGGTGAGCCTGGCCCTGTATTTTGCGAATTCGATGAACTTCGAGTTGCGCGCTTCGGATAACCGGGTGTGCGCGCAGGCCGCCGACCAGGCGATCGACGGCGCGGAACGCTACATCAATTACCTGCTGACTACTCAGATCGCCAACGGTTCCAACGGCGTCTTCCCCATCCTAAGCGACTACCAGTGCCGGCAGGTGCCGGTCGGTGACGCCCATTTCTGGCTCATCGGGCGCGACACTAACAACCCGGTCGGGCCCGGCCAGATGTGCTTTGGTCTGGTGGACGAGGCTTCAAAGATCAACCTGAATATGGGCGCCAGCAACTCGTTCTACACGAGCGACCAGTTCAGCAACCAGATCATCTGGCTGCCAAGGATGACGGTGAACTTGACCCAGGCCATTCTCGATTGGGTGAACACCAACGGCAATGGCCCCACGGCTACCTATTACTCCATGCAGCAGCCGGCTTACCAGTGCAAATGCGATCTCTTCGAATCCGTGGACGAGCTCCGGCTGCTCTATGGCGCCGACATGGACACCCTGGTGGGCGAGGATATAAACCGCAATGGGATCCTCGATCCTAATGAGACTGACGAAAACCAGAATAACATGCTCGACCCCGGGGTCTTGGAATACTTCACCGTCTATACCCGGGAGCCGAACACGAACAGCGACGGGAGCGCCAAGGTCAACATTAGCAGCCTCACCAGCGGCGGCGGCGCGTTGGGCTCCCTCCTGCAAACCAACTTTGCTGCCGACCGGGCAACGCAGATCCTCGGCAATCTCGGCCTGCAGAGCGCTCCTCGCCGGCCTCCGGGCAGCAGCCAGACGCCTACCCCAACGGCGACAGTCACGTTTAAGAGCCCACTGGCGCTTTATGTGAAGAGCGGCATGACATCGACCGAGTTTGCCTTAATCGCTACGAACCTTACAGTCAGCAGCGGCGCTACCATTGACGGGCGGGTGAACGTGAACACGGCCAGCGCGGTTGTGCTGGCCTGCCTGCTCGGAGGCGACACGGGAGCCGCGCAGCAACTGGTCAGTTATCGCCAATCTAATCCGAGTAGCCTGACTTCGACTGCCTGGATCATCGATGCGCTGGGCCAGAGCTATCCGGACGCGCTCACCGCCCTCGCGTCTGGGGATTATATTACCACGCAGAGTTACCAATATACCGCCGATATAGCCGCGCTCGGACCTTATGGCCGCGGGTATCGGCGGGTGAAATTCATCTTCGACACCAGCAGCGGCACGCCCAGGATTGTATATCGTCAGGACCTGACCCATCTCGGGTGGGCTCTGGGCAAAGAGGTGCGCCAGAACCTGCTCTTAGCGAAGGAAACCCGATGATCAAATTGCCCAAATCAGCTTTGTCGAAACGACCGCGCCTCTCGTCCCTCCTGGGGCTGACGCTGGACGGGAGCCGCCTGGATGGGATTGCCCTGCGCCGCACCAACGGAGCCCTGCACATCCAGCAATCCTTCTCAGTCTCACTGTCGCTCGACCCGCTGACCAATGATTCCGCGCTGGTCGGCCGGGAGATCCGCAACCACCTCGACGCCGTTGGCGTGCGCGAGCGGCAGTGCATCGTGGGTCTGCCTTTGAAGTGGGCGCTGACGACGCACATCGAAGTGCCCGAGCTGCCCGAGGCGGACATTGCGGGCTTTCTGCAAATCGAAGCCGAGCGCAACTTCCCTTGCGACGTGCAGACGCTGCACGTCGTCACTTCCCGCTCGCAAACCGCCTCCGGCAAACAACACGCTACGCTGATCGGCATTCCGAAGAACCACCTGGTCCTGTTGGAGCAGGCGCTGCGGGCGGCGAAGCTGAAGCCGTTGGGCTTCTCGCTCGGCATAGCGGCATTGCAGCCACCCGGGACCGAGGCCTCTAACGGCGTGATGGCGCTGGCGATTGGCGAAAGCCACGTGGCGCTGCAGATTACCGCCGGAGGCGGGGTCGCCGCGTTGCGGGCGCTGGAAGGCGCATTGGAAGCCGAGGGCAGCCAGCGAGTGCTGCACACCGACCTGGTCGCGCGCGAGGCCCGCATTACGCTGGGTCAATTGCCGGCGGAACTGCGTGAGACCGTCCGGCGGATCCGGGTCTTCGGTCCGCGCGATCTGGCTCAGCAGTTAGCGGATGAAATGGAGCTGCGGCTGGATGCGGCCGGCCTGAAAGTCGAAGCGGTAACGCGTTATGCCGCCAATGAATTTGGCATCCAGCTTCCCCCGGACGCTTCCGTGTCGGCGGCATTCAGCCTGGCGGCAGGGTGCTTGGCTGGGCGACGCGTGTTGTTTGAGTTCCTGCTGCCCAAAGTGACTCCCTGGCAGCAGCTCGCCACCCGCTACTCCTCGGGCAGGCTCCGTACGGTGATCTCGGCCGCGGCGGCAGTTGCGCTGGTGGGAGGAGGGCTGTTCTTCTTCCAGCAATGCCAGCTCTGGCGGCTGGAGGCGCAATGGACGAAAATTCAGCCCACCGTCCAGCAACTGCAAGGCGTGCAAGACCAGATCAGGCTATACCGCCCCTGGTACGACGACTCCGTGCGCGGCTTGACCATCCTCAAACGTCTCACCGATGCTTTCCCCGAAGACGGTAGTGTGACGGCCAAGACCGTGGAGATTCGCGACTTGAACGCGGTTACTTGCACGGGCATCGCCCGCGACCGCCAGGTGCTGCTCAAGACAATTGAGAATGTGCGGAAAGTCCAGCAATTCCACGAGGTGGCCCTCGGACCGACCCGCGGGCAACCACCAGCGGTGCAATTCACATTCAATTTCCAATGGAATGAAGGAGGGAAGAGTGCAAATTAAGAATCGTCAGCAACTATTGGTTATCCTGGCGGTTACGGCCATCGCTCTTTTCGCGGGAGACCAATTGGTGCTCAACCCCCTGACGAAAGCCTGGAATGCGAGAGCAACGCGTATCGCCGATCTGCGCACGAAGATTACTCAGGGCAAAACGCTCCTCCAGCGCGAGCAAAGCATTCGCGGCCGCTGGGAGCAAATGTCCCGCAACGCGCTGCCGAACAATACATCCGCCGCCGAACAGCAGGTCTTCAAGGCCATTGATCTTTGGGCACAGAACAGCGGGGTCGCGGTTTCTGCCGTTACTCCCCAGTGGAAGCACGACAGCGATGACTATATGACTTTTGAATGCCGCGTGGACGCGGCTGGCGACCTCGGAAAGCTAAGCCGTTTCCTGTACAGCGTGGAGCGCGACTCCATGGCGCTGAAACTGGAGTCGATTGAACTAGGCGCGCGCGACAAGGACGGCCAGCAGTTGTCGCTCGGCCTGCAGCTCAGCGGCCTGGTCCTCAACACCCCAACACGATGAAGCCGATGCGAAACATTAAGTTGATAGTTTGGGAGTTGATAGTTGATGGTAGGAGATCGTGGCGCGCGACTGGCTTTGCCGGCCGCGTGACCGTCCTGGGGCTCGCCTTGGCGTGCGGCTTTCCGGTGATGGCGCAGGAACCGGATGCCTCCGCCCAGACCAATGACATGACGGCGGCGGAGGTCCTGTCCCAACTCAACACCCTGGTCCAAGCCACCGACTCCACTCAGCCCGAGGACATGGCTCCATCCAACGACCTGACTGCGACCAACGCTGTCCCACAAGCCAGCGCTCCGGCCCCCAGCGGAGACCGCCCCAACCGGTTTATCCATCCCGACAACTCCAGCAGTTCCCAGGGCTCGACCCGGTCTCAGAATGATGATCGCCGGTCTCGCGGCCGGCGTTCGTCCAAGTCCAGGTCCGACCAGTCCGGTGGCTACGGGTCGGATAACAATTATGGCTCCGGCAGCGACCGCAACCGCACGAATTCCGCTGGTGGGACGAGCAATGGCCCCATCAGCCTGGATTACGCGGCCTTCAAGGTCATCGTGGACAAGAACATCTTTGATCCCAACCGCGTCCCACACGGGCCGGGAGTGCCTACCATTCGCCGGCCCCCCAAGAGCTTCGATTCCCTAACACTGGTCGGGACCATGAGTTATGAGAAGGGCACGTTCGCCTTCTTTGACGGAAACAGTTCTGATTACAAGAAGGCGCTGAAGCTGGCGGACTCGATTGCCGGCTATAAAGTGACCAATATTGCGCCGAACGCCGTGAAATTGGCGTCGGGAACCAACGAACTTGAATTGAGCGTGGGCGCGCAATTGCGCCGCGAAGAGGACGGGCCATGGCTGCTGTCCAGCCAAGCCATCTCCTACTCGGCCACGCCATCTTCAACCGCAACCAACGGGGCTGCCACCGCTACCGGCTCCGATACCGCATCCGGGGGCGCTGAGAGCGACATAATTAAACGACTGATGCAGAAACGCGAAACGCAATAATTCCAAATGAAAACCACCCATCACTTGCTTCTAATAGCGGGCCTGTCCGCAGGCATCTCCATCCTGGCGGCGGAACCAACACCCGGCGCTGCCACCAACGAGCCGCCCAGCGAGCCAGCCCCGGCTCCCGGCCTCGCCACTAACGCCGTTGCTGCTGCCGACGCAGCTCCCGGCACGAATGCTGTCGCTACTCCGCGTCCAGCCGCGCCGACGGTCGTGGTCGAAACGGGCACGAATGGCTTGCGGCTGAACTTCCACGGCGCACCGCTGAGCCTGGTGCTGGATTACTTGAGCGATGCCGCCGGCTTCATCATCAACAAAGAGACCGACGTGCGCGGCACGGTCGAAGTCTGGAGCAAGGAGCCGCTCACAAAGGATGAAGCGGTCGAGGTGCTTAACTCGGTGCTGAAGAAGAACGGGTGCGCCGTTATCCGCAATGGCCGCATCCTGACAATCGTTGCCCAAGATATGGCGAAGACCAGGGAGACTCCGATTGTCTCCGGCAACGACCCAGACCAGGTTGAAAGAGGGGATGAGGTGGTGACGCAGATTATCCCCGTTAAGTACGCCACCGTAAGCCAGTTAGTTCCCAACCTCGAGCTGCTGCTACCAACCACGGCTACGCTCTCTGCCAATGAAAGCGCCAATTCGCTGATCCTGGTGGCGACCAAGACCGACATCAAGCGCATGCTCAAAATCATCACCGCGCTGGACACGTCCATTGCCAGCGTCTCGTCCATCCGGGTGATTCCACTCAAATATGCTGACGCCAAGGATACGGCGACGCTCATTAGCTCGCTATTCACCTCGCAAGGGGGGAACCAAGGTGGTGGCAATGCGGGCGGGCGGGGTGGCCTCTTCAACATGTTAGCCGGCGGCGGTCCCTTTGGTGGTGGCGGCCCTGGCGGCTTCGGCGGGCGGGGCGGCGGCATCGGCGGCGCCGGCGGCGGACGAGGCGGCGGTGGTGGCGGCGCCGCGGGCGCTGCGGCGGCGAAAGTAGTGGCGGTGGGGGACGACCGCTCCAATTCGCTGGTCATCAGCGCCCCGGCTGACCTGTTGGCGACGATTGAATCCATGGTAAGAGAAATTGACCAGGAGGTGACCGATGTCACTGAATTGCGGGTGTTTCCTCTGGTCAACGCGGACGCGTCGGAAATCGCCGATCAGCTCGCCACGCTATTCCCCGATCCCACAACCTCCAGCATTGGCGGCCAGAATGGCATGACGCCGTTCTCATTCTTCCGCGGCGGCTTTGGCGGCGGCCGGGGAGGAAGCGCCGCCTCCACCACTGCCAACAGCGACCGCGCGAAGAAACTGGGTCGCGTGATGGCCGTGCCGGACCCGCGCACCTCAAAAATCATCGTGATGGCATCCAAGACTTTGATGCCGCAGATCGAAGACATGATCAAGGAGCTTGATTCCGAAAAGGGCCGGAAGGAAGTCGTGGGGTACTTTGACCTGCAGAACGCGGACCCCTCGGATGTCTATAACAACCTCCAGGATTTGTTCCAACGCAACAACGTCCGCTCGCAGAACAACAATGTGAACCCGAATATGGGGCAGAACAGTCCGTTGTACAAGCGCGCGCAGAACAATGCGCAAACGTTGAGTAGTGGAACGAGTTCCGCGTTCGGCTCGGGTTCCTCTCGAAGCGGCGCTCCTGGTGGCGGCTTCTAAGTGTGCGCATCCAGGATCAACAGCAACTTAGCTAAACCAAACGGCAAGGCAAACATGACCAAACCAGCTACAACTTGGAACAAGTATTTCACCGGCATCCTCGGGCTCTGTCTGGGCCTGGCGCTTCAGGCCGATGCCCAGCAGAGAGGCGGAGGCGGAGGTGGCGGTTTCGGCGGCGGTGGTTTCGGCGGCGGTGGCGGGGCGGGCCGCAGCAGCACCAGCGGCAACGCTGGCAGTACCTCGCGGACATACCCCAACAACACGACCATCGGGGATGCCTACTTCTCCATTGACCCGGAGACGCGCCGGGTGGTTTACATCGCGGACGCGGCAACCGCCCTGTCTATTGCCCAGGTGCTCACGAATCTCGACCGTCCCAAACCCCAGGTGCTCATCAAAGTCGTGTTTCTGGAGGTTACCCTTAATGACGCTTCGGACATCGGCATTGAAGGGACATTCGGCAAGAGCATCGGCAGTTCTCCGGGCAGCGGTTTGGTGACCAACTACTCGATAGTGAACAACGCCGTTGTCCCCAGCAGCGTAACTCCCGCCCAAAATCTTCCCTTCGCGTCCGCCTCCAATTCTTTCGGCCAGCCGGGAACATCTTCACCCTTCGGCGGTGCCAACGGTCTCTATCAAATCCTCGGTCAGGATTACACCGTGACNNGTCATTTTGAAGGTCACCCCTTTCATCACGGAGGATGGACTGGTGGAGATGATAGTGTCGCCTCAGATCTCTCAGATCGACCCGACCCTCTCCTTTCCCATTTCCGCCAATGCGAATGGCTCGGGCACTATCAATGCCCCGGTCATTGACATGCGTTCGGCGGATACCGTCGCCGTCACGCCCGACGGGCAGACCGTCGTCATTGGCGGACTGATGCAGAATAGCAAGACGGAAACCGTCACCAAGATACCCTTTTTGGGCGATGTCCCGTTGTTGGGAAATCTGTTCAGGCGAACGCAACTGAGTGATGCCAAGACTGAGCTCATCATATTCCTGACCCCGCATATTGTGGCAGCGCCGACGGAGTTGGCCGCCCTGAGCGCCAAAGAGAGGCAGAACTCGGACGCTTCCAAGGGGTTGACGGAGAAGGAACTCAACAAGTTCCTGGACCAGTTGCCGAAACAAAAGAGCAGCCCCGACGCGACCCAGAAACCAGGCAAACCGGCGCCCGTGTTGCCGCCCAAAGGCCCGTGACCCGGTCGATTTCATGCTAACTGCAGCCCGGCATAACCAATGGAACTGACCCGCCGCAACCTCTTGGTTTACGCGCTCCTTGCGACCGTCTGGGTACTGGTGCTGGGCTGGCAGGTCGAGGAGCACCTGCGGGTCAAGGAGGCGGCCCGGACCGACCTGCGCAATCGTTCCAAAG
>PLZQ01000243.1 GCA_003152225.1 Limisphaerales bacterium | reverse complement strand
GCGTGAGCAAAGCCAAGGAGCAGCGAGGGGAGAGTGCGCCGGGTCGGAGAGGGTGCGCTGGCAGACAACCGCTGCGTGAGGGCCGAAGGCGTGAGGTTTGGGCACATCTCCAGTCAGCCGACGAGGTTTGGGCTTTGTGTTTGGCGGGGGCATTTGGTTAAATGCGCCGAAATGAAGACCCGAACGGCAGAAGTGAGCCGCATCACCAAAGAGACTCGTATCGCGGTGAAGTTGAACATTGACGGGGCAGGCAAGTCGTCCATCCAGACCGGCATTCCCTTCTTTGACCACATGCTGACGCTGTTCGCGCGGCACGCGGTGGTGGATCTGCGGCTCCGTTGCCGGGGCGACATCAAGGTCGATGCGCACCACACGGTGGAGGACTGCGGGATCGCCCTGGGGCAGGCGTTTTCGCAAGCGCTGGGGGACAAAAAGGGCATCCGCCGCTATGGAATGGGGTTTGACCCGCGCAACCCTTTCACGGGCGAGGTGTATGTACCGATGGATGAATGCCTGGCGCGGTGCGTCATTGACTTCAGCGGACGGCCTTTCCTCGTGTGGCGGGGGCTGAATGCGCTCGCTTACCGGAGCGTCAGTAAGGCTGAGAAGAAACAGGACATGTCGAGTGCGTTTCGATTCGGCCTGGCCCGTGAGTTTTTCCAGGGCTTCGTCAATGAGGCCCGGTGCAACCTTCATTTGGAACTGCTTTACGGGGACGAACCGCACCACATCGCGGAGGTCCTGTTCAAGGCGTTTGCCAAGGCCGTGGATATGGCCTGTCAGCGTGATCCGCGCATGGCCGGCCAACTGCCTACCACCAAAGGAAAACTCTAGCCCGGGTTGAATACTCAGGGCTCCCCCGCCGTCGAACCGATGACCGTTAAAGACCAATCTTCCGCCGATGATCAAACATTGGTGCGGGCGTCGCAGCGAGGGGACATGGCTGCGTTTGAGGAGCTGGTCGCGCGGCATCGGGATCGGATATACGGGCGCGCCTACAGCATGATGCGGAATGAAGAAGAAGCGGTTGATCTTTCTCAAGAAGCATGGGTGAAAGGGTGGCAGCGGCTGGCCCAGTTCCAGGGGGACTCGAGCTTCGGCACGTGGATGACGCGGATCGTCATCAACCTGTGCCTGGATCAGTTGCGCAAGCACAAGCGGCAGCGGGCCGAGTCGATCGAGGCGATGGACGAGGAATCGGGCGGCGTCGAACGGCAAATGCCGGTCGTCACGGTGAACCCGACCGCCGGGCTGGAGCAGGGCGAGCTCCGGCAGCGGATTGACCACGCGTTGGGCCAGATGTCCTATGAGCATCGCACGGTGCTGGTGTTGCATGAATTTGAAGAGATGGAATATAAAGAGATTGCCAGAACGATGGACTGCTCAATCGGCACGGTTATGTCGCGTCTGTTTTACGCGCGCCGAAAGCTGGCCGCGCTGCTGGTGGATTTGAAGAATCGAGACACGGTGTGATGGATCATAATGCACAATTGAAACTGCAAACCTTCCTCGACGGCGAGTCGCCGAAGGCGGAGGCAAGCGAGGTCGCCAACTGGCTGGCCCGAGACCGCGAGGCCGCGGCTCTGCTGGGGGAGCTGCGCAACACCCGCGCCGCCCTGACCGGGGCGGAGACGGAAGTGCGGCTGCCGGAGTCGCGCGAGTTCTTCTGGTCCAAGATCGAGCGGGAGATCCAGCGTTTGGACGCCCCGGCGCCGAATCCGGCCAGACCATCCTATTTGACCCTGTTCCGCCGGTTACTGGTGCCTGCTTCCGCCGTTGCGGTGGTTGTGATTGCCGGCTTGATGCTCATCCTGCCGCCGGGCTCCGGGGGCCGTGCGGCAGTAACCGCGATGGAGACCGCGCTGGCCGACCCGGGAGCTTTTACTTACCACGATTATTCGGCCGGCACGACGTTGGTCTGGCTTTCGTATCCCGCCGATAATGAGGTTGCGGAAACTGACGAGATGGGTATGGTCGAATAAGCAATGAGAGCAAAGGTGAATCCGGTAACCGGCCTGCTTTGGTTTGCAACCGCAGTGGCGCTACTCGCGGGCGGCGAGCTTCGCGCTTACGCTGCCGACATGAAGTTCCAGGCCTACCTGCTTTGGGGAACCGACGACAGCAAACCGCCGGAAGGCAAGACCTACAAGCCGGTCACGGCTGAAATCAAGCAGAAGCTCAAGGAATTGCCGCTCAAGTGGACGAATTGGTTCGAGGTCAACCAGAAGGACTTCACCGTTCCGCAAGGCGCGGTCAGCCTGGTCAACATCAGCGAGAAGTGCCAGTTGAACGTTAAAAAGCTCGCCGGTGCCGAGGTGGAGGTTTCCCTGATCGGCAAGGGCAAGGAAGTCGTAAAACGAAAGCAGGCCCTGCCGACCGGCGAGATGCTGGTCCTTGGTGGAAATGCTCCTAATTCCACCGCTTGGCTGGTCGTTTTGAAGCGGATCGAGTGACCGCCGCTGGGGCTGATTAGGGCGTTGACACCTTAGGCGCCAACCTCTAAATTACTCCCGATACTTAAATCGAACACCGCACCATGTTGATTCGAATCAGCTTAATCGTGGCCATCATCGCCGGGCTGGCGGTGGGCGCCTTGAACTTCGTTTACGTCAAAGAGAAGATCACCACCTTGCAGGGCGAACTCAAGAAGGAGTCCGACGCGCACAAGGAATTCCAAGGCAAGTATAATGTCGCGCAGAAGGATTTGACCAAGACCACCGCTGATCTGAAGCAGACCAAGGCGGAACTGGAAGCGACCGTGGCGGCCAAGGAGAAGGCGGACGCGGACTTGGTTGCTCAAACCAAGCGCGTTGACAAGTTGACGGAGGATTTGAACAAGACCCGCCAGGAGCGGGAAGACGCCCAGCAACAGTTAGCGGCCTTCAAGGTGCTCGGTCTCAGCCCCCAGCAGATAGCCGGCATGGACAAGGCATACAAGGCGATCCAGGATAACCTGGCCGTGGCGGAGACCGAAAACAAGGTGCTGCTGCAAAGGGCCAAGAAACTTGAAACGGAGCTGGCGGTTTACCGGGACCCGAACTTCTTCGTGACGTTGCCGGCCAGCCTGAAGGGCAAAGTGCTGACGGCAGATCCGAAATGGAACTTCGTGGTGCTCAATGTCGGCGAAGACCAGGGGGTGTTGGAACGCGGCGAGTTGCTGGTGAACCGCAATGGTAAACTGGTGGCCAAGGTGGTGGTTCGCACCGTGCAAAAGGACCGCTGCATTGCCAACGTCCTGCCGGGTTGGGAACTCGGTGAGGTCATGGAAGGCGACCTCGTCATTCCTGCCCATCCTGCATCATGAGAGGTGTCCTTTCCAGTGCGCGCTGGGTGTTTCTGCTGCTGCTGGTTGTGGGTGGGTTTGCCTTGGGCGGGTGTGCCAGCACCGAGTCGCAGAACTTGTCCGAGCGCCCTTGGAGCACACCGCAAAACTGGGAAAACGGCCTGCCTAGCGGCATGTACGACCAATACCGGTGAGTCCACGGGTTAGGCTTGCCTCCTTCGAACGGTTTCTCGCTCTTACCGGCCCAACTCGATCCAGCGCGTAGGCGTAAGGACGCAGTCCAGGCGCACGTCATGCGGCTCGACGGGGATTTCGCTCACGATCTGCTGATCGAATGCCACCCCACAGGTCGTCCCGCGCAACCCCTTCAGCAACTGGTCATAGTATCCCTTGCCCCGGCCCAGACGGCGGCCGTGCAAGTCAAAGGCCACTCCGGGGACCAGGATCAGATCCAGGCGGATTGAAGAGAGTGGCACGCAACGGCTGTGGGGCTCTCGAATGCCAAATTGCCCCACCTGCAAATCCAGTGTGGGATCGAGAATCTGGCAGGCGTCGTAGGTCTTGGTCTTCGCCACAAAGCGAGGCAGGGCCACGTTCTTGCCCACGGACAAAGCTGCGGTCAGCAAAGGCCAAACATCCAGTTCCCCGGCCAGCGGCGCAAAGAATAAGACCCACTGCGCCGTTCTCCACTGGGCTCGCGCTTCCAACAAGGCACACGCCTGAATTGAGGCCGCCACCCGCTCGCCCGGCGCCATCCGTGCGACCGCGGCGCGAACCTGGTTGCGCAACGCCTGCTTGGTTTCTCGAATTGTCTGCTGCATCTGCTGGGGGTCGGCGCGCCGTGGCCTCAAGTCACCCTGCGGCGGGCGCCCGCTCGGCGGCGGCCTTGGCGACCTGCGCCCGCCATTTCTCGACCCTCTCTTTGATCTTCTTCTCCACCCCTTGCTCGGTCGGCTCGTAGTAACGCTTGTCGGCGCCGAGATAATCCTGGACGACGAAATGCTCGGGGTGATCATGCGCGTACTGGTAGCCTTGGCCGTGGCCCAAGCGCTTGGCGCCACGGTAACTGGCATCGCGCAGGTGTTCCGGCACCGCCAGAGTACGCCCGGACTCGACATCCTTCAGTGCCGCATCTATGGCTAAGACGGTGCTGTTGCTCTTCGTCGCCGTCGCGATGTAAATCGCCGCTTCGGCCAGCGGTATCCGCGCCTCTGGCCAGCCGATAAACTCCGCCGCCTGAAACGCAGCATTGGCCAGCACCAGGGCCATGGGATCCGCGAGCCCGACGTCTTCGGCGGCATGGATGACAATGCGCCGCGCAATGAAGCGCGGGTCCTCGCCCGCGTGAATCATCTTTGCCAGCCAGTACAAGGTCGCATCCGGATCGCTTCCGCGCATGGATTTGATGAAGGCCGAAATCGTGTCGTAGTGTGCATCCTCATCATCGTAAACCACTGCCTTCTTCTGGATGCTCTGCTCCGCGACCGTTAGGTCGAGGTGAATCACTCCCGCAGCGTCAGGCGCCGTGGTGAGGGCGGCGATTTCCAAGGCATTCAACGCCTTGCGCGCGTCGCCATCGGACAGCTTGGCCAAGTGGCGTAGCGCCACTTCCTCGGCTTGGACCTTGAGGTAGCCCAGGCCGCGCTCCTGGTCCGCCAGGGCGCGCTGGAGGAGGGCGTACAAGTCCTCCTCCGCCAAGGGCCGCAGCTCGAAGATCTGCGAGCGGGAGACCAGCGGGGAGTTGACGAAGAAGAACGGGTTGTGGGTGGTCGCCCCGATCAGCCGCACCACGCCGCCCTCGACATCCGGCAGCAGCACGTCCTGTTGTGCCTTGTTGAAGCGGTGGATTTCGTCGATGAAGAGAATGGTAGATTGCCCCTTGTTTTCTACCCGATTGGCGGCGGTAGCAAGGACCCGGCGCATGTCCGCCACGTTGGATTCCACGCCGCTCAACCGCTCGAACTTGCTCCGGGTCTGGCGGGCTATGATCTGGGCGAGGGAAGTCTTGCCGGTACCCGGCGGGCCGTAAAAGATGAGCGATTGGATCCGGTCGGCCTCGATGGCCCGGCGCAGCAGTTGCCCGGGACCGAGGATGTGGGACTGGCCGACAAACTCGCTTAGCTCGCGCGGTCGCATGCGCGCCGCCAGCGGCTGGTGTCGAAGGGCGCGTTCGTCCGCTGCACCCGCAGTGGGGGCACTGGGCGCGGCTGAATTGGAGAATAGTTCGTCCCGCGACATGCAGTCAGGGTAGCAGCCAGCGCGGGCTTTGCCCAAAACAAAAAAGCTCGCCGTCCGGCGAGCACCATACCACACCCAAAAAGAAACCCCGCCATTGCCGTGTATAACAGTTCCTTTGAACTTATTAGAAACAGGCGGAGCCCGCCGGATTGCTTACGACTTCCAGTAAAGGCCTGTCGGCCACAACCTCAGCTAAAGCCCCTTAATCACGTACTCTGGTTCAAGGACATAGTTTCTAAGCACGAGCATAGGCAGGGTAAATTCCAAAACTATCTGCTTTCCAAAGAACGGGCGCTGCGGTCTCTCTCACTGTCATGTCCGCGCGCTGTTGTACGAATAGTGTCGGCCCCCCGGCTCAAGTTCTCAAGGAAAAAATGTTCGCCAGCCGCATAAATGTGCTTGCGTTCCTGCCGCCCCATCGAGTGGACTTTCCTTTCCGGCGGTACGCCCCCTCGCGCTTCGCTCTCCGAGCTTGGGGCCGGACTTGCGTCTCTTCCGCACGTCAAGACGCGAAGGGCTCGACGCTCGACCGGGCCGCCAACTGTTCGACGTCTTCGCGGCGCACCTCGCCGGCCAGCAGGGTCAACGCATTGGCGGCGCCGGCGGCGCTGGCCCAGCGGCAGGCTTCGCCGAGATCTTCTCCGCGCAGCAGACTCACCACCAGCCCGGCGGTAAACGCGTCCCCGGAACCGATCGGGTTTACCGCGTCAATCCGTGGCGGGTGGACCCTCCACCAGTGTTGCCCGTCAAACGCCAGCCCCGGGTCTTTGCCTGCTGTGACGACTACGCGTTGCGCCCCGCGCTGGCACAACTCCCGTATGGCTGCCAACACCGCCGTTTCGTCCTTTAGTTCTCGCCCCAGAGTCGCCGCCAGTTCCGACCGGTTTGGCTTCACCAGCTCCGGCTTCGCTCGGAGCGTCTCGAGGAGCGCAGGCCCCTGGGCATCTACCACTGCAACCGCCCCGGCTTCATGGGCTATTTGGGTGCCATGGAAATACAGATCCGTCGGCCCGCCCGGGGTGATTGTTCCTGACATCACGACGGCCCGGCAACCCTGGACGCGCCGCCGGATGACGCGCATCAGCTCTTCATAGTCGGCCGCCGCCACTGGCTGGCTTTCCTCGACCAGTTCAGTCTGCGTGACGGCAGAGGCGTCGAGCAGGGTAGTGCACTGGCGCGTGCGGGCGGCGACCTTTACAAAATCCAGCTCGATGCCTCGCGCTTCGAGGTCGGCCCGCAACTGCTCCCCCCGGTCCCCGCCGAGGAAGCCTGCGGCTACTGGCCGTTCGCCCAGCGCCCTTAGCACCTTGGCGACATTGACCGATTTGCCCGCCGTGCCATCCAGTGTTGTCACGGCGCGGTTCACGGCGTCGAGCGTGAGCTTGCGAAAGACCATCACGCGCTGCGTCGCCGGTGTTGTTCCAATGCAAAGAATCACAGCAGCTCCAGAGTGTTCTAAACCCACTCCGTCCGCAAGCCGGGCGGGTGAAGCACGGAAAGCTTAAGCCGCGTTGCGCCGCATAACGGAGGGCGGACAAGCGGGTCGCGCTCCAAACGCTTGGCGTCGCAGCTCATCCATGATAACTCTCACAGCTTGCGAACAGTCTCGACTACTGCAATACAAGCTGCGCCGCGAGCGGCATGGCCTCCCGGGTTTGGGCTTTGGCGTCTGCTGGCCCTGCTCGTGGGGCTGGGTGCGGCGAGCCTCGCGCCGGCCGCGCCGTTGTCGGACCCGGCCGTGGACGGCTACAACATGCGAGTGGGCACGCAAACGTTTTCCGGCCTATACAAGTTTACCACCAACACGCTGCTGGTGGAGACCGCCGAGGCGATCATCAACCTGGGGAGCGACACGATCAAGTTCTACATGGGGCACAACACTTCCGGGCAGAGCGGGGTTACGCTCACGTCCAACATTACAAATCTGCTGACGCTGGCGCGGGATGAACCTTCCTACCGCCGGGTGCTGGACATGCCTTTCCGGCGCCTCATCATCTGGGAATACCCGCTCTCCAACCCCGACGCGCCGTTTCAGGATGGCAATTACACCCCCACCGAACAGGCCAACGATTATCGGGAGATGTACGACCTGACCCGTTACTTCCTGACCAACTACAACGGCTCGGGCAAGTCATTCTACCTGGGCCATTGGGAGGGCGACGGGTATTTGAGCGTCAACAACTGGTCCACCAACCCCAGCGCGGCGGTGGTTTCGGAGATGATCCTTTGGGAGAACACTCGCCAGAAGGCGGTGGATGACGCCAAAGCCAGCACCCGTTGCAGCAACGTGAACGTCTTCTATTATGCGGAGGCCAACCGCGTGCGGGACGCGATGCTCAACGGCCCGACCAATAACGTGCGCATAATCAATGCGGTAGTGCCTTACGTCACCAACCTGGATTACCTCTCCTATTCGTCATACGACGGCATGAATCTCAGCGCTTCGACACTCTACGCGACGCTCGACTACATGCAGGCGCATCTTCCCGCGAACAAAGCGGGGGCGGTGCCGGGGGAACGAATGTGGATCGGGGAATATGGTTGGGGCGGCTACTCGACCGATTCCCAGGAACCGCTCAATCGCGCCTATATCCAGCGGCTGCTGGGTTGGAATTCCGGCGGGCAGTGTCTTCAGTTCATCCTTTACTGGGAGATTTACGATAACGAGGCGGGCCGGAGCTTTTGCCTGATCGACTCGAACAACGTGCAGGTCGTTTCATGGCACCTCCATCAGCGTTTCATCAACCAGGCGCGGTTGCTCGCCGCCCAATTCAAGGAAACCAACGGCAGGCTGCCGACGGACACGGAATTCTCCTCACTAATGATTCCGCTGCTCAGCCAGCCGTTGCCGGCGCCCGTGAACCTGACGGTTACCAATGGTGGCGTGACGGGACTGACCGCGACGTCCGCGACGGTTGGGGGCACGGTCGCGCAGGGGATTTATGGTAACGACCAGGCCGCGCTGTGGGTCTTTTGCGGTACTCAGGATGGCGGCACCGTCCGGGCTAATTGGCAGCAGGCGATCCGCGTGGCGGTGAACACCAACTTCAACTCCGTCACCCTGACCACAACGCTGACCAACCTTGCCCCGAGCGCGAATTACTTCTACCGGTTCTATGCCACCAATGCCGGCGGCGAGGCCTGGGCGCCGGCTTCGGCCGCGTTCACCACCGCACTGGACCCGCCAGCGTTCGGCTCGCGGATGAAGATCGGCTTCAGCGGCTACACGCGCGGCGAAGCGCTCACCAACTTCCCGGTGCTGGTGACCCTCGGCCCGAGCCGGCCGGGCTTCTCCTACAGCCAATTCGCCTCGCCGACGGGCGGTGATCTGCGCTTCACGGACTCTTCGGGCACGGCGCCGGTCTTTCACGAGATAGATGAGTGGAATACTAACGGCGTTTCGAGCGTCTGGGTGCGGCTGCCGGTGCTGGCGAGCACAAACGATTCTATCCGGGCCTACTGGGGCAACCCGGCCGCCACGAATCTTCCGGCTTATGCCACCGATGGCTCAGTTTGGATGCCGAACTACTTCGTGGTCTATCACCTCAAGGAGAGCGGTTTCCCATACGCCGACAGCGCACGTCGGTATCCAGCGCTCTCCGGCACGGCTCCCGGTTCTGCGGTAGGAATGATCGGGCGGGGCTGTTCTTTCAACGGCGCGCTGTCCCAATACCTCAATGCGGGAGTCCTCAACCTCGGGAATGCCTTCACCCTTTCCGCGTGGGCGAACGTGGCGGCCAATGCGTTTGATATCCAGACGATTTGGGCCAGCCAGAAAGGCGGCTACGAGTCCCCGGGCTTTGCCTGGTTTGTCAATACCTTTGAGACGAACAACCAGAAGCTGGATTTCGCCAGCGGCGACGGCGTGAACGGCAATGAGTCCACGACCACCGCTGGCGCAGTCAGCTTTGGCCAGTGGCACCTGCTGACGGCGTCGGTAAGCCGGACCGAGGGCAGTGTTGAGTTGTTTGTGGAC
>PLZQ01000457.1:3577-3808 GCA_003152225.1 Limisphaerales bacterium | reverse complement strand
ATTACATCGCCAAAGGGCGGCTGCAGATTGACGAGCTGGAGGTGCGTATCGCCAACGCTTTGCGCCGGCAGAACCTCGAGGTAGAGAACGTCTCGCTGCACCAGCAGCTCGACGCGAAGTTTGGCCTGCAAAACGTGGTCGGCGAGTCGCCGGCAATGAAGGAGGTCCTCGACGTGGTGCAGCAGGTGGCGCCGACACGGGCGACCGTGCTGCTGCTGGGCGAGAGCGGCA
>PLZQ01000457.1:0-3561 GCA_003152225.1 Limisphaerales bacterium | reverse complement strand
GAGATTGACGCCTCGACCCAGGTCAAACTGCTGCGCTTCCTCGGGGAACGGACATTCGAGCGGGTCGGCTCGAACCAGACGCTGAGCGCCGACTTGCGGCTGATTGCGGCGACGAACAAGGATCTGGAGGAGCAGGTGAAGGCGGGGAAGTTCCGCGAGGATTTGTTCTTTCGGCTGCGGGTGGTCGAGATCCGGGTGCCGCCTTTGCGCGAGCGGCTGGAGGACATCCCGTTGCTGGCGCGGACGTTCCTGCGCGAGTTCAGCCAGGAGAACCGCAAACCGCTGGAAGGCTTCACCGCCGATGCATTCGAGCTGCTGATGCATTATCAATGGCCNNGTGCGCGATTTGCCGCCCTCACTGCGCGAAGCCGTCGGCAAGGCGCCGGCCGAGCAGGACCCGAAACGGCTGCTGGCGCGCGGGGACCTGACGGCGCAAGAAACCGAGCGGGAGTTGATTATCCGCGCCCTGAAGGCGACCGGCGGCCACCGGACACTCGCCGCTCAGAAGCTCGGCATGAGCCGGCGCACCTTTCACCGCAGGCTGCACCTGCACCATCTGGAGGATTTTTAATTATGCCATTCATACAGGATATTCTACACAAACTCGAAGTGGGACAGGGCTCGCGCTACCTGCGCTGGGGGCTGATCGTGCTGGTGGTCATCGTGCTCACCGCGGTTTACAACTTCCGCGGGTATAGAAACATGGCTACGCAAGAGGCGATGGACATGGCGCAACTGGGCCGCAATATCGCCCAGGGCAAAGGCTATACCACGCTGTTTATCCGCCCGTTCAGCATCTACCTCGTGAAGACGCGCAACCTGGAGAAGGGCGGCGCGCCGCAGGTCGGCAAGACCGCAGACCTGGCCGAAGTCCGGGGCATGCATCCCGACCTGGCCAACCCCCCGGTTTATCCGGTCGTGCTGGCCGCGTTGATGAAGATCCTGCCCTTTAATTACACCGCCTCGTCCACGAAACCGTTCTGGAGCAATAACAGCAAGTTTTGGCGCTTCCAGCCCGATTTCCTGATTGCCGTGTTCAATCAACTTCTGTTCCTCGGGGTCGTTGCCTTGGCCTTCCTGCTGGCCTGGCGTTTGTTTGATTCTGGAGTGGCCTGGCTCTCGGCCGCCTTGCTGCTGGGGACGGAGCTGTTCTGGCGGTTCAGCGTGTCCGGGCTATCCACAATGCTGTTGATGGTGATCTTCCTGGGACTGGTCTGGTGCGTGGTGCTGCTGGAAGAGGAGGCGCGCGTGCCCAAACGGGGGCCTTACGGCCTCCTGGTTCTGGCCGGCCTGACTGGGGCGATGGTCGGCGTGGGCGGGCTGACGCGGTACTCGTTCGGATGGCTGATCATTCCCGTCGTCTTGTTTCTGATTCTGTTCGGCGGGCAGCGGCGGATCGTGCTGTGCTTGATCGCCGTGACGGCGTTTGCGGTCGTAATGGCGCCGTGGATCATCCGCAACTACAACGTCAGCGGCCGCCCCTTCGGCACGGCCACCTACGCGGTCGTGGAATCCACCATACTCTACCCCGAAAACCGGCTGGAGCGCTCGCTGGAGCCGGACCTCGGCCACCTCCACCCGATGGCCTTCTGGCTGAAGCTGAATACCAATCTGCGGCAGATCATCACGGACGACTTGCCGCGGCTCGGCGGAAGCTGGATTACGGCGTTCTTCCTGGCCGGGCTGATGATCGCCTTTCGCAGCCCCGCGCTCACGCGACTGCGCTACTTCCTGACCGGGTGCATTGTGATGCTGATCCTCGCCCAGGCGCTGGGCCGGACCCAGCTTTCCGAGGAGTCGCACGAGATTAATTCCGAGAACCTGCTGGTGCTCGTGGCCCCGCTGGTGCTGGTTTATGGCGTGAGCTTGTTCTTTATCTTGCTCGAACAGATTCGCATGCCATTCCCTGAAGCGCGCTTCATCGCCGTCGGCATCTTCAGCGTGGTGGCTTGCCTGCCGATGATCTTCGCGTTCCTGCCGCCCAAGACCCTTCCCGTAGCTTACCCGCCCTACTACCCGCCGGCCATCCAAACCGCGTCAGGCTGGCTCAAAGAGAACGAGCTGGCCATGAGTGACATCCCGTGGGCCGTGGCGTGGTACGGCCAGCGCCAATGTGTCTGGATGACACTCAAATGCACCCCGGACGCCAAGGACCAGACCACCCACGAGGACTTCTTCGCCATCAACGACTATGTGAAACCGATCAGTCTCCTCTACCTGACGCCGCAGACCATGGACGCGCGGTTCCTGTCGCAATGGGTTCGCGCGGGTGAACAGAGCTGGGGCAGTTTCGTCCTGGAGAGCCTCGTGAAGAAGAAGGTGCCGACCTATTTTCCCCTCAGCGAATCCCAAGCCGGCTGGCTGCCCGAACAACTGGTGCTCACCGACTGGCAGCGCTGGCGCAAGCTGCCGTGACCGGCGGCGGCAGTGCCCCGATGCACCCGCTCGAAGGTGCGGAAACCGCAGCATTCCTTCGAAGCTCCTTCGAAGACCCATCATAGTTCCTTCGAAGACCCATCGTAACATCACGCCATCAACACGCTATCAACGCCGGAGCAGCGAGCCTGCGCCAGTCGTGGGCTACCGGTGTCGCAGGGGTTGAGAAAGGGCGCCTCCGGCTCAACGCCGCCGCAGACTCGGGGCAGTGGCAAGAAGCGCCCGGTGACAGCGGCGCGTTGACAGCGGACGTCCAACCGCCGATGATGGGCGCATGAGTGAAATTATCTACCCCCGGAGCCCGCGCGAAGTCATGTGCGGCTGGATGCACCTGCCGCGCTTCATCGACAAGATCCGCCTCCACCTGGCCGGCAAGCTGCATCCCGATTACCAGCCGAACCTCTGTAAAGGCTTTGACGGCCTCTGGCTGGAAACCGCCGGGGTCGAGGCCAAACAGTTCATCGAGGTGGTGCGACAGAGCATCACGGACGGCGAAGTGTGCGATTGGGTGCGGGAGCATGTGAAACAGCCGGATTCGGTCAAGGCCGCCCATCGGGATCGGATGCTTAATTCCCCCCGGAAGGACAATGTCGAGATGCAGGCGCGGCTGAAGNNATCGACGCCGACGAAAAACGGATCTAGCCGCCGCAGTCAGGAACCGGCGGTCATTGGGCCTGCAGCCGATAGAAGCGGGCGGTGTCGTCGTATGGCGGCAACGAGATCTGCCACTGGTTGCTGACCAGCGCTGGCACGTTCGTGACGCGGCTCCACACGACAGGGGGAATCAGGTTGGTGGCCGCGGAAAGCGCAAAGCCGACGCCGCTCCCAGGCCAGCTCAAGACCGGTCTGCCCGCTCCCCCTGCCACCGCGAGCGTCGGCGGTTGCCGGATTACGGCCGAGGCAACCGCAAAAGCCGCATTCGACGCGACGGTCATCCAGCTTGCCCAGACCCAGTTCGAGGAGCAGGCGCCCATCCCGATCCGTGCCTCGTCCAGGATACCGTTGAAGTAGAACATGCTATTGGTGAAACGGCCGAGGTTGACCATGGCTTGGCTCGGGAAGCCCGTGACGACGGAACTGGAGCCGCCCGCGTAGGCACTGTCCACAAACAACTCAACACTGCCC
>PLZQ01000279.1 GCA_003152225.1 Limisphaerales bacterium | reverse complement strand
TGTTCATGATGCCGATGCCCCCGACAAGCAGCGAGATTGCTGCGATCGAGCCCAGCACGATATTGAAGATTTGCTTGGTGCGCTCGGCGCGTTTGAGCAACTCCAGTGGAACCACCACCTCGTAATCCTTCTTCTTGTGATGGTGTTTGAGCACCGCCTTGACGGCCTCCGCCACTGGGAGGACCTGCTCCCGGCTCGCCACCTTCACAGTGACTTCGTGTAATTGCACGCGCTCGGCCTCGAAGCTGCCGCTGCGGAGCTTGATAAGCACCTCGCCGTATCGGGTCTTGGCTGTTTCCAGGGGGATGAACATCTCGTGTGCGGCGGCCTTGGCGCTGGCCTGGGTTTCGTCGGGCTTCACGCCCTTGCCGCGCGGCTCCATAACCCCAATGACGCGGTAGTAATCCCCGCCGACCCGCACGTCACGGCCGAGGGGCGAATCGAGTGGGAAGAGGACCTTGGCCATGTCCGCGCCGAGTACGCAGACGCTCGAGCTGGCCTCCATGTCCGCATCGGTGAAGAAACGCCCCCGGGCGACGTGGTGGTTGCGCATCTCCGGATACCACGGCACGGTGCCCACGATATCGCAATCCACCCGCCGGCTGATGTTCCAGACATAATCATGCATGATTCGGCTAGGCACCAGGACGCCGACACCGGGAATAGTGGAGCGGATGCTTCGGATGTCGGTGTAGGATAAGCCGTATTGCAGCACATAGCTCTCGCTGCCTTTCTCCGTGACTTTCTGCTCTTCCGGCGGCTTGACGCTGCGCAGGATGACGTTCTGGCTGCCGAGGTTCTTGATCTGCTCTTGGGCCTCGAAGCTGGCCCCCTCGCCGATTGCCAGCATGGCAATGACCGAGCAAACGCCGAAGACGATGCCCAGGACCGTCAAGAACGAACGCAACCGATGCAGCCAGAGGCTCTTGACCGCCAGCCGAAACGTGCGGCGCAGGCGTGCGGGTGTGAGGGGGTTAATGAAATAGGACCCGCCCAGCTGGGCGGTGGCGGCGGCAAGGTTGGCGGAATGGGACGAACTCATTTGGCGTTCTTCACGTCACTCTCGATCAGCCCATCCCGCAGTCGAATCGTGCGCGACGAGCTGCGGGCCACGCTCGGATCATGGGTTACGAGGAGGATCGTTTTTCCCTGGCGATTGAGGTCGTCGAAGATTCTCAGGATTTCAACCCCCGCGGCGGAATCGAGGTTGCCGGTTGGTTCGTCGGCCAGAATGACAAGCGGGTCATTAACCAGCGCCCGCGCGATGGCTACCCGTTGTTGCTGGCCGCCCGATAGCTCGTAGGGTTTGTGGTCCAGGCGATTGGCCAGGCCCACGAGCGTTGCCATTTCCTCGGCTACCGCGCGGCTTTCCGCCTCGGGCCGGCCCTGGTAATAGAGCGGCACTTCGATGTTCTCCACCACCGTGAGCTGCTGGATCAAGTTGTAAGACTGGAAAATGAACCCCAGCCGGCTGCCCCGGACGCTGGAGAGAGCGTTGTCGTCCAATTGCGAGATATCGTGCTCCCCCAGCACGTAGCGGCCCGACGTGGGGCGATCCAGGCAGCCCAGCACGTTTAGCAGGGTGGACTTGCCGCAACCGGAGGGACCCATGATGCTGACGTATTCCGCCGCCTCAATATCAATGTTCACTCCGCGCAGAGCCTCAACCGTGACCAATCCCATCTGGTAGGTCTTGCGGATGTCCTGCAAATGAACGATGGACGCGGACATCAGGCCTTGGATTTGGGCGGTGATGCGGGGGCAGTGGCGGGTGGCGAGGCCGGCTGCGGGGCGGCCTTGCCGGCGGGTGCCTGCGGTGGCTTCTCCTCAGTTTTCTCGGGCATCTGGGTTTCCACCGCTCGCAGCAAAACCCGCTCACCTTCCTTCAGGCCGCTCTTGATCTCAATGAACTCGTCGTTGAAGTCACCGACCTCGACCGTCCGGCATTCGGGTTTGCCGCCGTTGGCGAGGTAGCAGACCTGTTTGCCTTCCAGCGGCGAAACGGCCTGCACCGGCACATAGACCACATTGGACAAGCAGTTGGCGAACACCTCCACCTTGGCGCTCATTCCGGGCTTAAGCCAGTCGTTGGTGCCTTTGATAGTGATCGTGGTGAGATAAACCTTCATGTCCGGGTTCATCCAGCGGTTCCGTGAGTCCGGTAGCACGCCCACCTGCGTGACCTCACCATCCAGCACGGTGTCGGGAAACGCATCCACGGTAATACGCGCTTTCTGGCCCTTCTTGATCTTCTTGATATAGCTCTCGTGGATTTTGACGCGCACCGACATCTTGGTCATGTCCGGGATGGTGATAATGGCCTGACGCTCGCGTACGCTGGCGCCCTCGCGAACTTGTTCCCCGCCCCCGTAATAGTCCTCGTCGCCACCCCCGCCGTAAACGACCAGGCCCGGCCGCGTGGCCGCGATGGTGCATTTGTCCTGTTGCTCGTAGAATTCTTTGCGCTGGCGCGCCTGAATGTTGTACTGGCCTTGGCCTGACTTCAACCTGGCCTCGGCTTGCGCCAGCTTCGAGATGGCGGCTTTGCGAGCGCGCGCCAGTTCGCGCACCGCTTCGGAATACTTGGACAACGCTTCCTCCGCCGTCTTGGGAAACTCGTATTTCAAGAACAGGTCGCGCGCCGTAACCGCCGTCTGCACTTTGAGCCGGTTGTTCTCGTTGGCAATCTCGTCCTTTTCCAGGTCGATCTTGGTCACGAACCCTTTGTCGAAGAGGCGCCGAGTGCCTTCCAGGTTCGCTTTGGCCTGGCCTTCCTCCTTCATGGCCACCTGCAGGTCATCTTCAAACTTGCGCAGCTTCTGCTTGGCCTCGCCATCGCCCAGCGCCTCGATCTTGGCGTAGGGGGAAAAGTCGATCACCACGGAACGCGCGGCGGGAACTGGCTCGGTCTTAGGCGGGGAGTTGGTGGAGACGATTGCGACGACGGCTTGGTTTGTGGACGCGGAGGCCGGCGCCGGCGCACGGCCTGGCGTATTGGTCGGCGCTCCGGCGAGTATCGCGGGAGCCGGCATGGCACCCGGGGAGTTCGTGCCGGCAGTAGGGGCTTGGCCGGATGCGCCCGGTACTGGCGGGGTGGTGACCAAAGCCGCCGCCCTCGCCATGGCGTTGGTTTGCTCCTCCGCCAATTCCTGCTCCATGCCGAGCTGGTCCACAATGGGCTGCGTAACGCGGTCACCCAGAAACTTGTCGAAGTCCATCCGGGCGAAGCGCACCTTCTGCTCGGCGGCCTTGATGTCGCTTAGGTTCTGGTTCAGTTGGATTTCGTAGTTCTGTTGCGCGTCCGTCAGGGTGGCGGCGGCAGACTCGTATTGAATGTCCTGCTGCACGATCTGCTTCTGCAGATCCGATGAATCCAGCTCGACCAGCACCTTGTTGGTGCGGATGTCCTCAGGTGTCACCTCGTAACCTTCCTCAACAATCTTGAGAATCTTGATGCCCTGATAGCCGACGCGGACTTCGCATTTGATTTCCTGGGAATCGACCGCGCGGATGCTGCCGCCTTCCAATACGGTGATGTTGAGCGGGCCTCGCCGGGCGGTGAAGGTGGCGCTGTCAGCCTCACGGTGCCGGCCGCCTCGGAACCAGAACACGAGCGCTGCGGCGACGAGGACCACAACCACGGCCCACAGCCACCGCGGCCATTTTCTGACTCGGCTTATCCGGTCAATTGGCGTTAGAGAGGGTTTCATGAGTGTCTTGCCATGAAGCGGCGGTGGTCTGACCATCGGGCGCCCGGGCCGGTTGAGGCGCGCGCGCGGACTGGCCAGGCGAGGTGGGGGAGACGCCCCCACCTCGGCTGGCAGAACCTGTCCCGGCTTTCTCGGGTTCCTGCCACTGCCCGTTGTCTTTGATATACAGAATTCCCATGTTGTCCCAGAATTGCAGGCGCGCGACGGTGTGTGCCACGAGTGCCTGGGTAAGCTGGTCTTTGGAACTGAGGAGGGAATTCTGCGCGTCCACCTGGTCCAGCGCCTTGGCCCGGCCCAGTTCCGCCAGCAATTCCTGCTCCTCGACGCGCCGCTCGGCGAGCTTAACGCCAATTTCGCTGATCTGGTAAGCGCGTCGTGCCTGCTCCAACGTGCGCCAGCTATCGCGCACCTGCAGTTCGATCTGGTCCCGCTGCTGTTCCAGGGCGCGTGTCGCGCGCTGTTGTGCGATGAGCGCGGCCCGGTAACTGTTGCGTTCGGCGGTCCTCTCCAGCGGCAGGTCCAGGTTCGCGCCGGCGCTCCAATTGTAGCGTGCCGGATCGGGCACCCCGAAGCCATGGTTCTCTTGCGGGCTGGCAAAGCCGGCGGTGGCGGTGAGATCCAATTGGGGTTTGAACTGATCGACCGCCAACTTGACCTTGCGTCCGCTATCCTCCAGTTGGTCGCGGACATTCTGGTAATCGAGTCGGGCGGCCAGGGCGACTTGGATCGCTTCATCAACTTTGACATTCGGATGGCGAATCTTCAATTCCCGCAGTTCACGGTCGTCCAACACCACCTTGGTTTCTACCGGGATGCCGAGCTGAATCTTGAAATCGTCCAGCGCGCGCTCATAGACGAGCACGGCGCTGACCCATGCATTCTCCGCCGAAAGTTCCTGCTGCTCGATGCGGCCAAGGTCCGACTGGGTCGTCCGTCCTTCAGCCGCCAGCGCCCGCGTGCGGTCGCCTGCCTTCCGCGAGCTTTGGAAGTTCAGGAAGCTATTGCGCACGGCGTCCCGGTTGCCCAGCACGCTGTAGTAAGCAGAGGCGACCTGGACGCTGAAATCTTTGCGGAAGCGGACGAAATCGCGCAGTCCGTAAAGCAGATCACGCTCCGCCTGGGTAAGATTCTCAATGTCCGTCTTGTAGCCGGCGTTGCGGAGCAAGGGCCGCGTGAGCGTCGCGCCAATCTGCGAAGAAGTCAGCGTGCTTGGGCTGCCGGCGAGGAAGCGCAAGAAATCGGTGGTGAAGGCGGCCGAGAGTTTGCCGACGTCCCGGATCAGCCAGCTTGCGCCCGCGTTACCAGCAACGTGCACGCTCTGTTGCTCGGCCAGATTGTCGCTGAGAACCGGTATGAGCTGGCCCGTGACCGGGTCGGGCACCAACGCAGTAGTCTGTGCCGTCTGGACGGCGTAGGTGCCGCTCCCGCCGCCGGAAAAGATCGGCGTGAACTGGTGACGGGAAAGCGTTAGCGACAGGGCCGTCAGATAGAGCTGCTCGCGGTTATTCTGATAAACACGGCTGTACTGCACCGCAAGTTTCAAGGCTTCCTGCAGCGACATGACCCGGGCGCTCAGTTCGGCGGCGGCTGCCTCGCCCAGAAAGTCGTTCGTCGCGGCCACCTGCGGCAGCCCGTCGAGAACGAGGGAATTGGTCTGCTCGATGGTGAAGCGCGGGTCCATGTTCTGGACGAGCGGAGTCTTCTGGGCAATCGCCGCATAGGCGTCCTTGTCCGCCGAACGGCGATAGTGTTTGGCCGTGCAACCGCACAGGCAGAGCGCACACCCCAGCCATGCAACCCACCGGTTGGATTGCCAAATGGTCCCGGCTCTCCGCGCTCGCGGAGGTTCCATTGATGAAAGGCGGGCTTCGATTGTCACCGAATAGTGTCAGATTAAAGGCGCCCGAGGGCCGGGCAAGGTAATTGCCCGGGCGCGGCGAGCACCCAATAAAGGATTTGACCGCGCAACCCTGGTTTCGTTACGAGGTTTGTGTGATCGGATTCGGGGCCGTGCCGTGCCTAGCCTCAGCTATACGCCGGCGCTTTCGGTGAAAGCGCCCTGCCATGGCAGGGCTGCCTCGCCGAGGCAGCCGAGGTATATCACGCTGCCTTCGCTACATTCTTCCACCGACCCGCGCGGGCCGACTTAAGCACAGCGTCACAGACGTATTGGGTCTCCAGCGCATCCCGGAAGGTCGGGCTGGCCGGTTTCTTCTTGGCGACGCCGTCCAGGAAGTCCGCTACCTGGTGGACGAAGGTGTGCTCGTAGCCGATCTGCAGGCCGGGCACCCACCACTTGGCCATATACGGGTGATCGCTATCCGTGACGTGGATGTTGCGCCAGCCGCGGACGCGCCCCTCGTCGCGATGATCGAAATACTGCAAGCGATGAAGGTCATGCAGATCCCAAGCGATTGAGGCGTGCTCGCCATTGATCTCAAACGTGTAGAGCGCCTTGTGCCCGCGGGCGTAGCGGGTGGATTCAAACGTCGCCAGCGACCCGTTCTTGAACCGCGCCAGGAACGCGCAGGCGTCATCAATGCCCACCTTCTCGACTTTGCCCGTCAGATTGTGCTTGCGCTCCTTGATGAATGTTTCCGTCATCGCGGTCACTTTGTCGATGCCGCCGTTGAGCCACAGCGCGGTGTCAATGCAGTGCGCGAGCAAGTCGCCCGTCACACCGCTGCCGGCCACTTTGACGTCCAGCCGCCAAAGACCCGCACCGCCTTGCGGCAGGTCCTTCGAGATTGTCCAGTCCTGGAGGAACTTCGCCCGGTAATGGAAGATGCGGCCGAGCCGGCCTTCATCGATCAATTGCTTGGCCAGCGTGATGGCCGGCACGCGCCGGTAGTTATACCAAACCATATTCGGCACGCCGGCCCGCTCGACGGCTTGCACCATCTTCAATCCATCCGCGCCGTTCATCGACAGTGGCTTTTCGCACATGACCATCTTGCCCGCTTTGGCCGCCGCGATGGCGATGTCTTTATGCATGTCGTTCGGGCACGCAATGTCAATCAGGTCGATATCGTCCCGCGCGATGAGCTTACGCCAATCCGTCTCGTGCGATTCGTAGCCCCACTTGGCGGCGAAGGCCTGCACCTTGGCCGCGTCGCGGGCGCAGACGGCCTTGAGGACGGGCTGGTATTCGAGGTCGAAGAAGTTGCTGACCTTGCGGAACGCGTTCGAGTGCGTGCGGCCCATGAAGCCGTAACCGATCAGTCCGACGTTGAGTTTCTTCATAAAAGATGAGTAGCTGGTGACGGGTGATTAGTGATTGGTGGCAATCATCATTTGCGAATCACCCTTTAACGATTCCGGCCCCGCAGTTCAAGCTTTAGCTTAGCGAATCCTTATACGGCACCCGGCCTTGGGAGCAGAATGAGGGGGGGCGCCGAAATATACGGGCGGCCGGACTAGGGTTGCTACGGCAACGGTTGCACGGCGACGGTCACCAGACCCAAGTACGGCGGAGCTAACTCTTTGAACGGCGCGTGGCTGAGGTCAATGATACGGCCATCGCGCACGAGTTCCTTGGCGGGCCCGCGATCGGTGATGGTGACGACCACCGTGCGCCGGGGTTGCGACGCGGAGGCGAGCGTGACTGCAACCTTGGTGCCCAAAGGATAAAACCAGGACGCTGCGGTAAACCTGTCCGGGTTGAAACGCTTGCCGTTGGCCATTAGCTTGCCGCAGTGTTCTTCGCCATACCACGAAGCCAGTCCGAACTTGGCGGGAGTGCTCGCCCTCGCCAAACCGAGGCCCGCAAAGAACAGGGCGGCGCAAACCACCAGCGTTTGCCAAAACGCACGTCGCGCACATACCCCCCAATTGTGTTGGCGCCCGACCGATCGCCGCGATGGAACGCGGCTCCTGTGTGAAGCTGCAGCGGCCCCCGGACGAACTCCTGCAGCCAGCGTGAAGCGATGTCTGGGGAGGCATTGGGTCGCGCGTAGGACGCTACCGGCAATCTGCCGCCCTGGACATGGGGTATTCACCCCATGTCCAGGGTGCTTCGGCACTTCGCTCTTCACCATTCTACTGTAGTGTCCCTTAAATAGCTAGAC
>PLZQ01000178.1 GCA_003152225.1 Limisphaerales bacterium | reverse complement strand
GTGGCCTGCGAACATCGCAATCCGGATTGTCCTTGTGCTCGGTATGGCACCACTGTTTGCCGGCGCGCAGCAGCCGGAGGTGTCCGCCTCCACCGGTCCGACCATCCGGCTCGATTACACGCCTGGAGAGTCCCCCGGAAACCCCGTCGCGTCGTTCATGTATTTCGTCCCGCTCATCTCGCTCGAACCGGTGTCGTCGCTCACCAGCCCTGGCAGCACCCAATCGGCTCATGTGACTTCGGCAAAGCGGCGGTTTACTGGCCATTCGTTCTTCACGAAGTGCGAATTCGAGTTCAGGGGCCAGGGTTCGCAGGAGAGTCTCTTCGACCTCACCAACTCGATTCGAGGGCATGAGTGGAAGCTCAAGGAGGGCAGCGCCCTGCACCGGCAGCTCAGTTCCATCACGGTCGAAGGTACGGGCAAGGGCACCGTGGAGGTGGAAGGCACGGTCAGCAACGCCGTTCAGACTGTGACGGAAGTGCGGCTGCGGTTTAACGCCGGTGGCACGCCCAGCCCGGTTTCGATTGGCATGTGCGACATCCGTTACGAGGATGGCGCGTTCAAGCAACTCGAGCAAATCGTGGCAAGGGTCAACACCCTGACGTTTCGCCGCAGGCCAGGACCGCCCAGGATGGAAGTCACCGTGGCCTCCGTGAGGAAAAAGGGCGCGGGAAACAACCTGTGGCAAAGCATCAAAGGCGGCATCACGGGGACGGCGGTGAACCTGTTCCTTGAGCCCCTGACGGTGGAGGCGACTGGGCATCAGGCCATGCTGGGCTTTGGCCAAGCTATAGTCTCAGGAGCGCCGACATTCACGTTCCCGCACGCCAGGAACTTGAAGGAACTGAGCGCCCGGTAGCTCGGACACGGCTGCGGAGGCGCGGATCTTGGGAGGAAGGCGGCTCGGGATGGAACGATGGTCACGGACGCCACAACTGCCACCCCATGAATAACCTCACCCTGCTGTCCCCAATCATTTGCCTCCTGTTCTCGATCGTTCCATGGCAGCAACGAGCGCTTTCGCACCCGATCCCCACCGGGAGACGACTTTGAGGGCTTGGAACGGGGTCAGACCGGAGATTGGAACTGGAACTGTGCGCGCCGTGGGGGACCTGGGGAAAAGCAGAAATTGGGAAAGCAGAAAGCAGAAAGGAGACTGCGGGCGCAAAAGCTGAAAGGCTGAAATCGGGACCGGGCCGGTGCCGGTCCTCGGTTAGCCGCGAATTAAGCTAATTGACGCGAGTTTTCTCATGCCGGAGCCGCACCGCCGCCCCAAATGCGGGCAATGCTCGAAAATCATCTGCGGGCTGCGCGAACTGGCCACAAATCCAAAACTGAACCTTGAACCTCGAACCTCGAACCCTGAACCTTGAAAAGCGGGGCAAGCCACCATCACGCAGGGAATGCAGAAGGAAGAATGCAGAATGCAGAAAGGGGCGCAGAAAACATCCAACATCCAACATCCAACATCCAACGCCGAACCTTGAACCTTGAACCTTGAACCCTGAACTTTGAAAAGCCGGACAAGCCACCATCACGCAGGGAATGCAGAAGGAAGAATGCAGAAAGGAAAGGGGTCAGTTCGTGAGAATGTCATATTTTTTGCACACCTGGGTCAATGGTGCTGGGTGGTGAGGGATTGGGCGTTATTCAATCCCGAATGGATTGGCGCACTCAGCCCAGGATTGGACCGCTTACGTTGAATCCGGCGCTGCCGCCGGAAGTCGTCCGTGTTCCAGAGAATCAGCATACCACTGGATGCTTGGCCATCTCGTCCGCCAGTTCACGGGTGAACTTCGGGGCCTCCCCCCCGCGAACGAACTCCTTATTCACCGGCATCTTGTTCAGGATGTTGAGGGCCTTGAGGGAGCGGGGGTAGATTGCTTCCTACAAGGAGGCCTTGTCAAAGGCCGGGGAATGGTGTAATACAAAGACGTATGGCGAACATTTTGACACTGCGCCTGCCGCCGGCGAAGCTGGCGAGGATGGATCGGCGGGCGGCGGAACTGGGCCGTGACCGGTCCGGGTACCTCCGGGCGTTGATTGATCGAGACCTGGAGCAACCCGCGGAACGGGTCCGCCACAAGTTCGCGTCTGAGGACCTGATTGGGGCGTTTAACACGGGCCAAGGCGGGGCGGACAACGCCACGGTGCGCCGTTTGGTTCGCTTGCGGGTGCGGGAGCGCCGTGAAAAACATCGCTGATACAGGCTTGTTGGCTGCGGCGCTGGATCGCTCCGACCCCTGGCATGATTGGGGCGCCTTGCGCTTGCGGCAGGAAGGGCCGTTTTACACGTGCGACGCGGTGCTGGCAGAACTGGGTTTCGTCATCAACGACCCCATCCCCGGGTTGAAGCTGGTCGCGCGCGGTGATTTGATTCTCGATTTTGATCTGTGCGCCCAGCTCGACCGGGTCCTGGAGCTGCTGGACAAATACCGGGACCGGCGGATGGAACTGGCGGATGCTTGCCTGGTGCGCATGAGCGAGCTGACCGACGCCTGCAAGATTTGGACGGTGGACCGGGCGGACTTTCGCGTTTATCGGCGGCACGGCCGGGCGGTCATCCCCTGCGAGTTCCCCAACGTCTGAATACCCTTGTCCCCGCTGAGCAACCGCAAAAGGCCGGGCCGACTCATTCCGGTTTTAATGAATTCTTCCACACCCAATCGCCTGGCGTCACATTCTTCAGGTCGAACCGGAGATTGGAACTGGTCCTGTGCGCGTCGTAAGGAAAAGCAGAAATTGGGAAAGCAGAAAGCAGAAAGGAGACTGCGGGCGCAAAAGCTGAAAGGCTGAAATCGGGACCGGGCCGGTGCCGGTCCTCGGTTAACCGCGAATTGCGCTAATTGGCGCGAATTTTCTCCTGCTGGAGCGCGGAAACGGGGAAAGGGGTCAAACTGTAGATTCGCAACGGTAATATGTCGCACGCCACTTGTTTGGTGCGCATCGCTCGGATTCCAATCTACGGTTTTGACCCGTTTCCACGCTCCCGAACATTTCCGGAGCGGACGCAAACGTAGCTTGCCAATGCTCGCGTTGCGCATCCAGGACTCCCCTGCCTGTTTCCTTCACTGTGTTATTCATCGTTTCTCCGAACGACCGCTGGAATGTCCCACCACATTTTTCGCCAGCCACGCCCGTCCCTCTTCGTTCGGTCCTTCACGCCGGCCAGTCATCCAGCCGCGACAGCGGGTGCTTCCGCAATGACAGGCAAACTGGCGGCCAAGCACGTCCTCCGTTGCCGCATAATCAATCGAGAGGTGGTCGCCAGCTTGTATGTCCCTTGCCGCCCAGGCCTCCATCGCGGCCGTGTCAATGACCACATTGGGCTCGCAACTGTGCAGGAGCAATCGGCAGAACCACCGGTCGTGCATATGTAGGGTTGCTGAAATCTGGATCGTGTCCAGCGATGAACGATTCACAACGACTCCCGAAAGCCGGGCGACCCGTTCTCCCCGCCGGAATGCCACTCTTGCCCGCAGGCCTTTCCCGCGTTCGTCTCCGGTATTGACGACCTCGAAATTTGCGGTCGTGGGATGCCCTGGTTCCGGGGGGATACTCTCCGGGTAAAAGGAGGTGACCGATCCGCCGTTCTGTCCCTCATTGACAGGTATATTGGCGTCGCTCATGTGCGTTCCCCTTCTCTACCTGGGGATCGGCGCTGGCGGATGAGCTCCGGCGTTATCATGGCCAAATGACTACTCACTTTGCTTTGGAGTTCAAGGTCAATATACATCCAACATCCAACATCCAACGCCGGACCTTGAACCTTGAACCTCGAACCCTGAACCTCCCTCTCGCAGGGAATGCAGAAGGTTGAATGATGAATGATGAATCTCTTCAAGCCACCCCGAGGCCACCCCGAGGCTACCCTGAGGCTATCTGGTAGCCAACCGGTAGGCACCCCGAGCTGGTGTAAACGTCGTT
>PLZQ01000260.1 GCA_003152225.1 Limisphaerales bacterium | reverse complement strand
GGGTAACGGTGGGGTAACGGTGGGGGAACCTTGGGGGAACCTTGGGGGAAGCCAACTGATAGGCAACCGCAAGCCACCCCATAGCCACGCTAAAACCACCTCAAAGCGGCCTCAGAAGTCGTGGGTCAGGATCGCCTCGAGGCGGCGGCAGATTTCACGCCCGTAGTCTGTCCAAATGCCCTGCCCCCAATAGCGGTAACAACTGGTTTGTGAGCAGAGGAGGTGGAAGAGCGCGTTGCGGAACCGGGTTTCGTTTCTCGGCACGCCCGGCTTGAGCGCCTTCTCGTAAAACAGGGAGCTGGTCCGTTCCATCGGGCCGAGCAGCGATTCGTAGCCCTTCACCCAGGAGATGCTGTTCGTCCAACTGCCGCCCTCCATGTGGAAGCGATGATCTTCCTTCTTGAGCTGCTCGATCTCCTGGGCGAGGCGTTCGGGGCCTTCGCCGGGCTTGAATCTATCCCAAATCCGCTTCTGGCAGATGGGCTGGAGCGCGGGAAGGTCCTTTTCCTGGATTCCCATGGCGAAGAGGTGCTCCAGGTATTCGGTCGCGTTCATGGCCGGGGTGCTGGAGCCGGAACACTCGCGCATGACTTCGAGATACTTCGATGGGAACTCGTTCATCATCACGCCGCCGTTCTCGCCGTCGGCGATTTGCGTGACCAGGGGCGGGACTTGCTTGCCGGCGAGTTCCCAGCGCGATAGCCCCTTGGCCTCGTAATAAGGCTGCATCTGCGCGACGAGCTTAGTGTCGCTGCCCTGGGTCTTGAGGATGGCGATGATAGAGGCTTCGTCACCCCGGGCATTGCGGCAGATGAGGCGGTGCGGCAGGTGCTTGCGCTCCGGCCCCTGGCCATTCTCAGGCCGCTCGACGGTGTGCTCCTGCACGAGGACCCACAGGTAGCCGCAGTCCTTGAGGGCCTTCACGAATTCGTAAGCCGTGTCCGGGTGATTGGGCAAAGCCATTTCGGCGGGGGAGAATCCGCGCACGCGACTCATCGCCTCCAGCCCGAAGATGGCGGCGAAGTGGTGTTGCCAGGCGGAAACGTGCAGGCGGAAATCCTGCACCGGGGTGGACGGCGCGACCGGGTGCCCCCACGCGCAACCCAGCCATTCGACTGCCGACCGGTAGCGCGGGTCGCAGGTGATGCGTTTCAGATTGTCGAAGACGTCGTTCAGGCCCATCTGGCGAAGGCCGTGCAGGAGGGTGCCGGAGTATTCGAGCATCACGCGCGGCTGCTTGCCCTCATCGACGAGCTGCGGGATGAAGTCCCCCATGCGCTTGTAGCACCAGTGGAACACGGAGGCNNGAGGTTGCCGCCGCCGGCCGGGATGAGCGGCTGGTGCATGTGCAGCGCGGAGGCAAATGCGCTCTTGATGCCGCCGAAGTCAATCCGACTGTCCGGCCTGAAGACCGGCTGGCTGCGGCTCGCGCGCACGGCAGCTTCAATTTGAGGTTCCGCGCCGCAGATATTCGGCAACGCGTCCACGTATTCTGGCAATTCGCTCATAAATCGTCCCGTATTTCGGCGCTAGTGTCCGGTAAGAGCAGATGTACGTCAACTGGGCTGGTCGGATGACTATGGCCAGCATCACCACGAGACGCGGAGCCCTGCCGGCATAGGAGCGCAGCCTTCAGGCTGCAGGAATGCTGGATTTGCCTGCAATGCCGGCCAGTTTCTGTTTTCCCCTCACTTTTCACGATTCTGCAGCCTGAAGGCTGCGCTCCTATGCGGGGCGGTGTTGGCAACCGGGTCGGTTTTGGCAGCGGGAATCCTTTTGACCTCGGGTGCCGGGTCTGGTTAGCTGGAACACACGTCAGATTGTTGCGTTCGCACTCGTAAGTAAACTCGTATGTCTCTGCTCCTGGTTGGCCTTTGCCTGGCGATTGTTGTGGGTCTCTATTTCTACAACAACCCGATGGGGCATGGGTCCTGGTTCATGACCCGGCGCTTCATCAACTGGTTCCCGCTGGGGATGACCTACGCCTTCCTGTACATGGGCCGCTATAACCTCACCGTCTCGAAGACTGCCTTGGGGTCGTTGATGTCCAATCAGGACTTCGGCTGGATCTTCGGCATCGGCACCACGGTTTACGGCGTGTCGTTCATCGTCAACGGGCCACTGGTGGACAAGATCGGCGGCAAGAAGGGCATCATCATCGCGGCGGTGGGCGCGTCGCTAGCGAATATCGTGCTGGGAGTGCTCACGTACCTGGTCGTCACCAATCAACTCAAGATGAGGTTGGTCGTGGTCTTCTCGGTCATCTACGCCGTGAACATGTATTTTCAGAGCTACGGGGCGGTCTCCATCATCAAGGTGAAGGCGTACTGGTTCCACGTGCGCGAGCGCGGGGTCTTTGGCGCCATTTTCGGCACGCTCATTTCCTTCGGTGTCTATTTCGCCTTCGACTGGGGCAAAGCCATCGTCGATATGGCCGAGCCAAATCCGAAGGGCGAGGTCGGCTGGCTCCACGCTTTAATCCAGCGGATATTTGTCCCCAACGCCGGGTCCGTCAATGCGACCTGGGCCGTGTTCTTCATTCCGGCGGCAATCCTGATTGGGTGGGCGCTGCTGGACTGGTGGCTGATTAAGGATACTCCTGAGGAAGCCAACTTCCCGCGCTTCGACCCGCATGACGCGTCCTCCGGTCAGATGCATATCGAGCTCACCACGATGGACCTGCTCAAGAAGGTTTTCACCAGCCCGCTCATGCTCCTGATTGCGATGATCGGCCTGACCTCCGGGGTGTTGCGCAACGGGATCATGACCTGGTACTTCATTTTCGCCAAGGAGGTCAAACAGACTGGCGCCGAATTCTTCCTTGACCATTGGGGCTTGCTGCTCTGCGTCTTTGGCATCGTTGGCGGGTTTGCTGGCGGCCTGGTTTCGGACAAACTTTTTCATTCTCGCCGGGCCCCCCCCACAGCCATTCTCTGCGGGTTCATGTTCCTTATGGCGCTCGTAATGACCCTCTATCTGTTCTCCTCGCCATTCATCGTCGGCTTGGCGGCCTTGCTCATCACCACGGCAGTAATTGGCGTCCATTCGCTGATGTCGGGCACTGCGGCCGCCGATTTTGGGGGCCGAAAAGCCACCGCCACCTGCTCCGGAATTGTTGACGGCTTCACTTACTTGGGAACCGGAGTGCAGGCCGTGAGCCTGGGCTACCTGACGGGCCATAGCTGGTATTGGTGGCCGATTTTCCTGATGCCCTTTGCTCTGCTTGGCGGCTTGCTGGCCTTAAGGATCTGGCACGCGCTGCCGGCCGCCACCAGGAAGTATATCGCGGAAGTAGAAGAGAAGACGGAGATCAAACTCACGCCGGATTGATCTCTCGACCTCGCCTGCCGTCACTTCCCTGAACAGCGAGGCTTGAATGCGCCATGAGCGGCTCGGCTCGGCTGGCTATCGCCCCTTGCGGAAAACCAGGAGCGTGCCCAGCAACGCCAGGAACAGGATAATCACGAAGACGATGAAACGATTGCGCGCCACGCGCTTCTCGTAACGCAGCGGCCGAAGCCCCTGGATGCCTCCCGCCGCCAGGTAGCTCACGAGCTTAGGATTAGTCGTGGACGGCCCGCGAAAGTGATCCCGAATGCGCCGCAGCAAGGCGGTCAGGTCGTACTTGCGCACGCCCAGGTCGTTGTAGTGCTCAGGTGTCGTAGCCGCCTCGCTCCGCGCCTTGAGCAGGTGTTGGCCTACCTCCTCGAAGATCGGCTCTTCGGCCATGGGCGGCGCCGGGGGGGCGGGCGCGGCGCGATTGACAGTAGCGCCGTGCGGCAGTGCGGTGGAGCGCAAACGCGGCTGGGATTGGCCCTGCTGCAATTCCGCGCCAAGCTCTTTGATTTGGGCGTCCAGCCTGGCTATTTCGTCATTCAGCGCCCGCGCGCGGTCGGAAATAGGGTCCGGCTTTTTTCGTAACCACGCCATGACGGCAGCCGGTTCAATGACGCAACAGGAAGATCAGCAGCGCGGCCAAAGCCACCAGCGCCACNNATTCCATTCCATGCGCGCGTTCTCCAGCGCCGTCAAAGCGCGGGTCAGCTCCATGTTGAAATTGTCTTTCGTCCACGCCTCCTCGTGAATGGCCTCAATCTTAGTGAGCGCGTCGCGCAAATCTGCCAACGCTTTGGCCATTTGTTCGGCGTCCCGCCGCGCGCTGAACTCGGCCTCCTCGAGCAACCCCACTCCGCGTGTCAGGTCTTGGACCGTCTCCTGGCGACCGGTCTGAAACTCGATCTGGCGCCGCCGCGTTTCCTCCAAGGCGGCCCGTTGACGTTCCAGCTCTTCCTGCTCCCGTTTCAGCTCCGTGAGCTTCTGCTGCGTTTCCGCTACTCTTGAGTCAACTTCTTCGCGCGTCGGCGCGCGCTGCGGTTGACCCACGCCACCCGATGTGGCGGAGGCAGGCAACTTGTGCGCTTGGAAATCGCCATCGACAAACTCCGTTGCATCGTAATCCGAAGACATGCAGCTAATTTAGGCGGCACGGAGGAAGGTGTAAAGCAGGCTGTTGGACAAGAATCGTGATTGGGCACATCGGGTTGCTGCCGCCGAATCCGCGGCGGCCGTGAGCCGGATGCGCCCCTTCTCAGCCCCCTCCGCCCCCGGAATCTCACGCCTGCCGCTGGCCTGCTGCCCCGGTGTTGCATGCGTGTTGCTCGCGTGATGTTACGAAGGAACTTCGATGGAATTACGATGGTTCTTCGAAGAATCTTCGAAGGAATTCCACTGTTTCCGGGCCCGACGCTCACCCGGGCTGCTCGGGCGGCCCGCCTGGCATGCGCTCAGAACAGCTTGCTGACCGCGAGCCCCAGGACGCTCAGCGGCCCCTGGTCTTCCAGGCTCTCGGTCGCCTGGTCCAACTTCTGCAAAGTCAGCTTCGCGTTCTTGTAGAACTCCTGATCGTTGACAAGTTTGCCAACCGTGCCCTGGCCTTGATTGACCTTCTGTAGAATCTCCTTCAGATTGGTCATGGACGCGGTGGTCTCGCGATATAGCGTTTCATCCTTCACCAACTTGCCCACCGTGCCCTGGCCGGAGTTGACCTGATCGACGATTTTACGGGCGTCGGCGACCGTGGCCTTTATTTCAGTAGCCGTGTCCTGCAGGTTGCTGACCGTGGAGAGGGCGGTATTGTAGAGCGCTTCATCCTGAATGAGCTTGCCCAGCGTGCCATGGCCCTGTTCGACCTGGATGGAGATATTGGAGGAGAGGGTCTGGAGGTTGGAGATGGTCATCGTCAGCGGGTCTTTGTTGGCACTGATGAAATCCCTGAGCGGCCCGACCAGAGTGTCGATCTTGAAGCCGGTGAAGCTCTTGGTAAGGTTCTCCACGCCGGAAGCGACGTTGTCGATCTTCTGCATCATGGCGCTCAGGTCGGCCTGCTCGGCAGTGGCGACATATTGATCATCCTTCAGGGGTTCGCCCCGCGGCGTGCCGAAATCGATTGAGACAAAGTTCTGGCCGAGCAACCCGGTGAACTTGATCGTCGCGATGCTGTCGGTCTTCACTTCGGCGGTGGGGCGCACTTTCATTATGACGCGCACCCGATTGTTGGTGAGTTGGATGCCCTGGACGCGGCCGACCTCGACGCCGGCCATCTTCACGCGGTCGCCCACTTTAAGGTCCTGCACATTGGTGAACAAGGCGTTCACATGGTTGCCGCGCTCGAACGTTTCGAGGCTGCCCACCCTTTCCAGAATGATAGCGGCGGCCAGCACGACCAGGGCAACGAAAATCCCAATGCGGGTTTCCAGGGTGTTTTTCATACACTTTTCTTTCTTGGTTCTAAAAGGGGATCAAAGGCGTTTAAAATCGGCATGGAGGAATTGTTGGACGAGCGGATCAGGATGCTGCTTCACCTCGGCGGGCGTGCCGACGGTCAGAATCCGGCCCTGGTTGATGACGGCAATGCGGTCGGCCACGCCGAAGGCGAGCTCCCGATCATGCGAGACGACGATCGAAGTGACGCCAATCCGGTCCTTGAGATGCACAATCTCCTCGGCGATCACTACGGCCGACAGCGGGTCAAGCTCGCTGGTCGGTTCGTCATAGAGAATCAGTTGCGGCTCAATGACCAGCGCGCGGGCGATGGCGACCCGCTTCTTCATACCGCCGGAGAGCTCGCTGGGCATTTTATCTTCGGTGTCTTTCAAGCCTACCACTTCGAGTTTTTCAGCGACAATGCGGGCGATCTCCTCCGGCGGCCGGAGCCGATGTTCGGCGAGGTAAATCCCGACGTTTTCCCCGACCGTCAGCGAATTGAGCAGTGCGCCGGATTGAAAGACCATCGCCATACGGTATTGGCTCATAACCTCAGGGCCTTGAATGGGCTGGCCGTCAATCCGGATTTCCCCGGCATCCGGCGTTTCCAACCCGATGAGGTGCTTGAGCAGAACGGTCTTGCCACTCCCGCTGGGGCCCATGATTACGAAGATTTCACCCGCCTGAACCTCGAAGTCCAATCCCCGCAGGACCTCCTGGCCGTCATAGCTCTTGCGCAATCCGCGCACCTGGACGCCCACGCCACGATGATTGGAGGATGAGCCGTTCATTTACTTCAGCAGGATCCGGGTCAGGAGATAGTCGAGGATGACGATCAACACGATGGAGTTGACGACCGCCTTGGTAACCGAGCGGCCGATACCGCGCGGCCCGCCGCGCGTGATCAGTCCTTGGTGGCATGAGACCACCCCGATGGTCACGGCGAATACGAAGCTCTTGAAAATGCCGTTAGCCACGTCTTTGAGATCAACGGAATCGCGGAGCGCGGCGAAGAATGCCTCGAAGGAGACGGCAATCCGATCATTGGCCGCAGACACTACCGCGCCCCCGAGCCAGCCCACGAGAATGGCGAAGGTTACCAACAACGGCAGGGCGGCAGCGATGGCGACCAGACGCGGCAGCACCAGATAGTGGATCGGGCTGATATTCATCGTGCGGAGCGCATCAATTTCCTGATAAACGCGCATGGACCCGATCTCCGCTGCCATAGCCGAACCGATGCGGCCGGCAATGAGGATGGCCATCAGCACGGGCGCCAGCTCTTTGGCAATCGAATAGCCAACGATCCCGCCCACGTAGGTGCCCAGGCCGTGCCCGACCAGCAGCGGACCGGTTTGAAGGGCCATGACTCCGCCAATGAAGAAGGAAAGGATGCAGACCATCAGCAGGCTGGCGTTGCCGATTTCGACGAACTGATCGAACACCTTCTGGCGCTGGCGCCAAGCCAGCGGCAGCGCCACCACGGTGCGCCAGAACAGGAGCACCATTTCTCCGATGTTTTGAAACATACTGCTACAGCTAAATCGTTAAATCATTCAAACCGACTGCCGGAGCGGGCGCAATACGCCCTGTCCGGCGCCGCTTCACTGCTCCGTCTTTGCCGGCGCGGGATGCGCGTCGCCCGGCGCGAAAGGTTTCGCCCCGCCCAGGGGAATATAAAACAACCGCAGCCGGTTACCTTCGAGACTGGATTGATACTGGAAAAGCCCGAACAAGAGCGAGCACTTTTTGGCGGCGGGGGTGGCTTCGCGTCGATACAGGTTCCACAACAGCGATTGGCTGGTGGCGCCGGCTCTCGGATTCTTCTCGGAACGCCAGACCGACCAGAGTGGCGAGTAATTGCGCTCGACGCTCTTGTTCGCGGGCAAGAACGGTTCGAGCGGGGCGAGCACCTGCAGCCGGCTATTTCCGTTGAGATCGCGGCGGAACGTGTAGAACGGCAGGAAATCAACCCGCCGATGGACCGCCTCAGTTTCGGTGTTCTTCTCCCTCAGGTCGGAATAGAGGAAGAAGCAGATGCGGGCGCGCCGCCGGTCAAGCGGCGCCGAGTGCTCGCGGTTGTACTTGTAGATCGGCCAAAGATAAAACTCGCTTTCCTGTGTGGCGTTATGGGCTTGGCTGTAGAAAGGCCAGACGCGTGTGGTATGCTTGCCTTCACCGCGCGCGAACACGATGAGCGGCCACGGCACGTCCCATTCGCGGTATTTCTTCTCCCGATCCACCACATGGTTGAAGAATGGCCAAATGACGGTGGTTGAGTCCCGCTCGGGTGAGCGGAGCAGGCTGTAAGCGGGAAGTGAAGCTTGCAGCCAGGCGGCGTTGGTGGTGCCGATCTCGGCCCTGTCGTTGAGGAACAGCGGCCAGAGCGCAAAGAAGCTGTCGTGCCCGCCGATGGTCTTGACGTCGTTGAAGCCGTTGGTCTGGGTGGTCACGTCTTTGTGCTCATTCCCTACCAGCGGCCAAACTTGCCAGCCGCGCAGCCCATCGCCGTGGCGGAGACTGAAGATGGGCACCAGATAGTTGTCCGTCACGACGTCCCGCTTGCGCGTCTGGCTGTAGAGGGGCCACATGACGAAGAAGATCTCGTCTCGGAAGAGCCGGTTTTTCAGGTGCCCATAGAACGGAACGACCGCCGTATAGTTCTGGCTCGGCTCTGTGGAACGTTGCTGGAAGTACAGCGGGAAGATGGTGAAGCGGTCCCGGGCGGTTTCCCGTTGAGTGGGACCACCGGCGAAGCTCAGCACTTGAAACAGTTGCCAGCGGTATTGGTCGCCGTAGCGGTCGTAGGTCATTACGGGATAGAGGAAGTCGAACTCCGTGGACTCCATCGCCGGATCTCTCGTGGAGGAGAACAAGGGTGGTATGCCCCAGCTTTGCTGCGTCTCCTTTTGCTCCGAGAAGAAGAAGGGGCCCGCCGCCTCGGTCCGGTGCCCGGAGGCAAGCGTCAGGCTGAAATCATCGAACAGCGGCCCGGCGTCCGGGAAACTCCCCCTCGCGGCAGCCGGGGCGATGATGACTGCCCAGCCGAGACAGAAGAGGGCAAGGCAAAGCGAGCCGCGTGTACACGAGGGGGCGAACCACACAGATTGCGGTTTTTGCAGGCCGGGGGCCAATTGCCGAGTGCGTCTCATTGCAAAAACAGGTGAGCGTAGAACAGATGGGCGTGTCGTCAAGGGCTTAACACCGCGGGTGATCACATTACCGGAACGCCCGATTTGCCCGCAAAAACTCTGTCAACATAAGGATTGACAACCAATGGCATTTGTCTATTATTCTCACATCTGGGGTCTTTACCTCGGTTCCTCCCGACCCAGTGTCGACCGTGCATTGTCGGCACTGGGTTGCTCTGTCGATCCTGGCGAGCGCATCAGCAAGTTCAACAGCGCTGGCAGGAAGGTCAACCCGGCGATCATACACGTCGCCAGGCCGCTGGTCATCACGCAGCCCAGACTGTGAATGCCCCGATGCTGGGCCAGAATCAAACTCCCGAAACCGGCCATCGAGGTTAATCCGGAGACGAGCACGGCTTTGCCGGTGCTTCGCCCCAGGATACTGGGGGTTTGCTCCTCGGCAAACCGATTCAGGATGTGAATCCCATTGGTCACGCCGATCCCGATGACCAGCGGGAGCGTCATGATATTCGCCGGGTTGAGCGGAACCCCCAGCCATCCCATCAAGCCGCCCAGCCAAAGGGAACCGATGGCTACTGGCACGAGGGCGAGCAGGACGCAGGCAAAACTGCGGAAATGCACGAACACCAGAATCACAATCGCCCCCAGCGAATACCACGCCGCTTCCTGGTAACTGTCCTTGAGCAGGGCTGTGTAATGATAAAGCTGCACCGGCGTCCCAGTGACGTTCGGATCGAGCTTTCCTACCTGGTCGATAAACATTTTTTGATTCTCCCGCTTCCACAGGTCTTCCTTGGGATAGACCATGAGCAAGTACTTGCCTGTGACACCGACGAACCGGTCGTGCAACGCCGGCGGCAAATCCGCCACGCCTAATGGGGCGCGGTTGTCCTGACTGCGCATGGCCTCGAACGTGTCATGCACATCGTTGAACAGGCTTCGCTGAAACTCGCCCAACTTGAGCGCGTTCCCGGCTACTCGCGTCGCGTTACCTGACGACATTTCCTTGCGCAGCGCTTCGATGGCATCGCGTGCGGACAGAAGTTGCTTGCGCAGGGCGGCGTCATCCGCCGGCACGGCGTCCAGCGCCGCGCCGAAGTAGCCGCGGAGTGAGTAGAGCGTGGCACTCAGTTCCTCGATGTTGACCGGCTTGGGGTCAGGATTATGAAAGCTCACGGACGAAAGCTCCTCCTTGATGTCACCCACCAGGGCCAGCTTGTGGGTTTGGTCTTCACTTAGGAAACCGGTGATGGAATCCACGCTGGAGACTGCCGGAAGGTTCGTAAGCTGCCGTTCGAGCGAAACGGCCTGCTGAAGGTTGGTAGCGACGACGGCTCCGTACAAGACAGACTTGGGCGTCGTCTCGATAAGCTCCTGCTCAAACTCCACTGCTGGCAACCCCTCGCTTTGCATGTTTAGCAGGTTGTAATCAAAATACACCTTGTGGATCTGCGTCGCGGCCACCGCGCAGAGCGCCAGGATTACGCCGGCCGTCCAAGCCGGCCGCCGCAACCAGAAGCCCTCAATCCGCGCCCGCTTCTGTCCCAGATCGCCGTGTTCGTGGTCGGCCACGTTCTGGCGTCCGCGCAGCAGCAACACCGGCAGCATGGTCATCATGGGAACCAGGCAGACGACCAAGCCGCCGCCGCAGATCACTCCCATCTCCTGGATGCCCTTGAAATTGGTGAACCCCATCGCCAGGAATCCGCCGGCGGTGGTCAACCCGCCCGTCAGAATCCCCTGCCCTGTGAAGACCATGGCCTTGGTCAAGGCGGCCTCCTCGCTGCTGCCCCGGCGCAGCTCCTCCTCATACCGGGAAATCAAATGCACACCATAGTCGATCGCCAGGCCGATCAGGATCGGCAGGAAGGTGATCGTCAGAATATTCAGGTGGCCGATGACCAGGGTCGCAAAGGCCAGCGTGTAACCCAGGCCGACAATCAAACAGAGCGTGGCCTTGAGCGGCCGCCCGGTCTCCTGGTAGCCATAAATGAAGATGAGCGCGCAGAGCACAAGCGAGACCACGCTGGCCACGGTCGTGTCTTTCTGCGATTGCGCCATTTCATCCAACTCCAGCACCGGTTCCCCCGTGAAACCGACATTAAGACCCGGCACCTCCGCCTTCGTTTCCGCCACCAACTGCCGCATCCTCACCACCGCGTCGGCGTTCTTGTCCTCGGTCGGCGCCTGCGCCGTCACCAGGTAAACGCGCCCTTTATCGAACGTGATATAGACCTGCTGATCCGCCTCTCCGCTGGGATCGAACAGCGCGGTGATTCCCGGCGAAGGCGGGACGCCCTGGCGGCGCAAGCTGTCTGTGGCCTGGGTAATGATCCGCTCCAATGCGGGTAGCGCCTTGACGAGCGCGTCGTTCTCGGCGTTGGCCTCCTGCTTGGCCGTCCGGAACTGAGCGCAGACCATATTGAAGAGCGAGACCAGGTTGGTCGTGCGGGTGAACTGTGTGATGAATGGCCGGAAGTCCTTCAGTTGCTGGTGCAGCTC
>PLZQ01000078.1 GCA_003152225.1 Limisphaerales bacterium | reverse complement strand
AGACCTGCGCTTTGAACCACATCGTCGAGGGCGGCCAATCGCTCGGTATCATCACTTCGGGGATTTCCTTCATGCACGTGCGGGAAGCCGCGCCCGAAGCCCGGGTGCTCAAGCTGGGGTTCACGCATCCGCTGCCGATGAAGAAGATCGCGCAGTTTGTGAAGGGGGTTGGTCGCTGTGTGGTCATCGAAGAAGGCGATCCTTACCTGGTCGAAGCCATCCGTGCCGCCAGCATCCCGGTGGAGGGCAAGGCCGACATGTACCGGTTCGGCGAATTGGACGTGGCCCGCGTGCGGCGCATCCTCAACAATGACCTCAGCCCCGAGCCAACCAAACCGCCCGGCAAACCGCCGCAGCTCTGCGACGCCTGCCAATACCGCATCGTCTTTGAGGCGCTGCGCAAGAAGGATTGCATCGTGGCCGGCGACATCGGCTGCTACACGCTGGGCGTGCTGCAGCCGTTCGAGGCCATTGACTCATGCGTTTGCATGGGGGCCAGCCTGGGTGTCGGGTTGGGCCTGCGCCACGTGCTCCCGCCCGACCAGGCTCGCCGCGTGGTGAGCGTGATCGGCGACAGCACCTTCGTCCACAGCGGCATCAGCGGGCTGGTGGAAATGGTCTATAATCCGCCGCCCAACGGCCATGTGTTGATCATCCTCGATAACGCCACGACTGCGATGACCGGGCACCAGGAACATCCAGGCACGGGCCGGACGCTGGCCCACGAGCCGACCGGCAAGGTCGTCATCGAGGACCTGGCTCGGTCGCTGGGCATCCGGCGGGTGCATGTCATTGAGCCGCACGTCGGCTCGGACGAGTTCGACCGCCTGTTGACGGACTGCCTGGAAAGCAACGAACTGGCGGTGATCATCGCCCGCCGGCCATGCATCCTCATCGCCAAACAACTCAAACAATACGAAGCAAATCAGTGCGAGTGCACCGCCGACCCTGCCCTCGCGTCTTGATCCCCCATCACGTTTCACGTTTCACGCACCACGAATCACGCATCACGTTTCCCCCCTCAAATGAGCAAAGTCACCAACATCGTCGTCGCGGGCCTGGGCGGCCAGGGCGTTCTCAAAGGCACTGACATCCTGGCCGATGTCGCCCTGCGCGCCGGTTATGATGTCAAGAAGAGCGAGATCAAAGGCATGAGCCAGCGCGGCGGCTCGGTGACAGGCGATGTGCGGTTCGGCAAGCGGGTCCATAGCCCAATGGTGCCGGCCGGTGAGGCGGACTTCCTGCTGGTGCTGGAGCCGACGCAGGTGGAGCCGCACCGCTATATGCTTCGTCCGGGCGGCATCCTGATCACGCCGGACGCGGTGCAAGCCAGCCAGTTGCCGAATAAGAAGGCATTGAACGTGGCCCTGCTCGGCGCGTTGAGCGCTCACCTGCCGATGCCCGAAGAGCAATGGCTCGACTCCCTGCGCTCCGGTTTCGCAGAGTCCTTCTTCGATGGGAACCGTCAGGCGTTCCTGATTGGCAGAGCTGGTCAGAAACGGGTTAAATAGGGTAAGGACTTAAAGATGGATACCGTCAAACGCTTCTTCAAGAAAGACAAGTTCGCCGAGCGCACCAACATCGAACTGCTCTCGGTCTCGCCCGGCCAGGCGCGCGCCAAAATGACGTTGCACCCGCACCACCTGAACGGTTACGGGACGGTGCAGGGCGGAGCCATTTTTACCTTGGCCGACTTCGCATTTGCGGCCGCCTCGAACTCACACGGCAACGTCGCCGTGGCCATTAACGTGAGCATCACGTTCATGAAAGCCGGCACCACCGGCACGCTCTGGGCTGAGGCCAAGGAAGTCTCGAAGAACATCAAGCTCGGTTCCTATACCGTGGAAGTGAAAGACGATCAGGGCGAGCTGGTGGCTGTCTTTCAGGGCCTAGCCTACCGGAAATCTGAGACGATACAAGCCTGAAGGCGCATCTGGCTGTTCAGCCTTCCAGCCGCTTGAACAGGTCCACGCTCTTGATAGGGCTGATGCCCTTCTTCTGCAAGGCGGCGATGGCGCGGTCCGGGTCATCGAACCGGAACGCCAGCACGCCTTTGCCTTCCGTCTTGAGCGTGAAGCCGTACATGTACTCGAGGTTCACGCGGGCCTTCTCCACCGTCACCAGTATGTCCGCCAGCCCACCGGGTTTATCGGCCACCTCGATGGCGACCATGTCGGACACTTTCACCACGAAGCCGTCCCTCTCCAGGAGTCGCTTGGCCTTTTCCCAGTCGCGCACCACGAAACGCAGGATGCCGAACTGCTGGGTGTCGGCGATGGACATCGTCAGGATGTTGAGCTTGGCCCGGGAAAGCAGTTTGACGGGCCGGCTGAGCGCGCCGGGTTTGTTTTCCAGGAACAACGAGAGCTGTTTGACTTTCATAGGTGGTTCTCCTCGGGGTTATATCTTGCGCTGGTCGATGACGCGCTTGGCTTTGCCTTCACTGCGGGTGATGGTGCGCGGCTGCACCAGCCGGATATTGGCCCGCACGCCCACCATGGATTCGATGGACCGGCTGAGCCGCCCTTGCAGTTGCTCGAGCGCCCCCACAGTGTCGGTGAAGAACTCGGACGTGACCTCGACCTGCACCTCCATGACATCCAGGTCCTTTTCGCGCGTCAGAACAATCTGATAGTGCGGCAGCACGCCTTCCACCTTCAGCAGCGCGGTCTCGACCTGTGAAGGATACACATTGACGCCCCGTATAATAAACATGTCGTCGGCGCGGCGCCCGATGCGCTTGATGCGCCGCAGCGTGCGCCCGCATTCGCAGGCCTCGGAGGTTAGCGCCGTAATGTCGCGCGTGCGATAGCGGATCATCGGCATGGCCTTCTTGCTGAGCGTGGTGAGGACCAACTCGCCCTCCTCGCCATCCGGGCAGGGCTTGCCGGTCTTCAGGTTAATGATCTCGGGATAGAAATAATCCTCGAAGATGTGCGCCCCGGACTGGCACTCGCATTCCATCGCCACCCCGGGACCGATGATTTCGGACAGGCCGTAGATGTCGTAAGCCTTGATGCCGCTGTCCGCTTCGATGCGGCGGCGCATGGCTTCCGTCCACGGCTCGGCACCGAAGATGCCGGCGCGCAACGGCAGTTCCTTGAGGTTGACGCCGAGCTCCGCGGCCTGGTCGATCAGGTGGAGGAAATAGCTCGGCGTGCAGCAGATCGCCGTCGTGCCGAAATCCTTCATCAGCATCAACTGGCGTGGCGTGTTGCCGCCGGAAATCGGGATGACCGTTGCGCCGAGCGCCTCGGCCCCGTAGTGCGCGCCCAGGCCGCCGGTGAACAGCCCGTAGCCGTAGGCATTCTGGATAATATCGCCCGCATGCAAACCGCACGCGGCGAAGGCGCGCAGCATCACGTTGGCCCACACCTGCACATCCTCCTGCGTGTAGGCGACCACGATGGGCTTGCCGGTCGTGCCGCTCGAAGCGTGCAGGCGCACAATCTCCTTCATCGGGCTGGCGAACAAGCCGAAGGGGTAGGTGTCGCGCAGGTCAGCCTTCTCCGCGAAGGGCAGCTTGACGATATCATCGAGGCTTCGCACGTCTTGCGGCGTCAGGCTGCGATCGTCCATCCGCTTGCGGAACAGGGCCACGCGGTCATAGGCGCGCTGCACGATGGCCGTGAGCCGCTGCAACTGCAGGTCCCGCAATTGCGGCAGCGGCAGGAAATCGGGCGCGCTGAGCGGGTGGAAAATTCCGTTGGGACTCTTTGCGTGTTTACTCATAAACGTTGGGCCTCGTACGACTGGTTCGTTTTACCAAATCTGGCGGCGCGGATGCAACTCTAAGTGCGCGCGTCCGCAGGCGGCGGGCGCTTCTACTGCAACCCTGGAATCCTTGAGTCGCAACTCTTGCTGTAATCGGGTCAAGTTTGCTGCCCTCGCAATAACCTGGCTACTGGCCATCTGCCATCTGCAATTGGCTCTTGGCCATTGGCTATAGGATATGTGGCTAACATGGCTAGAGCTTCCCTAGCCGTACACCATACGTACGCCATCCGTACGCCATCCGTACAATATGCGTACAATATGCGTACAATATGGGTACAATATGCGTACACCATCCGTACACGATCCGTACAATATCCGTACGCCATCCGTACACGATCCGTACGCCATACGTACGCCATCCGTACACCATATCTGCTCCAGAGCAGCGCTAGATGCCCTGGCTTGCCTCGATAAAGAGCGTCCAACTGCGGGCGCGTCTCACGCGGGCGGGCGCCTGGACTGGTGTTCGAGCGCGGAAGGAACGGAGATTTGTGTTTATGTTGGGTCTGCGCGGCCCTAAATTGCGCCACCCTGATGAATGACAAGACGGATGCCTCGCGAGCACTGCCCTCGCGCCAGACAACGCGCAGAGCCAGGATCAGTGAAGACTGGCTTTCGCTGTGGACGGGCCTCGCGGTGTTCGTGCTGTCGCTGGGGGTGTTCCTGGGCGCCGACCTGCTGGGCTTTGGCGCGAAGGTGGGGACGTGGACCGATCTGTCCAAAGCCATCACGCCGGTGGCCGCTTCGTTCAAGTGGATGCCCGCCTGGCTGGCCGTTGTCTCGACCTATCTATTCATGGGCGCGGTGGTGGGCGTCGGCAACTGGCTGCTCGGCGGGAAACTTAAGCGATTCGTCGTAGCCTTCACGCTGGTATTCGCCATCACCTTCGCGTGTTGGGTTTTGGGGAACCACGCCCATATCGCGGCGACCACGCCGGCGGAGTTCGCCAAGTTCGGCATTGGCTGGTCGCTGAAACTGACGGGCGAGTCCGGCTTTGTGATCGCCCTCCTGGCCGGGCTGGTGATTGGCAATTTCTTTCCCAAATTCGCCGGCCTTCTGGCGGAATCGGTCAAGCCCGAGCTATTCGTGAAAGCCGCCATCGTCATCATGGGCGCCGGGATCGGGCTCAAGGCGCTGGAGAATTCAAGCCTGGCGTGGGGGATCATGTTCCGCGGCTTATGCGCGATCATTGAGGCGTACTTAATCTACTGGGCGGTGATCTATTACATCGCGCGCAAGTACTTCAAGTTCAGCCGGGAATGGGCGGCGCCGCTGGCTTCGGGCATATCGATCTGCGGCGTGTCGGCGGCCATTGCCACCGGCGGCGCGATCCGCGCCCGGCCGATCGTGCCCATCATGGTCTCCTCGCTGGTTGTGGTGTTCGCCGTGGTGGAGCTGCTGCTGCTGCCGTTCCTCGCGCAGACCTGCTTGTGGCGGGAGCCGCTCGTGGCCGGCGCCTGGATGGGGCTGGCGGTCAAAACCGACGGGGCGGCGACCGCCGCAGGCGCGGTCACGGACGCCCTGATCCTGGCCAAGGCGGCCAGCCACGGCGTGGTGTATGAGAAGGATTGGATCCTCAACACCGCCACGAGCATCAAGGTGTTCATCGATATCTTCATTGGCGTCTGGGCCTTCGTCTTGGCCTATATCTGGGCCAACCATATCGAGAAACGCGAGGGCGACAAAGTGCGCGCCATCGAGATCTGGCAGCGCTTTCCGAAGTTTATCCTCGGCTATGTGCTCACTTTCGTTCTCTTCCTGGCGCTCGGCCTCGCGTTCCCCGCCATGATCAAATCCGGGCTGGCCAAGAGCTCAACGGAACAGGCCAACGTTTTCCGCGTGCTGTTCTTTTGCCTGACCTTTTTCACCATCGGCGTGGTATCGAATTTCCGGCAGCTTTGGGCGGAAGGCATCGGCAAGCTGGCCGCGGTGTACGTGGTGGGCCTGTTCGGCTTCATCATCTGGTTCGGCTTGGTCATCTCCTGGCTGTTCTTCGGCGGGGTGCATCCGCCGATTATCCACCCGTAAGGCGTGAAAACTCAAGGCAACCACAGATGGACACAGATGAACACAGATAGGAAACTAGAATTGTAAGTGGAATCTTGACCTATGGCAGAAGACCCGAAGATCGGTGACGAGCTAAAGAAGATGCGGCAGGAGTATGAGCCGTTGCTGCCGGTAGAGAAGAAGCTGATCGCCTGGAGCTTGGGGATCGGCCTAACTCTGCTGGTGGTGCTGTACTGCGTGAGCAAATTCCTGCCGGATAGCCATCGGCCGCTGTGAGCGGAGACGGAGACGCGGGCGGCCTGAGCGGCGGAAAGTGGGCGAGTCGGCTGCGCCAATTCCGAAACTCGAAGCCCGAGACCCGAAAGAAGGCCGAAATCCGAAATCCGATAACCCACTCTACTGGGGTGGCTGTGATTCGCTTCGTCTCCCCAGAATTGCATGCAAGATGGCTCTAATTGCAAAACCGCGGAAAACGCGGAAGAGCAAGCCCTGGTGCCAAGGGTCTCCGCGCATTCTGCGTATTCCGCGGTTGCTCCTTCCCCACTTCGGTTCTGGCTGCGTCAGGTTAGGACTTCGGAATTCGGGTTTCTTTCGGCCTTCGGTCCTCGGCCTTCGGATTTCACGTTTTCCAGCCGTTAGGCTTTTGCCGCCCCCGCGTTCGCGGTCGCTTCCGTCAGCATCTCAACGAACCAGGCGGGCGGCCGAACCGGCTTGCCCTGCCGGTCTGTGAACGCGTGGACCGTGTAGCCGCGCACGATCGGCTTGCGGCTCTCCGCGTTAAGGATCTGGACCTCGAATCGAAGCTTTGCCCGGCCCGACACGGTCACCGTGGAAGCAATTTCAAGCAGGTCGTCGTAGCGGGCTCCGCCCAGGAATTCCAGGTGCGCTTCCACCAGTGGCAGGAAGACGCCCCGCGCCTCCAGCGCGGCATAAGACATCCTCAACCGGTGGCGCATCAGCTCCGTCCGCCCGCACTCGAACCATTCCAAGGCGCGGGAATTGTAGAACGTCCCCATCTGGTCCGTCTCGCTGTAACGGACGCGCAACTGCAGCACATCGGATAAGCCAGTCATGGCCGCAGCATTGCCGCGGGAGGCGGCAAGTTCAACCAAAACTGAATCGAGGCGCGCTCTGGACATCCAGCTCAGCACCGGCTTTCCATATTTTGCGCCATTGGCTGCAATTAATGCAAATGCACGCGATAAAAAACCTCATGCGGTTCTTCATTAATACTGGACACACGGCGGCTCACGCCTAGTATTGCGACCACCTCACTGAGGAAGAGGCGTTGAGAGATGGCCGACAGAAGGCCCTCAGTGCGGACGGCAACCTTAATCTGAAAACACTGACTGGTGCGGGCGCTGTCAGAGGCGCGCACTCGTCTTAAACGGAACAACGCATGACAACTAAAGCCCAAGCACTAAACCTCATCGCATTGGGAGCGACCCTGATGATCGCCCCGGCTCAAACCACCCAGCCCAGCGCCGCCGCATCTGCCCCCCCGCCGCCCGCCCTCAGCTCGACGGAACAGATGATCAAAGACATGAAGAGCCCGGCCTCGTGGATGACCTGGGGCGCTGACCTGCGGTTGCGCAATGAGTACCTCTACGACGTGATAACCCTGAATCCGCGCGCGAACCTGAACGAGCAGGATTACTTCCGTTTCCGCGGCCGGGTTTGGACCAGCCTCATGCCGCTGGATGACTTGAGCATGAACGTGCGGCTGGCCGCCGAGCCCAGGGAATGGATGAAAGAGGCCGGCTACTCGCCCATGAAGATCTCGACCACCCAAGGCAAAATCGGCCCGGACTACACCGAAGGGGTCATCGACAACCTCAATGCGAAATGGAAAGACATCGGCGGCCTGCCTCTCACCGCGACAGTTGGCCGGCAGGATATTTTCCTGGGTGATGGCTGGCTGGTGGGTGACGGCACGCCCTTTGACGGCTCGTGGACCTACTTCCTCGATTCCGCCCGCTTCGCTTACGATCTCAAAGACCAGCAGACCATCATCGAGGCCATCGGCATCGTCCAAAGCGCCCGCGACGCCGACTGGCTGCCGGTCCTCAACGGGGGCCAGCATCGGTACCTGACCGAGCAAAACGAGAAGGGCGCTATTCTGCAGATCGCCAATACTACGATGAAGTCAGCCAACCTGACCGGCTACTTTATCTATAAGCATGATGACGCCGAGAATATGCCCCTGGCCGATGCCTACAGCTTCCATCCGGACAACGCGGACATCTACACGCTCGGCGGTCGGGTCAATGGTAATCTGACGGACAACCTGAAATACTGGGTGGAAGGCGCTTACCAGGTGGGGCGGAAAGCATACCCCGTCTTCAATCCCACGTGGAACACGGGTTACATCCAGGCCCAGCAAGGCCAGTACCGCGACATCAACGCCTTCGGCATGAACAGCAAGCTGACCTATAGCTTCAAAGACAAGCTCAACAATCAGCTTTCCATGTCGTTCGAGTTTCTGTCCGGCGACGATCCGAACTCGGGCCAGGATGAGATGTTCGATGTGCTCTGGGGCCGCTGGCCGCGCTGGAGCGAGACCGGCCTGTACATGTACCCGGCAGAGACGCGCGTCGGCCAGGAGGCCAACCTGATTCGCTTTGGCCCGACTTGGACCGTCAATCCGCTCAAGGACCTGGAGTTCAACGCCAGCTATTACGCCCTGTTTGCTCCAATCGAAACGCCCACTCTTGGCGCCTATCAGGGGGTTGCTGCCAACGATCTGAGGCGGCTGTTCACCAACAGCGGTGACTTCCGCGGCCATTTTGCCTCGGCCATCCTGAAATACAAATTCAGCCAGCACATGAGCGCGCACCTCTGGAGCGAATTCCTCTTCCCCGGCGACTACTACATCAATCGCCCCATGATGACCTTCCTGCGGGCCGAGGTGATGTTCACCTTCTAACCGACCGCCACTTCGAGACGAGCTACGGATTCTTGTCGGAAGCCAGTTACCGGAACTTGATTTCGCCTTCGGAATATTCCGAGACGTTTTCGGGGTGCTAGTGAACGGGCGCCGGAGACGCAGTCTGACCGGCGCGCCGCGCGTCAGCTCGCCAGCCGACAATTTCACCGTCCGGGAGCCGCACAGGATTCGCTTGATCCGATGGCGCCGTGCTCCCCCGCGGGTATCCTCCCTCCAGATGCACCGTGGTGGTCTGATTGGTCCCGATGATCACGGGCACCGTCACCATACCGTAGCCATTGGCCCGGCCCACGATTTGATACCGGCCGGCTGGGAGGAGCACTTCTTTAGGGCCCCCAGCCGACCTGCCGTTGTCGTTGTGGACGGTCTGCATGAGTTTGCCATCCGTGGTAAGAATGCGGTAGTCCGAGTGAACTCGGCGATAGGGGAGATCGTTGAAGTGCGCGCCCTGGTCGTAAGCCGAGAAAACCACCAGCGCGCTGGCCGAGCCCGCGGTTGAATGGGAAACCGGCGGTCCCACGGGGGAGAGGACCAGACCAGGTCCATTTGATGCGCAGCCCGCCAACGGCAGCACCGCCAGAAGAGGCGTCCACACAAACAGTGACAGAGTTCTCATATCTCCCTCTTTGCCATACCCAGAGCCGGGCGCAAAGTTTCTGAATGGAATTTAATGTGGCTTTCAGCGTCCTTTAATTCTGGTCGGGTCTATTCTTCTGTGATTGGAATACAACCGAGTGCCAATACAAGCCTTAGCCCCGCGTCCATGCGCATGCGATGATCTCATGCTATGCTACACTGGATTGTCCGGGCATAAACGCCCGAGGGACCATGCGACTGCTGCTGATTGAAGACGAGAAGAAGGTGGCCGACTTCGTGGCGCGCGGATTGCGTGCCGAGCGTTTCGCCGTGGATGTTGCCGCTGACGGACCCGCCGCACTTCAGACGCTGGCCGCATGCGCCTATGACCTGATCATTCTCGACTTGATGCTGCCGGGCTTGAGCGGCTCGGAGATTCTGAAGCGCCTGCGCCGTGACCGGAGTGAGGTCCCAGTCATTATTCTTACGGCCCGTGATGCGATGGCTGAAAAGGTCGCGCATTTCGAGGCGGGGGCCGACGATTACCTCACCAAGCCGTTCGCTTTCGCAGAACTGCTCGTGCGGGTGAAAGCGCTCCTGCGCCGGGGGCCCGTCAATCGCGCCAGCGTCTTGCGCGTCGGCGACCTTGAACTCGACCGTTTGTCGCAGCAAGTCAAACGCGCCGGCAAACGCATCGACTTAACCGCCAAAGAATACGCCCTGCTGGAATACCTGGTGGCGAATCCCGGGCGCGTTTACTCCCGCACGATGATCATCGAGCACGTATGGGACCAGAGCTTCGAGGGCCTCACCAACATCGTCGATGTCTATGTCCGCCACTTGCGCGCCAAGGTGGACGATCCGTTCCCGACCAAGCTCATCCGCACCGTGCGCGGAGTGGGGTATTCCGTTGATGGTGGACCGGACGCATGAACACTCGCTCACTAAGGTTCCGGTTAGTTGCCTGGTATGCCGGGCTGTTGACGGGGTGTTTCGTGCTAATCGGCGCGGCGGCTTACGTGGTCCTCCAACATTCGCTCGTCAGCACATTGCGGGAAACGCAATCACGGCGCGCGCGGCAGATTGGGCAGTTTCTGTTGGAAGAGATCCCGCTTCAGAGCGAGGCCAGGTTGGGGGACCAAATCGATGACCGGTACGCACCGAACTTCAACGATCGGTTCGTGCGCGTGACGCGCGGCGATGGCGGGTTGCTCTACGTCTCGCGACCGCCGAAAGACCGGAAGTTCGACCCCACTGCGGTGCCGCTGGCCGCCGGCTCTGCTCGCGGTGAAACCGTGCGCCAGGTGCAGTTGCCGGACGGGCGGAAAATGCTCGTGGCCGCTCGCGAGGTCCAGACGCCCGGCGGCGCGCGCTATCTGGTGGAAACGGGGGCGCTGATGGACGAGGTGCAGTCTCACCTGCGCCGGTGGCTTATGTTCCTCCTCGTGGTGCTCCCGGTTGTAACGGCGCTGGCGGTGGGCGGCGGTTCCCTGCTGGTGAAGCGAGCGCTCTCGCCAGTGGACAGGATCGCTGCCAGCGCGGAGCGGATCAGCTCGCAAAATCTCAGCGAGCGCCTCCCGGTGGCCCGGACGGGCGACGAGTTGGAGCGCCTGTCCATCGCGCTCAACCACATGATCCAACGCCTGGATGAGGCCTTCCAATACTCCCGACGCTTCATGGCAGATGCGTCGCACGAGCTGCGCACGCCCCTGACGGTGCTGCGCGGCGAGCTTGAAAGCTGCATCCAGGAACCAACCCCGGCGCCCGAATGGCGCGAGCGGCTCGCCAGCGCGCTGGAGGAAGTGGAGCGCCTGGCCGGCATCGTCGAGGGCCTGTTCGCCATCTCGCGGCTCGATGCAGGGGAGGCCGCCGCAGAATGGGTGAAGCTTGACCTGGCCCGGCTGGCTGCGGCGACCGCCGATCAAATGTCGCTGCTGGCCGAGGACAAGAACATTCAGGTCACGTGCGCCGCGACCGAACCGGTATGGGTGGAAGGCGACCAAGCTCGTTTGAAGCAGGTAGTGGTGAACCTGCTCGATAACGCGATCAAATACACTCTCAACGGCGGCGCCGTCGGTCTGACCGTCAATGCCAACCACAGCAAGGCGGTGCTGGAGGTGACCGACAACGGCATCGGCATTCCAGCGGAAGCGTTGCCGCGGGTTTTTGACCGGTTCTTTCGCGTCGATAAGGCGCGCTCGCGCGAACTGGGCGGCGCTGGCCTGGGCCTGTCGATCGTCAAATCCATCTGCACGGCTCACCATGGGCACGTCGAGGCCAGCAGCCTCCCGGGCCAGGGCAGCCGATTCCGAGTCGAATTGCCGCTGGCTGCGCCAGCAACGAACAACCAAAAGAACCATGATCATGAGCATTGAACCACCGGAACCGCAGCAACCCGCCGACAGCCCTATGCAAGAGCAGCCGTCGAATCCTCCCTGGCCATTCGCCAGCCGGAGGGCGGGCTGGCTTCAGCGGCTGCCTGGCCGAGTCGGAGCCCCTCTCCGGCGCCTCGATTGGCGCATTGTCGGAGTCTTGTTTCTCGTCCTCGCCGCATTTCCGGTTTGGCGCGCGATCACCGTTCACGCAAAACCGCAGTTGGCCCCGATGCCGGCTGTCCATGCCTCGGCAGTCGCCGTTGGGCGAGTGACCCGGGAAGACCTTTACAATGAAGTGACCATCCCCGCGGAGTTCCGGCCATACCTGAAAGTCGAGTTGCATGCCAAGGTCTCTGGGTACGTGGATCAGATTAGTGTCGATATCGGCGACCAGGTCAAGGCCGGCCAGCTCTTGGCCCGGCTCGAAGTGCCGGAATTGAGGGATGAGCTGGCCCGGGCGAAAGCGGCGGAACAGCGAGCGGAGGCCGATTACAAGGACGCCCATCTGGTCTATACGCGCCTCTTGGCTGTGGACAAGGCACATCCCAACCTGGTTGCACAGCAGGAGCTGGATGCTGCCGAGGCAAAAGACGGCACTGCCGAGGCTGCCATCGTAGGTGCCAAAGCGGAGGTGCAAAGAGATCAAACGCTCCTGGCATACACACATATCACGGCGCCGTTTGACGGGGTGATCACCCATCGTTATGCGGACCCGGGCTCGCTTATACAGGCGGGTACTGCTTCCGATACCCAATCCATGCCGCTGGTGTGCCTCTCTGACAATTACCGCCTCCGGCTCGATTTTCCCGTTTCCGTCGCTTACGTCAAAGACATTCAGCTTGGAGACCAGGTGGAAGTGCGGGTGGAATCCCTCAAGGGCAAACCATTCATGGGTACTATCTCACGTTCAACCCAAAAGGTGGACGAGGACACCCGGACGATGATCATGGAAATTGAGGTTCCCAACCCAAAGCTGGAATTAGTGCCGGGTATGTATGCGACCGTCGTCTTGAAGGTCGAACGGCGACCGCAGGCGCTGGTCATTCCCACCGAGGCGGTTTTCACGGACAAAAAGACCAGCGTCTATGTCGTCAACCACGAACAGAAAATCGAGGAGCGAACGGTAACACTTGGCTTGGAAACTCCGGGCAAATATGAGGTTCTCGCCGGGCTGAAGGACGGCGAATTGGTGGTGCTTGGCAGTCGGTCACAGTTCAAGCCGGGCCAAAAGGTGGAAGCGAAACGAATCGATTCCCTGGCGCAACAATGAGCCCGCCTCTGACTCCAGAGCAATTGGAAGCCCTGCGGCGGCTCGACGCCTGCACGCTGGCCAATGCGATCGAGACCTTTCACGAGCGCCTGCGCAATGAGGGCTTTATGGACCACACCATACGCTGCCTCTTTCCGAGTCTGCAGCCAATGACTGGCTATGCGGCCACCGTCAAAATTCGCGGGTCAGCCCCGCCGACAACAGCCGGCGTATATCCCGACCGAACCGACTGGTGGGACCATATTGCGTCTGTGCCGGCGCCCCGGATAGTCGTCATCCAGGATGTGGCGAGTCGTCCGGGCCTGGGTGCGCTGGTCGGCGAGGTGCACATGAACATCCTCCGGGCGCTGAACTGCGCGGGCGTGGTCACCAACGGCTCGGTACGCTCCCTCCCGGCGGCCGAACGCGCCGGTTTTCATCTCTTTTCGGGCAGCGTATCCGTGTCACACGCTTACGTTCACATCATCGAGGTTGGGAAGCCGGTCGAGATTGGCGGTTTAAAGATCCAATCGGGGGATTTGCTGCATGGCGACCTGCACGGTGTCCAATCCATCCCGCTGGGCATTGCCGCGCAGATTCCCCCCATCGCCGCTCGGATCTCCGCCCGGAAGCGGGAGTTGATTGCCCTCTGCCAGTCGCCGGATTCCTCCCTTGAAGAACTCCGTGCCACCATCGCCAAAGAAAGGGTATGAGATGCTGCTTGCCCTTGCTTCGCTCATGTAACCGATGCAACTGATGCAGCTCATTTAACTCCTTTAACTCTTTAACCACGTGTCTCGCTTTTCGATTCGCTATCCCTATTTGATCATCGTCATCTGTCTCATCGTCTGCGTGGTGGGAGTGACCATCCTGGTGCGCATGCCGGTGGATTTGTTTCCGCCCATCAAGATCCCGGTCGTGGTCGTGGCGACGTTTTTCTCGGGCATGCCGCCGGAGCAAATCGAGACGGACATCACGGGCCGCTTCGAGCGCTTTTTCACTCTTGCCAGCGGCATTGACCACATGGAATCGCGCTCGCTGCCGGGAGTGAGCCTGATCAAGGTCTATTTCCAGCCCGGTTTCAACTCGGACTCTGCGGTGACCAGCATTGCCAATCTGGCCATGGCGAATCTGCGGAAACTCCCGCCTGGCACATTGCCGCCGGTGGTGCTGAAATTCGACGCGTCGAGCCTGCCGGTCTGCTTGATCACCTTGAAAGGGGAAGGTTTAAAGGAAGCACAATTGCGCGATCTGGGCCAATACAACGTGCGCAACCAGGTCGCCAGCGTCCCCGGGGCTTCAGTTCCACAACCCTTCGGCGGGCGCTACCGGCAGATCATGGTGTACGTCGATCCACTCAAGCTCGAATCGCATCAATTGAGCGTGATGGATGTGGTTCGCACCGTGAATGAGGCGAACCTGATCTTGCCAGCCGGCGATGTGAAGATTGGCCCGTTCGACTATAACCTGTACGCGAACAGCCAGGTCGATGACGTGGGCGACATCAACAAACTGCCACTCAAGACAGTGGGCAACGCCTCGGTGCTGGTGGGCGATGTGGGCAAGGCCGAGGATGCCTCGCAAATCCAATACAACGTTGTGCGCGTGGATGGCCAGCCTTCAGTTTATCTGCCCGTGTTGAAGCAGGGCGGCGACGCGAACACGATCTCGGTCGTGAACGGCATCAAGGAGGCCGTCGGCCACTTGCTGGACGTGCCGAAGCAAATGGTGACGAAAGTGGTGTTTGACCAGTCAGTGTTTGTGCGCACCGCCATTGAGAACCTGATCCACGAAGGCGCCATCGGGTTGGTTTTGACGGGGCTCATGATTCTGATTTTCCTGGGCAGCATGCGAGCGACGGTCGCGGTGTTCCTCTCGATTCCGCTGTCCGCTTTGGCGGCATTCATTGCGCTCTCCTTCGGCGATAACACGGTCAACGCGATGGTTCTGGGCGGCCTGGCGCTGGCGTTCTCCCGGCTGATCGATAATTCGGTCGTGGTGCTGGAGAACATCTTCCGCCACATCGAACTGGGAGAGGCCCCCGAACTGGCTGCGCAACGAGGGGGCGAGGAAGTCGCGCTACCCGTGCTGGCCGCGACGCTCACGACCGTGGTGGTATTCTTCCCCGTCCTTTTCCTTTATGGCGTGAGCCGGTTCCTGTTCACGGCGCTGGCGCTAGCCGTGGTGCTATCGCTGGCTGCGTCCTATGTCGTTGCGCTCACGGTGGTCCCGCTGTTCTGCGCGAAATTGATCAAAGGCCATTCGGTGGACACGGCGGGAGAGCACGCTGAGCCGAAGGGTTGGGGCCAGCGTTTCAACGCGTGGTTCAACCGCAAGTTCAAACAGATGCTTGATCGCTACGAGGGCACGCTGGACCTTGCGCTGCTTCGCCCGCTGGCCACGGTGCTGGGCATTACGGGTCTCTTCGTTTTCAGCCTGGCCCTTTATCCGTTGATCGGCAAAGCCTACTTCCCGCGCACCGACCCTGGCCAGTTTGTCATCAACCTCAAAGCCGCAACGGGCACCCGTATCGAACGCACAGACCAACTGGTTGAACGCGTCGAACAAATCGTGCGCGAAGTCGTGCCCAAGAAGGACCTGCGAATTATTGTCTCCAATATCGGCGTCACCCCGGGTTTTTCCTCGATCTACACCCCCAACTCCGGCCCGCACACCGCCTTCGTGCAGGTGGGATTGGAGGACGCACACCACGTCAGCAGTTTCCAATACATGGACCGCGTGCGGGCGAGGCTGGAGCGCGAGCTGCCGGAGGTTTCCGCCTACTTCCAGACCGGCGGCCTGGTCGATGCCATCCTGAACCTTGGCATGCCCGCGCCCCTGGACATCCAGGTGAGCGGCATGAATCTCGAGGCGGCGCACGCCACCGCGACGGAGATCGCTCAAAAGGTCCGCGCGCTGCCGGGCGTCAGCGACGTGCTGGTGCCGCAGGACATCGATTACCCGGCCTTGAAATTAGACATCGATCGTGTCCGCGCCAGCGAGTTGGGCTTGAACGAAAAGGAGGTGGTGGGCAACGTCATCACCGCGTTGACTTCGGACGGGATGATTGCGCCCAGTTTCTGGGTGGACCCCAAGAGCGGCAACGATTATCTCCTCACGGTTCAATACCCCGAGAACTTCGTGAAGAACCTGGCTGATCTGGCGTCCGTGCCGTTACGCGGCGTCCACTCGGTCAAGCCAACGCGGCTCGACACAGTCAGCCAAATCCGGCACTTCAAAGCCCCGACCGAGGTTGACCATTACCAGCTCAAGCGCATCATGGACGTTTACGTGGCTCCAACCGGCGAGGATCTGAGCCAGGTGCTCAGTGGCGTCGAGAAGATTCTCCACGAGACTAAACTGCCGGAGAATGTCCGCGTGGAGGTTCGCGGCTCGGCTCGCGCGATGCAGGTGTCGTTCCGCAGCTTCGGCCTCGGTCTGCTCCTCTCGACGTTGCTGGTCTATCTGATCCTCGTCGCCCAGTTCGAGTCCTTTCTTGATCCGTTCCTGATCCTGCTGGCGGTGCCGACCGGGTTGACGGGGGTGTTACTGATCCTGTTTGCCACGGGCACCACGCTCAACATCATGTCCCTGATGGGGGTGGTGATGATGGTAGGAATCGTGGTGTCCAACAGCATTCTGATCGTAGATTTTACCCGGCGGTTGCGGAAGGAAGGGCGGGCGTTGCGCGAAGCGGTATCTCTGGCGTGCCGGGTCCGTCTGCGTCCTGTGCTCATGACTTCGCTGGCGACGCTCTTTGGTTTGCTGCCGATGGCGACCAAGCTGGGCACGGGCAGCGAGGCTTACGCGCCGCTGGCGCGCGCCATCATCGGCGGCTTGGCGGTGTCGGTCGTGCTGACCCTCTTTATTGTGCCGGCGGCCTATTACATGCTCTATCGTTGGCAGGAGGCTCGCGCCGCCGCCAGGAGTTCAGGTGCGATGGCCGACGCAGCGCCGCAACCCGCAGCGTGACCAAGGCAGTTTATGACCAAAGCATCTCAGCGTATCGCGTGGGCGGTCTTTCTCGGCTTTACGTTGGCCCTTGCCCACGCTGAGGACTCTCCGCAGCTCACGCTGCAAGAGGCACACGAGGCCGCGCTGCGCAGCCATCCGCAGATCAGCGTCGCCGATTTGAAGGCCCTGGCGGCTCGCCAGGTGACCCGGCAGTTTCAGTCGGCTTTTTTCCCTACCCTGTCCGCCAACGCGGTCGCCGTGGGCACGGCGAACGAGAACACGCGGCTCTCGGCCATCGGGGCCCTCAACAACCCCACTATCTATGACCGCAACGCCGAGGGGCTGATCCTCTCGCAGCTCATCACCGATTTTGGCCGGACGGCTAACCTGACCGGCAGCGCCAAATTGCGTGCGCAAGCCGAAGCGAATAATGCGCAGGCGACCCGCGAGCAAGTCCTGCTGGCGGTCGATGGCGCCTTCTTCTCGGCGCTACAGGCCCAATCGGTGACGCGCGTCGCGGAACAGACCGTTGCGGCGCGGCAGCTATTTCTTGACCAGGTCAGCGCGCTGGCCACCAACAAAATCCGCTCTGCCCTCGACGTCAGCATTGCCAGGGTCAACGTCGAGGATGGCAAACTGCTCTTGAGCAAGGCGCAGAACGATGTGCAGGCCGCTTTTGCCCAACTCGCCAACCTCATGGGCCTGCGGGAGCAGAAGACCTATCGGTTGGTGGAGCAGCCGTTGCCGCCGGAGCTTTCCACCAATATTTCAGAATATGTGCAGCTAGGACTGCGGTCCCGGCCCGACTTGCTCAGCCTGCGGAACTCGCAGGAAGCGGCCTTCAAATTCGCCCGGGCAGAAAGGGCCTTGCATTACCCTACCCTCTCCGCCGTGGGCAGCGCCGGCGTGGTTCCCATCGGCAATTCTGCGTTGGGGGACAATTATGCCGCGGGCGGTCTCATCCTGACCCTGCCGCTTTACGCCGGAGGCCTCTACTCGGCGCGGCAACAAGAGGCCGAGCTGCGCTCCCAGGCGGCGGCGGAAAGCCTGCGCGACCTCGAGAACAATGTGGTGCGGGATGTGCGCATCGCCTGGCTCAACGCTCAAAACGCCTTGGACCGGCTGCGCATCACCGCCCAGCTCCTGGAGAATACCAAGCAGTCCTATGAACTCGCCCAAGCGCGCTTCAACAACGGCATCAGCTCGATCGTCGAGTTCAACCTAGCGCAGCTAAACCTCCTTTCGGCCCAGATTGCCTTTGCGGACACCCAATACGAATACCTGGTCCGGCGGTCCGCCCTCGACTACCAGACCGGCTCGCTGCATTGAGCGCAGCCGCGCCCGTGTGCGATCTTCAGTTCTCCCTTGTTGACCCGCCTCGACCACACCATCCGCGAGGGCAACCGCGTCATCAGCGCTCCGGCGGTCCAGCCCAAGGCCTTTGACTGGCAGGCCGCCTTCCCCGAACTGGCCTCAACAGCCGAATTGGAACCAGCCGCGAAAAGGCGCAAGAGACCTGGCGCGGCAATGCCGCAACCGAAATCAAACCAGCCTTAACGCAGAGACGCAGTGGGCGCGGAGAAACGCAGAGGAGAAGAACCTTTTCTTTCTTCCTTCTCTGCGTCCCTCAGCGAAACTCTGCGGCTCTGCGTTAATTTTTCCAGGCCGGTTTGAAGGAGGGCTTCTGCCCGGCACCGGCCTCCTCCGGCCCGGTTTGCCCCGGAATCGCGTTACTGCTCGCGCAAGGCCTGGCCGCTGGACCGCTGCCGCCCGCCTACGGTCTTGGCGATGGGGCAAAACCGCCAGAAAACCGGCAAAACTTGCCTGTTGCCGCGCTCCATCAGCTCTGGCAGGATGGGGCCGGAATGAATGAGAGCGAAAAGCAATTCTCCTTCACCCGCGCAGCGTCAAGTACAAGCGGGCGCGCCAAAAAGCAAATTCNNGTCAAGTACAAGCGGGCGCGCGAAAGACCAAATTCCTATCAGTCCGAGTGTGCTTCACAACACGTCCAGTACGAGGCCCAAAACTTCTTAGGTGTCACCACCATTCGATTATATGAGCGCAAATTTGAAACCGATAATGAGTGCTTCGTCGATGTCAATAAGCGGCTCCTTTCCGGACGGGCCATATCTGCTCTATGCGACTGGCGATGGCGTGGATTTTGAGAGGTTGCAGAGCGAGGTTGACAAGGTGCCACACTTTCAGCTTGGTCCATTTTCCTGGTTAGTGCTACCACCAGCACGGGGAGTTCACGCATTTTCCGAAGCTGTGTCGTGGGCGCTTCCTCTGGAGGACGGTAAGGCCGAACTTCTGCTTTGTCACCTTTCCAAGTCGTCCATACTTCATGGGAATGCAGGCGGTCTCGGGTTAGATGCTTGGCTGAGGGAGCATGGGTACTATCCGACATGACACGTAAGGAACTACCCGTTTATGAAAAGAGTATCGTCCCTGTGCCCATTGTGCTTCGCTCTGTGCTGTTGGCAGGCCGAAGCCCAGATCTACGACACCAACAATGACGCTGTGCAAATCTTCGCCGGTTCCGGCTTTTCCGGCTACCTAGACGGGCAGGGCACGCAAACCATGTTCAACAACCCGTCGCAAATCGTTGTTGATTCATTAGGCAACTTCTTCGTGTTGGATTCCGGGAATTACCGCATCCGAAAGATCACTCCGAATGGAACGGTTTCAACTTTTGTTGGCGGCGGCCACTCAACGTTGCCCGGATACGGGACGAATGTTTCACTGTCCGATTATGGGTCCCTACGAGGAATGGCCATTGACCACTCGGATGCGCTGTGGGTTGCCACAGGTGTTAACCCGGCAAATATTTTGAAAATCGGGACCGACGGCTATACCTCCTCCAAGACAAACGGACTATGGTATGCGGATTATGGCTCTGTCTGCGTCGACTCGGCAAACAACGTCTATTTTTCAGACGGCCAAGGCAACCGGATTTACCGCTACCGAACGAACGGTGCATTCGAGGTTTTTGCCGGGTCTGGAAATCAAGGTTCACAAGATGGAAATGGCATCTTCACCTCGTTTTTCAGCCCTGCGGCTCTAGCTGCTGATGCCGCCAACAATATCTACGTCTTTGATTTTGGGAATCATTTGATTCGCAGAATTGCCCCCAACGGAGATGTGGTAACAGTTGCTGGGAGTGGTTTAGTAACAGATGCTGACGGGCAGGGTCGCAGCGCAGCTTTTGGTAAGATAAATTCTATGTGCGCCGACAACGCTGGGAATATCATTCTGGCGTGCGGATTTTCCAGTAGTTCATCGGTTCGCAAAATGACCCAATCAACAAACATTACTACACTCGCGGGCAGCTTTACCCAGAACGGATATGCAGACGGCCCCGGCAATTTAGCGAGATTCAGCGGAGCGCACGGGGTTTGTATTTCCACGGGCGCGATTTATGTGGCCGATTCAAGCAACCAACGAATCCGCAGCATTACGTTCAATCCCCCGCCACAAATCGTTACTCAGCCGACAGCGGAGGTCAGCTGTCTAGGCCTAAAACAAGCGAGTTAGG
>PLZQ01000357.1 GCA_003152225.1 Limisphaerales bacterium | reverse complement strand
GGTTGGTCGGCTCGGTCGGACGCCAGCTCGGCCAGGCCCTGCTCACCTTGGTTTTCCTGCCGTACTACGCTTTTATCAGCCCCGATGCTATCAGTCGCACGCTGGTGCGGTTGGTGTTTACCCACAAGCGGCTCTTGGAATGGCAAACCGCCAGCGATGCCGAACGCACCGCCCTCAGCGGTCCCGCGGGGTTTTATGCGACCATGTGGATCGCACCGGTCGTCACTCTGGCCTGTGGGTCTTTCCTGGCCTTGACGCAGCCCTCTCAGTTATCGTTGCCCGCGCTTATCCTGGGCCTATGGTTGGTCTCTCCCTGGATAGCCTGGCGCATCAGCCAGCCCATCGAGCCTTCGGCGGTGCCGGAGTTAAGACCGCGGCAATTAGCCTTCCTTCGGCGCACGGCGCGCAAGACCTGGCGTTTCTTCGAAACCTTCGTCACGGCACAAGAACACTGGCTGCCGCCGGATAATTTCCAGGAAGAGCCCATTCCGGTGGTGGCTTCACGCACTTCGCCCACCAACATGGGATTGGCCCTGCTGGCCAACCTGGCTGCGTGCGACTTCGGCTATCTGTCGGTTGGCCAACTCCTGCGGCGCACACAGGATGCCCTGGGCGCCATGCAACGCCTCGAACGACACCGCGGCCACTTCTTCAATTGGTATGATACCCGAACCCTCAAGCCCTTGGCGCCGCTCTATGTTTCCAGTGTGGACAGCGGCAACCTCGCGGGCCATCTGCTGACCCTGAGTTCCGGCCTGGCGGAATTAACGGCCCAGCCAATCCTCGCTCCGCGACTTTTCGCCGGCCTTTGCGACACGGTGGGAATTCTCCGCGAGCTGGCCGGCAGGAATGCTGAGTTGGTGCAGCTCGAGGCGGAACTGGCGCAACCGCCCTCCACCCTCCGCGCAGGCTTTGATTTGCTGCAACGGGTGACCCATAGGGCAGCCACCCTTGCCGCTGCCCCCGGAGACGAAGCCGGGGAGGAATTGAAATGGTGGACCCAGGCTCTGGAACGAAACTGTCGGGACCATTTGGAAGATTTGCTTTTCCTGGCGCCCTGGCTGACGTTGGCGCCTGACTCGGCTAGACAGGTTTCAGGGAAGCTCACTCAACTCGATCAGGCGCCCACTTTGCGCCAGGTGGAAGACTTGGATCGATCGCTCGGCCCATCCCTCGAAGCAGCGCTGCAAGCCCTCTCCCTGGAACCGGCCTCATCCCGGAAGCCAGAGGAGGAAGCGGGACTTGCGCAATGGTTGCGCTGCCTGCGGGAAGCCAGCAATCGCGCCAACCAGCGCATGCTCGCTCTGGAAACCTTGGCTCGGCAAACCGCCAAGTTGGCGGAGATGGACTTCAGCTTTTTGTTCGACCCCGCGCGCGAACTCTTCTCCGTCGGCTTCAACGTCACCGAGCGCCGCAATGACGCGAGCTTTTATGATCTGCTGGCGTCCGAGGCGCGTTTATGCAGCTATGTCGTGATCGCCTTGGGACAAGTTTCGCAGGATCACTGGTTCACGCTGGGCCGTTTGCTCGTCACTTTGCGCGGGGACCTGGTGTTGGCTTCCTGGGGCGGGTCGATGTTCGAGTACTTAATGCCGCTGCTGATCATGCCGAATTATGAGAATACATTGCTGGATCAAACATGCAAAGGGGCCGTCCGGCAGCAAATCAAGTACGGCCAATTGCGCGGCGTTCCATGGGGTGTTTCCGAATCAGGCTACAACCGAACTGATGTCCACCTGAATTACCAATACCGCGCCTTTGGCGTGCCGGGCCTCGGTTTGAAGCGGGGCTTGGCGGAGGACCTCGTGATTGCTCCTTATGCCACAGCGTTAGCGCTGATGGTGGCGCCCCGGGAAGCCTGCGCCAACCTCGAACAACTCGCCGCGGAAGGACGCGAAGGGGCCTACGGGTTTTACGAGGCGGTGGATTATACTCCTTCACGCCTGCCCCCCCACCAGTCCAGCGTCACCATCCGCTCGTTCATGGCCCATCATCAGGGCATGAGCCTGCTCGCCCTGGCGTATCGGTTGCTGGACCGTCCCATGCAACGGCGCTTCCTGGCGTGCCCCTCTTTCAGGGCCACGGACTTGCTCTTGCAGGAGCGCGTGCCCCACACAACCGCCAAGGTGCTCTCCGAAGAATATGAATTGGTTAAATCGCGGAGGCTTGCTGATGACGACGAGGGCCTCATGCGCGTCTTTACCAATCCTGATCTGCACGCGCCGGAAGTCCATCTGTTATCCAACGGCCGCTATCATGTCGTGGTCAGCAACGCGGGCGGCGGCTATAGCCGCTGGCGGGAGTTCGCCGTCACCCGCTGGCGCGAGGATGCCACCCGCGATTGCTGGGGCACTTTTATCTATGTGCGCGATCTGGCCACTGACGAATTCTGGTCCGCGGCCCATCAACCTTGCGGGGGCGCCACCAAACGTTGCGAGGCCATCTTCACGCAAGCCCGCGCCGAGTTTCGCCAGCACCATGCCGGCCTGGAAATCCACACCGAAATCAGCGTCTCGCCCGAAGACGATGTCGAGTTGCGCCGCGTGACCCTCACCAACCATTCCCACTCGCCGCGCGTCATCGAGCTGACCAGTTATGCCGAAGTGGTGCTCGCGCTTCCCGCGGCGGACGCTTCCCATCCCGCGTTTAGCAATCTGTTCGTGCAAACCGAGTTCTTGCGCCCACGCCCAGCCGTGCTTTGCACCCGCCGCCCCCGCTCCGAAGGGGAAAAGCCGCCCTGGCTCTTGAACTTCATGGTCGGGCAGGACGGCCAGCAAGGCGAAGTCTCCTGCGAAACCGACCGCGCCAGATTCATCGGGCGAGGCCGGACCCTCGCCGACCCAGCCGCTCTGCAGACCATCTCACCTCTGTCCAACAGCACCGGTTCCGTTCTGGATCCAATCAGCTCGTTGCGGCGCGTAGTCATTTTGGCCCCCCACGAAACCGCCCGCATTGATCTGGTCATGGGGATGGCGGAAAGCCGGGACGCGGCGCTGGCGCTCGTGGAAAAATACTACAACCCGCGCATGGCCGACCGGGCCTTGGACCTCGCGTGGACCCACAGCCAGGTCACCCTGCGCCACCTCAACGCCTCCGAAGCCGACGCCCAGCTCTATGCTCGGCTGGCAAGTCCCTTGATTTACGCCAACCCGGCCCGGCGGGCCACTCCCAGCGTGTTACTCAACAACCGGCGCGGCCAAAGCGCACTTTGGGGCTATGGCATCTCCGGCGACGTGCCGATCGTCCTGCTGCGCATCAGCGACTCCGCCAGAATCGAGCTCGTTCAGCAGCTCCTCCAGGCCCACTCCTATTGGCGGATGAAAGGATTGCCCGTTGACCTGGTGATTCTCAATGAAGATGTTTCCGTCTATCGTCAGCCCTTGCAGGACCAAATCTTCCGCTTGATCGCCTCGGGCATCGAAGACCAAATGCTCGACAAGCCCGGCGGCATCTTTGTCCGGCGCTTGGAACAGGTCTCCAGCGAAGACCAGGTGCTGCTCCAATCGGTCGCGCGCCTGGTCCTGGCGGATGAAAACGGAACGTTGACCGAACAACTGGAACGAGCGGCCCTCCCTGAGCCGATCATTCCTTCGCTCACGCCTGCCCGGTCCCCGCGGCGCGATTCGCCCGAGCCGCTCCCGCAGCGGGACTTGATGTTTTATAATGGGCTGGGCGGTTTTACCCGGGATGGACGTGAATACATCATTACGTTGTCAGCGGACCAGGTAACTCCCGCCCCCTGGGTAAACGTGCTGGCCAACCCCTATTTCGGAACCGTCGTCTCGGAGAGCGGCAGCGCCTACACCTGGGTCGAGAATTGCCACGAGTTTCGCCTGACGCCCTGGAACAACGATCCCGTCAGTGACGTCACCGGTGAAGCCTTCTATGTCCGGGATGAGCAGACGGGACAATTCTGGTCCCCCACCCCGCTGCCCGCGCGCGGCGCAACACCCTACGTCGTCCGTCACGGCTTCGGCTATTCGGTGTTCGAACACACTGAGAACGGCATCGCCTCCGAGTTGACCGTTTATGTGGCGATGGACGCGCCCGTGAAGTTCGCGGCCCTGAAACTGCGCAACGTCTCAGGACGACCGCGCCGTTTGTCCGTAACCGGCTACTGGGAATGGGTGCTGGGAGAGTTGCGCCACAAGAGCTTGCTGCACGTCCAGACCGAGGTGGACCCCAAAACCGGCGCCCTGCTCGCACGCAATCCCTTCAATACCGAGTTCGCCGAACGCATCGCCTTTGTGGACGTGAGTGATTCCGCGCGAACCTTCACGGCAGATCGAAAGGAGTTTATCGGCCGCAATGGGAGTCTGTCCCATCCGGCGGCCCTCAAGCAGACACGGCTTTCAGGAAAAACAGGAGCGGGGTTGGACCCTTGCGCCGCAGTGCAAGTGACTCTTGATCTGTCCGCCGGGCAGGAACGGGAGACCAGCTTCCGCCTCGGGGTGGGACGGAGCGTCGCTGACGTGCAAACCCTGATCCGCCGCTTCCGCCCCGCTGAAGCCAACCGTGGCGCCCTCGAAGGAGTCTGGGAATATTGGAAGCGGACGCTCGGCGCCGTGCAGGTCGAAACCCCCGATCCCGCCGTTAATGTGATGGCCAACGGCTGGCTGTTGTATCAGACCTTGAGCGGCCGCCTGTGGGCGCGCACCGGTTTCTACCAATCCGGTGGCGCTTTCGGCTTCCGCGACCAATTGCAGGATGTGATGGCGCTGGTGCATGCCGAGCCAGCCCTCACCCGCCAACATCTCTTGCGCGCCGCGGCGCATCAGTTCCGCGAGGGCGATGTGCAGCATTGGTGGCATCCTCCCACCAGCCGCGGCGTGCGCACGCATTGCTCCGATGACTACCTGTGGCTGCCTTACGCCACCTGCCGCTACGTCGCGTGCGTGGCCGACACCGGCGTGCTCGACGAGTCCGTTCCCTTTCTCGAAGGCCGGCCCCTCAAGCCGGAGGAGGATTCATACTATGACCTGCCCAATCGCTCCGAAACGTCGGGCACGCTGTATCAACATTGCGTTCGCGCCATCGAATACGGGCTTAAATTCGGCCAGCACAGCCTGCCGCTCATGGGTGGCGGCGACTGGAACGACGGGATGAATCTGGTGGGTAAAGACGGGCGCGGCGAAAGCGTCTGGCTGGGTTTCTTCCTTTACGACGTGCTGACCCAATTTGCAGCGTTGGCGCACCGACGCAACGACACCGCCTTTGCCGAGCGTTGTCTCGCCCAAGCCCAGCAACTACAACAAAACATCGAGCAACACGCCTGGGACGGCCAATGGTATCGCCGCGCTTACTTCGACAACGGAGAACCCCTTGGCTCCAGCACCAATCCGGAATGTCAGATCGATTCCCTGCCGCAGAGCTGGTCGGTCATCAGCCGCGCCGGCAATCCCCAGCGCACCCGCCAGGCGCTGCAAGCCGTGGACGAGCGCCTTGTCCGCCGCGACGCCGGGTTGATCCAGCTCTTCGATCCTCCTTTCGATCACTCCTCCCTCAATCCGGGCTATATAAAAGGCTATATCCCTGGCGTGCGCGAAAATGGCGGCCAGTACACTCATGGTGCCATTTGGACCACGATGGGCTTTGCGCTCATGGGTGATGCCGACCGAGCCTGGGACCTATTCGCCCTGCTCAATCCTGTCCACCATGGTGCCACTCCCAACCAAATCGCGACCTACAAAGTCGAACCCTATGTTATCGCCGCGGACATCTATGCCGTCGCGCCCCACATCGGTCGTGGCGGTTGGACTTGGTACACCGGTTCCGCTGGTTGGATGTATCGGCTCTTGCTCGAAACCCTGCTCGGCGTGAATCTGGAAGGCAATCAACTGCGCCTGACACCCAGCATGCCTCGGAAGTGGAACACGTTCACCATCCACTACCGCTATCGGCAAACCCCGTACCACATTCGCATCACCAGGCTCCCGGGCGCCCCTCCCGGTGGCAGCCGGCTATCACTCGACGGTCAGGCGCTCGCTGGTAATATCATCCCCTTGCTGGACGACCGCCGTGATCATTCTGTGGAAATGCAAATCAGCTAGCGGCGCTGCCCGCCGCCGCTGAACCGGCGCGTGCCTCGCATCATGTTTCAAACCAGGCAGCGTTTCAATCAACTACCCCTGGCCACAGTCGCCCACGGTGAAGCAAAAGGAGGACGTCGAAGCGGCAGCGCAGAAAGTATTGGATGTGCGGGCGCAGTTCATGGCCCCCGTGAGGCAGACCTCCGGTCTGCCGGTTAAGGGAGCCTCCGGATCCCAGTCCCAAAACGCCAGCGCCGGAGCCGGGTCGGCGGCCACGCCTCCGGAGGAGGCGCGCACCGACAGACCGGAGGTCTGCCCCACGAAGACGGCGTCGCTGGCGGATTTGTATGACCCGCTCTCGATGCCGCCGGCGCTGGTCAAAGCCCATGCGGAATTGGACCGGGCGGTGGATTTGTGCTACCGCCCCCACCCCTTCACCAGCGAGCGCCAGCGCGTGGAATACCTTTTCGGCCTTTACGAGCAATTGACCGCCCCGCTCCTGCCCGCTGCCGCGCCCAAACGGGGACGAAAGCGCTTAAGCGCCTGATTCCCATTCGGTTATGTATTGAAGAGTGCCTTGCAGCCAGCCGCAGAAGCCGCCGCCCGGTAAGGCCGTCCCCAGCCACCCTGAGACTCCCCTCAGGCTTATAGTTCCCCCAGAGTTATTCATAGAAGTGAGGAGAGCCCGAAGGATTTGCTCC
>PLZQ01000387.1:4744-10407 GCA_003152225.1 Limisphaerales bacterium | reverse complement strand
TTGTCGCGGCGCTGCAGGCGATCTTTTCTCCGCGTGCTATCATAGAGCGAGGAGAGCTGTCCTCGCGCAAGTTTGAGGGGATGGCGGACGCGAGCGGTGTTTTGGCGGGGACACTTGAAGGCCCGGTGCCGATCAGCCTGAACGGCCTCCGGTTCGAGGTGGATGTGGTCGGAGGCCACAAGACAGGTCTGTATCTCGATCAGCAGGTGAATTACCAGCGTGTAGCCGAACTGGCGAGGGGCGGCCAAGTGCTGGACTGTTTCAGTTTCCTGGGCGGGTTTGGGCTGCATGCCGCTCGCGCCGGAGCCGCGCACGTCCACATGCTGGACCAGAGCACCGAGGCGATCGCCGCCGCCACCCGCAACGCGGCCGCCAACAACCTGGCGGAGAAATGCTCAGCCGAGGCGGTAAACGTCTTTGACTGGCTCAAGGCGCAGACCGTGACCCAGCCCCACGAGAAGCTCGTTCCCCGCTGGGACCTGGTCGTGCTGGACCCGCCCTCCTTTACGCGAAACCGCGCTTCGGTGCCTGATGCCTTGCGCGGCTACAAGGAGATCCACTTGCGCGCCCTCAAGCTCCTCAAGACCGGCGGCACGCTGGCCACCTTCTGCTGTTCGCATCACGTGGACGCGGGTTTGTTCCAGGACACCGTGCTTTCCGCCGCCTTCGATGCCCGGCGCATTCTCCGGCGCATTGCCACCTACTCGCAGTCCCCGGACCATCCGATTATCCCGATGATCCCCGAAACGGAGTATTTGAAGGGATTTGCATTTGAAGTGGTGAGGTAGTGGCGGGCTGCGTCTGGGAGGGCGCGCGTCGCCCTGAGCCCTGACTCCCACCGATTGTTGGAGCTGCTTGAGCTCGCGAGGGCACCTGCTCTCCGTCCAGCTTGAGCAATTCGTGCTGCCAGCTCATCAACTCGGGGGAGTGCTTATCCCAATCGAACGCCAGGTCGGAGAGCATGCCGCGGCTGGCAATCAAGGTGGGATCAATGCCCAGCGTGGTCGCCTGCGCGTCGCGTCGTTTCTGGAGATCAATAAACCGGCGCTTCTCCCCTTCGCTGGGACGGCGGGAGGCGTGGCGCAGGATTTTGGGGTGGCGGTCGGGGCCAAGCTCCCGCGCGTGCGCGACCGCTTTGAGCAAGCCGCCACGCCGCCGTTCGGAGAGGTGTTTGGGCAGGAACGGCTCAATCGGCCGGGAGAGAGCGGCCTCCGCGGCAATGTTGACCAGCGCCTCATGGCTCATGACGAAGAACGGGGGCTTGTTGGCGGCCACCGCCTCCTTCTCACGCCACTTCCATAGCTCGCGCAAAACGGCCAGGGCCGGCGGCGCCAGCAAGTGGCTGCCTCTGATGCGCCAGACCGAATCCAAATCAGGCACGTGCAACTGGGTCGAGTCCTGGATGAGCCGCGCGCAGGATTCCTGGTGCCAGGCCAGGCGACCTTTGGCCTGCAGTTCCGCCCTGAGCTGATCCGCCAGCGGCTTGAGGTGGCGGGTGTCGTTGTGGGCGTAATGCTCCATCCGCTCTGTCAGCGGGCGCATTGCCCAATTGGCCTTCTGCGCTCCCTTCTCCAGCTTGACGGCGAGATATTTCTCCACCAGATGACCCAGGCCGAACTGGCGCAGGCCGAGCAGCCGCGCGGCGAGCATCGTGTCGAAGATGGCGCTGGGCACGAATTCGTGGTGTTTGCGCAACAAGCGCAGATCGTAATCGGCGCCGTGCAGAATGAGTTCGCGGCCGGACAACGCCTCAAGCAGCGGGCCGAGATTGAGGCCGGCGAGCGGGTCAATGAGCCGGTCACTCGACACCGTGCTGATTTGAATCAAGCACACCTTCTCCGGGTACGCGTGCAAGCTGTCTGCCTCCGTGTCCACGGCCACCCACTTTGCCGCTCGGAGCGCGGGCAGGAAGGCTGCGAGCTTTTGTTCCGTATCTATCACCTGCCAAATATATTTGCCCCGCGCCAAAGGGCCATAGCTAAATCGTCGAAGGTTTAGCGCAAGCAAGGCCGCCCCCGCAACCCTCCGAAGGGATTGCATTATTCAGCCCAGTATTGGACCGCCCGGGGAAAGGGCAACCGGCTCATGCTCGACCTTCCTTCTTCCGTTCACCCTGTATAGGTGTACGGAATCTGTCACCCGCACCGGTTCCTCCCTATTTACAGTAGGTTATGCCTATTCTGGAAGGCACCGGCAGTACTCTGCTCTGCTCCCGGTTCGATTACAGCAAGCCGATCTCAACCCGCGCCAAGAGTGTCAATAGTGAGGACCCCGGCACCCCGGCGCGCATTTTTATCGGACGGCGCTGCCTTGATTCAATCAAAGAGCGCGGGAATATCGCGGGCGCCGTGCAGCACGCGAATGACTTCTATTCCGTCGGTGATGGGGCGATAAAAAATAACGTAGTTGCCGGCGGGCAGGCTGCGAAGTCCAGGGGCAAGGTCGGGTCGTTTGCGTCCCAGTTCAGGCAGGCGGGACAGCGACTCGCATTTTTCGTCAATGAGGTCCAGCCAGTGGTCGGCGGCGGTTGGATTTTCTTCAGCGATATGCAGGGCGGCTTCAACAAGATCGAGATGCGCCCGGCTGGTGCGCAGGACCGTTGGCATCAGTTGCCGTTGTGGTTCAGGCGATGATGCACTTCGTCCTTGATGGCTTGCATGTCCAAAGGGGCCTGGTCTCCGCGACTGGACTGTTCGATGCCCACAGTGATTTCGCGGCGCAGTTCTTCGTGGCGGAATCGGCGCACGTCCTCGGACTCGCCGAGCCAGCGATACAACTCCCACCGGTCTTGCGCGGAGAGCCGTTCCGTGGCGACTTTGACTTCGGTCACAGTGCTCATGGTTGAAGTGTAACCGCGCAAAAACCGCGCGTCAACGAGCGGCACGGAATATTCAATGGTTTCACTCGTCCCCTGGAATTCCACGACTCGGCACCGCTCATCCAGCCGCCGTATCGTCGTCTCCAACTGCTCCGGGGAGAACACCGACGGGGAAAAGCTGAAACGCTGAAAGCAGAAAGGGGAAGGGGGAAGGAAAATACTGAAACCCAAAGCCGCCCAAAGCCACATCAAAGCGAAATCAAAGCCACCTCAAAGCGTGTTGATAGCCAACCGATTGGGACCCCAAAGCCACCTCAAAGCCACCCTAAAGCTCCCACAAAGCTCCCACAAAGCCACCCCAATGCGACCCCAAAGCCACCCTTTTCGGAGTGGCGGGGAGGCGGAGAGGCAGATTTGCTTGCACCCGCCACGGCGGCTTGGATACTTCTGGGGAATGCGAAAGGTCTATGGACACGCCTGGGCCCGGAACGGGCTGCCGCAGAGATCATCGCTGGTGGCGCAAACGGCGGCCATCCTGAACATGAAACCCCATCGCATATCGCCAATTGCACGCGTGATTGGCCGCATCCCCTACCGGCTGGCCCTGGCGGGCGGCTGGATCGATCAGCCGTTTGTCTCAGTGCATAACCCGCGGCCTCCCGGCTCGATGGTGGTGGTGGGGCTGGAGCCGTCGTTTCGGTTTATGGACCGCAGCGGTATTGCCACCGGCACACGCGCGGTTGCCACAAGGGTCTGGCAGGGCAAGTTGCCCGCGCGGCCACCAGCCGAGTTGGTGCGCGAACTCTACGAGATCGAGAACAAAGGCAAGGCCGAGCCTTCGGGCTCGCAGGACATGGTCGGGCTCATTTATCCGGGCATCAACCGGCTGGACTACGATTACGCGGCCAATGGAGGGGTGTTCCCGGTGCATATCGAGTCGATCAATGACCGAAGCACCGTTCGCTGGTTGGAGCAGGTGATCCATGTCCTGCCGGTGGCGCCTCGGCCCGAGGGTTACAATCCGCTGGACCAAAAGCGGCTGCAGCCGAGGTGGATCGCGCGGCTGGGCCAGTCGGGAAAGGATTGCTTTGAGGCGATCCGCCGCCGTGACTTGCAGGCCCTGGGCGCTTCGCTGAACGAGTGCATGACCTGCTGGGAAAAGCTGCTGCCGCATACCGTCCGGCACCCGACGCTGAAAGTTGATCTCGTGGGCCTGTTGCGGGCGTACCAGTCGTGCTATGCCGGAGCCATGTATTCGGGATGCGGTGGGGGCTACCTGCTGGTGGCGTCAAAGGAGTTGGTGCCAGGCGCGTTCAAGGTGACGGTGAGAGTCGCGCCCCGAGCAAGCCGATGAAGGTTGGTATGTCCAAAAGAACCCCGAGCCTCTTGGAATGACCGCCGCCCCCAGATCAAAGCAAGTCGTTGTGACGGGTGCCTTCGATGACCTGCGCTCCCGGCAGATTCGCTTCCTGGAGGAGGCGGCCCGGTTGGGGGAGGTGACCGCGCTGGTGTGGGCCGACAGCTTGGTTCACCAGTTGGAGGGTAGGGGACCGAGGTTCCCGGAAGCCGAACGGGCGTATGTCCTGCGCGCGATCCGTTTTGTGCGGCAAGTGGTGCTGGTCGGGGAGTCCAAAGTCCAAAGTCCAAAGTCTAAAGTCGATGTGGGCAACTTGGTCGCCGCTGTCGGCAAGGCAGGGATTGAGCCGGACCTGTTGATAGTGACTGAGGCTCAGGATTCGGCGGGAAGCAGAGCCGAATGCAAGGCGCGAGGCATCGGCTATCAGGTGGTCCACGAGGAAGACCTGCGCGGATTTCCTGAGCGCCCGCTGGACGAGCCGGCCTCCACAACCGGTCGCAAGAGGATAGTCGTGACCGGCTGTTACGATTGGGTCCACTCCGGCCATGTGCGGTTCTTCGAGGAGGTCAGCGCTTACGGCGACCTCTATGTGATCGTGGGCCACGACGCCAATATCCGGCTGCTCAAGGGGCCTGAACACCCGCTGTTCCCGCAAGCGGACCGCCGGTATGTGGTGGGCTCAATCCGTTACGTCACGCAGGCGCTTATTACCAGCGGCGAGGGGTGGCTGGACGCCGACCCGGAGATTCGGCGTCTCAAGCCCGACATCTATGCCGTGAACGAGGATGGGGATAGAGGCGGCAAACGGGAATACTGCGCTAAGCTGGGCATCGAATACCTTGTGCTTAAGCGTGTCCCGGCCCCTGGCCTGCCCAGGCGCACCAGCAGCGATTTGCGTGGCTTTTAGTGCGTCACTATGCCTTCACTAGAGTCCTTGAGCTTTAAATCTCGTTGTAATCATTTCAAGCTCTGCCGCGCAAGCGACAGCCCGGCTCTTTGCCATCTGCCATTTGCCATCTGCTATGGGCGATTGCCTATTCGCTCTAAGGCCGCCTCACCAAGTCATCTCAAACAGCATACTATGAAATCCAAGCAAACATTAGTATTAGCGGGAGCGCTGCTCGCATCCGCCCTCGCCCTCACAGCCCAGCCTGAGTCGTCCTCCGCGACGGCAGCCCTGCCTATCGCGCCGGGACCGTTCCAGCCGAAGTTGGAATCCCTCCAGCAATACCAATGTCCCGAATGGTTTCGCGATGCCAAGTTTGGCATCTGGGCTCATTGGGGACCGCAGGCCGTGCCGATGGACGGCGACTGGTACGCTCGGGGCATGTATGAGCCAGGCAACGGCCAATACGCCGATCACCTGGCCCACTTCGGCCATCCCTCGACCAACGGCTATAAGGACATCATTCCGCTCTGGAAAGCCGAGAAGTGGGACCCGGACCGGCTCATGGCGTTATACAAGAAAGCCGGCGCGCGCTATTTCGT
>PLZQ01000387.1:766-4738 GCA_003152225.1 Limisphaerales bacterium | reverse complement strand
CGGTCCGTTGGCGGGGGTGCCCTACGACGGCGCGGACCCGCGGTATGAGGACCTCTATCACCAGCTCGCCGCCCCGGACGACAAAGACTGGTACAGCAAAGACCCCCGCTGGCACCGTGAATGGTATCAACGCATCTCCGACCTGATCGGCAATTACCAGCTCGACTTGCTCTACACCGACGGCGGTGTCCCCTTCGGCCAGGTGGGGCTAAGCATGATCGCCGATCTCTACAACACCGACTTGCAGAACCGCAGCGGCTATGCGCGGGACGCATTTTCGGCCAAAGGCGCGGAGCTTCTTTACAAATGGGAGGTGAAGCCATCCGTCCACCCGCAGGTGGTCTATACGTGCAAGCAGAAGTCCGAGGGCCGCTGGGTGCAGGACCTCGAACGCGGCGTGATGGCCGGGATCAACCCCGACGTCTGGCAGACCGACACGTCCATCGGCGACTGGTATTACAACCGGAACTGGAAGTTCCGCCCCGTGAGCTGGGTTATTCACATGCTCGCGGACATCGTCAGCAAGAATGGCAACCTGCTGCTCAACGTCGTCCAGCGCCCCGACGGTTCACTCGATCCGGAGGTGGAACAGATGCTGGCTCAGCTTGCGGCCTGGAACGCCGTCAACGGCGAAGCGATCTTCGACACCCGACCCTGGCTCATCTACGGGGAAGGCGCCATCCAGTATAAAGGGGGCAACTTCAAAGAGGACTTTGCCTACTCGGCCAAGGACATCCGGTTCACCACCAAAGGTCGCAGCCTGTACGCCATCGCCCTGGGCTGGCCCGCGGACGGCAAACTCAAAATCAAGTCCCTCGCTGCCGTAGCGGGCGATAGCGGCAACCGGATCAAACAGGTGGAACTGCTCGGGCACAAAGGCAAACTGCCGTTCGCCCAGAACGCCAGCGGTCTCGTCGTGATGCTTCCGGCGGAGAAGCCGTGCGACTTCGCCTGCACGCTTAAGATCAACGGCGCCAACCTCAAGCCGGTGCTAGAGAAGTGACCAAGAACACTCCCGGCGTTGGCAGTTCCAAAGTCGGGGAGCTCAGGTTGCGTCGGACCTTGAGCGGCGGTCGAGAGCATGCAAGGCGTCAGACCGTAGATTGGTCCAGCCTACCCTGCGCGAGGCGCGCTTCTGGGATTGGGAATTGGGACCCGCCAAACCACACTACCTGTAGGGGCAGGCCGATTTGGGAGAACCCCACATANNCTTTCTGGAGCGCTTTTGGCGTTACCTGCCTCAGATTGCAACGGTTGGCCACGTCGGTGGGGTTCCGCGGGAGGACGGCGCGATTGGTACCCAGGAAGAACCTGCCGGATTCCGGCGTAAGCTCATAGCCTGGAAGATATTCTTTTAATTGGCACAACCAAAGGGGCGAAATCCTTGCTCCAGCATTTGGCCCATGAACCACCCCAGCATACATCCGCCAGGATGAACAAGGCCGATGGACAGCTTGAATTCCAATCTACGGGTTGACCCCCTTTCTTTCTCCGCTTCCCAAATCGACCGGCCACCTCACGAAAATCTTCGTGCAACAGCTCCCGCTCCCGTGCATCATTGCACGACTTTTCGTCATGGGCGGCACAAGTGCAATACTATCGTTCGGTCACCCGACGGTCCCTCTGGGACCCCCAGCCCGTTACGCCGCGCTCCCTTTCGCAGGCAAAACTTGAGCGGCCATGCCTCCAACCCCGGAACAACGCGCCCGCGAACTCATCGCCGCCGCCCTCGTCGCCGCCGGCTGGCTTGTTCAAGACCGCCGCCGCCTTAACCTCCACGCCGTCCCGGGAATCGCCCTCTGCGAGACAAACGTCGAGGGTGGCTTCGCCGATTACATGCTCTTCGTGGACGCCAAAGCCATCGGTGTTCTCGAAGCCAAAGCTGCTGGGTTCTCGCTGGTATCGCCGAAGAAATTGGCGCAAACGCTGCGCTGGAAACTGACGACCTCGACCACGGCACGCTCAAATCCCGCGGCGGCCTGCTCCGCGCCCTGGCCCTGTTCGGCAAGGACCGCTTGCCCGCTTTGCTAGATGAACTGAACACCGCTTTAGCCGCATGAAACCCAGGAAATCCACCATCGAAGTCCAAGGCTCGCCCATCACCATCCTGTCGAAGGACCTCGGCGACTATATCTCACTCACCGACATGGTACGGAACTTCGAGGGCGGCAGCGCGCTCATCGAGCAATGGCTCAAAAACAAGGACACCGTGCTCTTCCTTGGCGTCTGGGAACGGATTCATAACCCGGGTTTTAATTCCCTCGAATTCGAGGAAATTAGAAATGAGGCCGGTCGCAACAGTTTCTTCCTGTCCGCCAAGGCTTGGATCGAGCGCACTCGGGCCAAGGGACTGGCCGCCAGCGCTGGCCGCTATGGCGGCACGTATGCCCACAAGGATATCGCTTTTGAATTTGGCTCCTGGCTCAGCCCGGAATTCAAACTCTACCTCATCAAGGAATTCCAGCGCCTCAAGGACGACGAAAACCGCCGCCTCTCCCTCGCCTGGAATCTCAACCGCACCCTCTCCAAGCTCAATTACCGTATCCACACCGATGCCGTCAAGGCCCACCTCATCCCGCCTGAGGTAAAAGCCTGCAAAGCCTTAAGCGCGGCGACGATACCGTGCGTGACGAGTTTCTGTGCGTGGAGAAGACCATCAAGCTCATGTTCAGCCTGCACGGCCGCGTCTTTGGCCATTCCATTACACCTGCCGACGAGGCGGACGGGTGGAAAGCACTGACCGAACTAAAACAGAAACGCAATCAGCTCACCCATCCCAAGTGCGCGGACGACCTTGAAGTTACTCACGAGCACGCGCGCCGTGCAATCGTTGTGTTCATCTGGATGCACAACTGCCTGGAAAGAATCCGGGAGATCGAGAACGCAAAGTGGAGCACACTCTACGTCGAGCTTCTCACAGAGAAGTAGCGGAGACGGCTCGCGATCCATGTCAACTTACCCCCGCTTTCAAGCCGAGTACTTCATCCACCAAAGTATGGAGGAGCTGCAATATTATGCCTCCGTCTTTCGTGACCGCATAGCTCCGGCCTTCGACGGACTGGAGGATGAGGCCAAGCGCATCGAGGATGAAGAATACGCGCGGCTGGGCCAGTTCGTTGATCCAGACCACACAGACGGCTCCGAGGGCGCAGAGCAAGCCTACTTCAAAGGCGTGGACTTCTACCTCGCCACCGATGCTGTCCGCCAAGGCCTCTTCAATTTGATGATCGCCGGCCTGTTCCATCTACTAGAACAGCAGGCGCAATACCTTGCCGCCCGCATTCTCTCCAACCCCATAATTCAGCCCGACGGGTCCGGAGGCTTCCAGCAGCTCAAGTCCCTCCTCGCTCGGGAGTTCCGCATCAATACCGAGTCATTCCGCTGCTGGCACCAATTGAACGAACTTCACCTGGTGGCAAATACGGTAAAACACGGAGACGGCCGTTCCTCCGATAAGCTAAAGGCGCTCAACCCCGCCCTCTTCAAAGATCCAAACGACCCGCTGCCCCAGTTCTACGGCCTCCCACTCCGGCCTCTCGTCGGCGAGGGCCTCCGGCTGACCTCCGACCACTTCAATGCTTACAAGGCTTGCGTCGAGAACTTTTGGAGCGAATTGACCGACGCTCTTCTACCCATCTTCTGCCCTCAATCTCAACCACCGCCCTTAACCACAGATTGAAACACTTAAAATGGAAGGGTCAATCCCGGAATTCGGAATACATTCATACATTCATTGACGATCTCTGCGCCGGCCTCCTCTCGCTCTGAGCAGCCCGGCCCGCCGCTTCCCGACTACGATCTGCTCCGGAAACCACCTTGGGCCGCCGCCTGGCATTATCCTGCAATCCAATCTTGACATTTGGTCCCTGTTGCGGTATGGATTGACCCATGCAGTCGTTTGCAGAGTTGCGTAATTGCCAGGCAAGCCTCTTGGCCCGGATGAAGATGCGCCGGCAGCTCAGTTATGAGAGT
>PLZQ01000387.1:0-707 GCA_003152225.1 Limisphaerales bacterium | reverse complement strand
GCGGCCCACTCACCGGCTTCCTCCTCTTCGTGAAGGTCAACGTTCCCCTTGCCAATCGTGGCATCGCACAGGTCTGCCTTCCACCGGGATACGACTCATGCTCTCGGCCGGCCGTTCCCAACGTCTTCGACACCACCCGGTTCGATCAGCCGCCCGTCGGCCCCGTGCTGTTCCTTCGCGCTAACCAGTTCGTCGATGATTGGCAGGACCGCCCCCAGGCGTTCATGGCCGGCCAGCCTCCCTGACCGCCGCCCGCCACATATTCTGAGCGCCTTCGCTCCCGCGAGGGCCGGTTGAGCTTTGCCCTCTCCCCTCTGATTTCTCCATTCCCTCTTCTTTTTTCTTCATTCTGCCTTCCCGTCCTCCGTAGCCCGTCCTCCGTAGCAGCACTGCGGAGGGTGGACAGTGCTGCGGAGGGTGGACTGCCTTCTGCCTTTTCCCCGCAATCCCCACTATCTATCGGCTCCCTTGGCCAAAGCGCCCTACAGGCCACCCACAGGCGTAGTGCTTGGGAAGCACTAGGCAACCAATCCGGTATCTTAAGGGGGTCCGCAGTGGTGCTGACCACCGCAATGTAATTGCCCGCCTCCGGCTCCACCACCACCGCCTTGTAGCGGTCAGAGTCCCTCCAACCGTGCGCCAGACCGTCCGCCAAGGCGAATATGGGCCAAGTTGGCACAATCAGTGAGCCAGGATGGGAATCAGCC
>PLZQ01000367.1 GCA_003152225.1 Limisphaerales bacterium | reverse complement strand
AATTTCACGCGCGAATTCCCGGCGTATTCCATCACGGTCATGGAATTGAAGACAAAGTAGCGATGAACCGGTCCGTTCTCTCTCGGTTCATCATTTCCACGCTGCTCGCTGGCAGCACGCTAGCGGGCCTCGCCGCAACGTCGGATTCATCCGGGCTGCCTCCCGCGGCGACCAGGCATTGGACCGCCGACAACGGCAATGGCACCTATTCCAATCCGCTGTTCTACGAGGAGTTCGAGGATCCCGATATCATTCGTGTGGGTGAGGACTACTACCTCGCCGGCACCACCATGCACATGAACCCAGCCGTTCAGATCATGCATTCCAAGGATCTGGTGAACTGGGAACTCGCCGGCTACTGCATGGATCGGCTGGACCTGGGCCCGGCGTTCCGGCTCGAAGGAGGGAACATCTACGGCCAAGGTATCTGGGCGCCCTGCATCCGCTATCACAAGGGCATGTTCTATATCTTCTCCAACGTCAACGGCGTGGGCCTCCAGGTCTTCCGCTCCAAGTCGATTCATGGTCCTTGGGAGCGCAACCAACTGCCCGGAAGGCAAGACCTGTCAGTCCTCTTCGATGACGACGGCAGAATCTACATCATCTCCGGCGGCGGCAGTCCGTATCCCATTGAGGAACTGGCCCCAGACCTGAGGGGCTTTAACACCAATGCTCCCAAACGGGCACTCGTTGGTCGGATGGGCGAAGGCCACCACCTCTACAAGATCAACGGCAAGTATGTCGATGTGTCCGCCATTCCCGGTGGACCGGTGGACCAGATGGTGGCAACTGCTGATTCCATTGAAGGCCCCTGGAAGGTCGAGCGCATGGTTCAGGGTGAGTCGCTGGGCGTGACGGGCGCTGCGCCCCTTCGCGCTCAGCCCGACGATCGCGGGCTCTGGCTGCATCAGGGCGCCATTGTGGACACTCCCTCCGGCGAATGGTGGAGCGTCATCATGTCCGACCACGGCAGCGCGGGGCGCATGGTCGCATTGGTCCCCATCACATGGGACAATGGCTTCCCGTTCATCGGCCTGCCGGGCAACCTCCGCAAAGCTCCCGACACCTGGATCAAGCCGAACACCGGCTACAGGCAGGAGCCCAAGCCGGCATTCATCCACGACGACCACTTCGATGGCCCCAAGCTGAATCCGCACGCGCAGTGGAATCATGTTCCCGATGATCCCAAGTGGTCCCTCACCGAAAAGCCCGGCGTGCTGCGCCTCCACTCCCTGCCGGCGAGTGATTTCTTTTCCGCCCGCAACAGCCTCTGCCAGCGTCCGCCCGGACCCGAGTCCGTCATGACCGTCGAACTGGACACGTCGGGTCTTGCCGTGGGCGACAACGCTGGACTGGCGCTGCTGAGTTCTCCCTATGCCTGGATTGGCGTGGTGAAAACTGCCGAGGGCACGTCGCTGCAAATGTCCACTGGTGGCGGCGGCAGACGCCGAGACCCTGGCTCCTCCGCCCCTGCGCCCACCAATGCCCCCACCATCCGTCCGACCGCTCCACCCACGCACCTATGGTTCCGGGTTCACTGCAACTTCGACACCGATGAGGCCATCTTCAGTTGGAGCGCCAACGGCAAGGAGTTCACGCCTCTGGGCAAACCGTTCACCATGACGTTCCAGTTGACGACTTTCCAAGGCGTTCGTCCCGCATTGTTCAACTACAATACGTCCGGCCAGCCCGGCGGCTATGCCGACTTCGACAACTACACCGTTGAGGAACCTCGCGCCCGTGGCATTGAGCGCTTGATTCCCATGGGCAAGACAATCGTCCTGACCAGCGGCGCCGACGGCAGCCTTCTGGCCGCCGATACGCAGAACAACTTGCTGGTGAATGTCGTGGCCGATGCGGCTGCGAGCGCCTCCCAGAACACCCGCTTCCAAGTCATTGATCTCGGCAAGGGCCGTGTGGCGCTGAAGACGGCCAACGGGCGCTTCGTTTCGGCCGCCGAAGAGCGCATCTTGTTGAAAGACCTCGCCGGGAAGGCATCGGGGGATGCGGAGTCCTTCCAATGGGTCAACCTGATGCGCGGGGACACCCTGCTCATGTCGTTGACCAATCATCGCTACCTGGCCACCAAACCAAACGAACCTGGACCGGTCACGGTTACCGCAACCGGCCCACGCCCAGCCCGCAAGGGCGGCGCTGAGTTCAAGTGGAAGGCGGTCGAACCGTAGATTGGAATTCAAGTTGTCTGTGAGCGTTATCCCGAACCTGGCGCCAGTCTATTTTACTGCGGCAGTGTTGCCATTCACCATGCAGCCGGTCCAAGTGTTATATAACACTAATGGGAATGCTCTCACTGAGGGCAGTGGATGGCAGGCCAACTTCGAGCCGATTCCGGAGCCCTCTGCTTATGGGCTAATTGCGTCTGGAGTCGCCGCGATCGTACTGCTTCGGAGCAGAGGATCCCATTGCGGTCAACTGCCACTCCTGCGCAAAACCAACTGCCCCAGCTTGTAACGGCGCTGCCCGTCGTCTCCGACCAGCGGAAGGGCGATTCGGGGCGTGCCGTCGCGCTGGCCGACTGAAACATAGAGCGCATAATCTCCGGGCAAGGTGACCGGGGCGACTCGGCCCGCCACAAACTCCGCCTTTCGCTCGGTCACCGGGATCTGGTCTGCCGGCCCTGGTTTTAAGTCCCGCAGGTCGAAACCTTCGTCCACCAGCACGGCGACGATGCCGTCCTTGGCATCCTTGAGCGTTAGGGCCATGAAGCCGCCCGGGTAACAGGGGGCGACGCCGGCATTGGCCCAAAGGCTGTGCACCGTGAACGGCTGGCCGATGATTGCCTCACGCGGCCAGGACAACTCGCGCAACTGCAGCCGGTAGCCCATCCGCCGGTTGACCTGGTCGATGAGGGGGCGGTTCTCGGCTAATTCCACCCGCGGCCACCAATGGATTGACATGTAGCTGGCATGATAGTCTTCCACCGCTTTCAGCAGTAAATGGCCGTCTCCCCAAGCGCCGCGGGCCTTGGAGCCGCCGTAGTGTTCGTGCTCCAGGATCACCGGCCAGTGCGGCCAGAACGCCTGCGCCATTTCCGCGTGATACCAGGAGCGCGGCGGCGGCTGCACCAGGATGCTGTCATCGCGCAGCGTCACCCCCTTGGAGATGGCGTAATCGGTCTCGGGGAAATGCCAGCCCGGTTTGTCCGGCCCGGCCACGTCGTCGCTGATGCACAGCAGGGTCTTCTTGAAATGCTTCACGTGCAGGTCGATGTGCTTCTTCACCATCTCGCGCGCCTCAGCCTCCGGCACCTGGCTGCTCATGAGCGTGTGGCCCTCGCCCCACAACCCATAAGAGCCAATGTCAATGAAAGCGACGTTCGGATTGCCGTCATACCGCTCAGCCATGGCGGCCAGGAAATGGTCGAACTTCTGGAGGAAGATCGGGTCGCCGAAGTCCGGGTCCCAGGTCCAGCCCTTCTCGCTTCGGCCCTTGCCAAATTCGTAGTTGTAGCCTTTGGCGCCCGCTTTGCGCACCCATTCGGGGGTGGCCAGGGCGATCCAATTCTCCGAACAAGTCACCCGGAAAGCGACGCGCTTGCCCTTGGCAATCCAACGCTGCGCCGGTGTGTCGAACAGCGCCCAGTTGAACTTGCCTTCCTCAGGCTCCAGGAATGCCCACGGCACGCGCAGATAAACGGTCGAGAGGCCGGGGAAATCCTCCAGCGTATCGGACGGCTCCAGCTTCGACCCGTAATTCTCGGGGATGTTGGAGTAGAAATGCATGGTCCAACCCATGTCCGGATTGACCAGCGCCTTCGAGTTGTCCTCGGGCCGGACGGTGATGATGAGCGCAGGCTTTTGCTCCGCCGCCGTTTCGGCGGCAGCGATGTTGACGGCACACCACAGGCCAGCGGCGCAGAGGCACAGGCCGGCGAACAGTCTCAGGCGAATACGCATTCCTGCCCCCGGTTGCTCTCGTATTCTGACATGCTAAATAGGTTACATGAGTTCCATAAGTTACATGAGTTACATGAGTTACATGAGTTACATCGTTACAAAGCCCAGTGGCGCGGGTCACCCGTGTAACCCTTGTAACCCATGTAACTTTGTAACCTCGCTAGTATAACCGCGAGGGCGAGCGAGTCTCCGGCCCCGAGGGCGGCTCAGTCTCGTTCAAGTAGTAAGTCGGGCGTTGCTTGAGGTTGCCCTGCCGCATCACCATCTCGTTGACCATCGCCTCCGCGCTGGCGTATTTCGTGAAGCCCGCCGGCGGCTGGAACAGGTCGTTCGGCACGGCCTCCAGCTTGACCTTCGACAAGGTCAGCGTAAGCGGCGTTCCATCCGAGACGCCGGCGACGCGGACCGCGAGCCCCTTCAAATCCGTCGCCCGCCAGACCCGGAAGACCGATACCGAACCATCGTTCGCTGCTACGGTCACCTGCGTCTGCTGGCAAGGATGACCGGCCACATTTTCCGTCGCGGCCTGGTTGAGCGTAGTGCTGGTTGCCAGGTTGGTGAACAGGCGGCCGTAGGAGACGGGCGCGTAACCCTGCAACGGATCATTGAGCATGTAACCCCGGTTGCCGGCCACGTCCCAGATGAAAGCGAATTCTTCCGCGCGATTGCGCTGGCCGGACGCCTTGCTGCGACCGGGCGCGAACAGCAGGTTGCCGCCCTGGCCCAGCAGTTCGCCGGCGGCCAGCTCGACCCCGTTGGCGGGCGCTCCGCTCTCCAGCACGGCGTGCGCGCTAAAGCCGCCCGCGTTGGTGAGCAGCAGGGCCATGGGCCCGTTGAGGAAGACGGGCGGCTTCGGCGGACGAAGCCCGACAGCGGTGCGACCTCCCTTCTTCCCTGAGCTGGAACAGCCTGCGGCCAGGACTGCGATCAACACGACGCATAATCCCATTATCTGCAACGCAGCCGGACGCATTTGCGGCCAGCGCCTCTTTGCGCAGTTCGTTATTGGCATATTGTTGTGGACCATATCCGAGGCGATTCGTTCTAACAAAGAGTTAATGGGCGAACATTTCAAAAAGCGCGTGCGCAAAGAGAGCGTGGCCGGTGTTGGACAAGTGCAGGCCGTCCACCGTCGCGCCGGGCGTGCTGATAACCTTGGCCAGGCATCGCTTTGGGATCAGCGTCACGCCGTGGGATTCGGCCAACGCGCGTTGCACCCTGCCATACCGGTTGTAAAACGGCGGCAGCGGCAGCTCAATCATCGCCACGTGCCGGTGCGGACCGCACACCAGAGCCAGCATCTTCTCCAAGTCCTCCCGGTATTTAGGGATGCTGGTGCCGCCCAGCAGGTCGTTTCCCCCGATCTCAAGGATCACCAAAGCGTCGTCCTGGTTGATGCGCCGGGCATTGTCCAACGCCGATTCCACGCGCGCGCCGCCGAAGGAGTAATTTCGCACCTTGAGCTTGGCCAGGTCGCCCAGCAACTCCGGCCAGTTCTTGCCCGGCGGGTCCGCTCCCATGCTCAACGAATCGCCCACCACATAAAGCGTATCGCTCGTGCCAAGCGGGATCTTCGGAGACAACGAATACAAGACCTCCGTGCGAACCATCAGCAGGCTTTGCGCCCAGAGTAGAAGCAGCAACAGATAGGCGGCCTTCTGGCCCCGCCACAGCCCCTCGGCGGGCCGGAACGCCGCCAAGGCCAGGAGGGTGAAGAACGCTGCATACACCCAAAAGGAAAACGGGGCGGCGGACAAGGCGACAAACACCACGCCCGCCAGGACCGCGAGTCTCGCCCAAGTATGAATGCGGGTCTTGCTGAAGAAGGTTATCAAGGAAGCCCCAAGCACACACAGGGCGAGGCCGAAGATGAATGCCTGGCCACCGATGAATTGCCCAACCACGAAGTCAGCCCACTTCTGACCGCTCATAGGTCCTCAGGTCGCAGACCTGTGCGACGAGCGATCCTGGCCAGCATGCGCGGACCGATCTCCTCACCATCATGAAAGGCAAAAACAAAGTCCGGCCAACCGGCCCGAGCGAGCACCCGATGCGATCCACCCGACTGCCTCTTGATCTGCAAGCCGATCTGCAACAGGGCCGCCAAAACAAGCCGAGCCTTTTTAGAGCCCCAGTGGCTCATGCCGGCACCGAAAACACGTCAACCAACTCGGGAATCGCTTCGCCGTGCTCCAACCGATCGGCCATGACGCGCAACGCCAAGGCCTTCACCTTGGCCAGCGCTTCCGCTTGCGTCTGACCATAAGCCATTACCCCGGGGAGATCAGGAATCTCAGTCAGCCAGCGACCATCCTCTTCCCGCTCAATTTCGATCTGCATAACGACGCTGGGAACGTACGCCACGGCGACCCACGATGTCCAACCGAAACGCCACTGTCCGCCATTGTCCGACAAATACACCGTCATCATCCGCCTCGCGCACTGGCCCGTGCGTAATCGACTTTTGTAAGGGGGGTATGATCATGGGGTTATCCAGGCCGAGTTGAGGGTGTTCACCGTGAGCGATTGAATGGTGACGGAACCACCCTCCGCTTTCACAGACAGGCCGTTTTCCTTCGGCAGGACGAACCGGGTGGAGGATATCTCGCCTCGGTTCACAAATACCTCGATGGATGCGCGGTCCACTAAAATGTCCACCGACTTGATCTGCTCTGCGACGGGAGCAGGAGGAGTGCCGGACTCGACAGTCTTGGAAGTCAGAATAACCGGGACGCCACGTATATTGAAGGTCAGTTTGGCGCCTTCCGGAATGCTGACCTCAGCCTGGATGTGAAACAGTCGTCCCGCCGGCTCCAGCGGCAGCACTCCATTGGCTTTCAAAGTGCGATTGGTCCAGGTGTCCTGCCCGTGATGAAGCAGTGCGATTTCGCGAATGGGTTGACGAAATATGCGGGGACCATTGGGAGTGCTTCGCAGCGTTAGCTCGCAGGGAAAACTCACCTGCTGATTGAACGGCATGTCCGGGAATGACGGGCCTCGCATCCAGGCCGCCTGAATTCTCCTCCCGTCTCCCGTATCGGTATTGCCCCAGGTTTGCGTGGCATAGAAATTGGGGCCGATGTCACACGCATTCCGCGCCGTCTCCTCCTTGAACTCGGTGCCATTAAAGCTGCCGATGGAGTAGTTTCCGCTGCCCTGAATCAGCACCCATTTCATGTGGTTGTGATCTCCGTCCACCGGCAGTTCAAAGAAGTCAGGGCACTCGAAGCTATCCCGAATGGGCTTCCGCTCATCTTTCCAATTCAACAGATTGGTCGAGGTGAAGATGTGATATTGGCTATTGCCGTAAAGCATCATGACCCAGTGGTTGCCCGGCGCATACCAGAACACCTTGGGGTCGCGTTCCGGGCAGACCATGATGGGATTCTTCTCATAGCGCTTCCAGGTGCGCCCATGATCCAGGCTGTAGCAAATACACTGGGTGCGATTATCGAACCGCGACCAGAACGCGACCATCGGCGGCGTTGCCTTGTCGGAAGACAAGCCCGAAGTATTGGCATAATCCACGACGCAAGTTCCCGACTGGACGCCGCTATCCAGCTTCTCCTCCCAGAAGGCAGGCTCCAGCTCAGTCCAGTGAATCAGGTCGCGGCTCACCGCATGGAGCCAGCACTTGGCCCACCGCTGCGCAAAGAAGTGATACTCGCCATCGTAATAAATCAGGCCATTAAGGTCATTGACCCATCCCTCCTGCTGCATGCCGGGATTAAGGCGATCCATGGTCCATTGGCGCGCGGTGAAGTGAAACTGGGGGCGCAAAGATTCTCGGTAAAGCGGCTCGGTTGCTACCGGCAGCCGCTCGGGTTGATCGGTCTGGACAATGTGATCCACGTTGATGTGCCCCCAATCACCGCTCGCCTCATCCACAATCTGCACTTGGGCGGTTTGGCCGAGAAATGGGCTCACCTCCCAACTGGCTGGCGCCAGGCGATCGCTCCTCCAGCCAGTCGCACTGCGCACGATCTTGCCGTTAACGAGCAGGTTTATGCACGTATGACGTTCGTAGTCGCCGCCGCCGATGCGAAACGAAACATACTTCCGCGCCAGCTTGAACTCCGGCGACGTGAGTGTCCCCATCGGTCCGTCCCCTTCAATCTCGCTGCTGGCCACTTGATTGTCGCGAGCGTTTTCGATCTCCAATTTTGGGAGCAGTCCATCCGATGCCGGCCCCAAATTGAAGGCCGTCCCCGTCAGCTTCCAATCGCCGTAATCTTTGCTGCCGAAGTGTCCTATTGCCAAATCCTCTGCGTTACAGTTGGCCAGGAAATCCAGGTGTGCGGTCAAAGCCAACAAGCTGAAGCCGCAGATCGTTTTCAAGCAAGCTCTCATAGGTGCGGACACGGTTATCGGGCCTCTCATCACGCGGGGCAAGATGGCCCAAACCCTGGACCGAGGCAACTGCGGAATCGCCTTTGCCTGGCAGGCAGACACGCTCATCAGTGGTCTTGTCCCGAAACGTTGACACCAACAGACCGAGCCCTGGGCAGAGAGCGTCGTGCACGTGATTCTTCATTCTTCATTCTTCATTCTTCATTCATCCTT
>PLZQ01000383.1 GCA_003152225.1 Limisphaerales bacterium | reverse complement strand
GCGAGCTGGTGCAGGCGGGCGCCCTCGGCAAGATGGTCATGGGTCGCGCGCAGCTTACCTGCTGGTACCCGCCCATCCCCGGCGCCTGGCGCCAGGACGCTGCCGTCAGTCACGGCGGCGCGTTGCTGGACATGGGCACGCATTGTCTCGACCTGTTGGAATGGATCATGGACACAACCGTCGCCGAGGTTACCGGTTTCCAGGATCTGCTCGTCCATAAGTACGCCACGCGGATCGAAGACACCTCGACCGTCCTCGTCCGCTTCCGCAACGGCGCCCACGGCATCATTGATAACTACTTCAACATCCCCGATGCCGCCGCCCAGAACGCCCTCGAACTCTTCGGCACCAAGGGCTCGATCATCGCCCGCGGCACCGTCGGCCAAGACCCAACCGGCCAGATGTTCAGCATCCTCCAGGCTCAAGAAATAGGCTACGACGCCAACCAGGTGCGCGACACGGAGGCCAACCGCTACGACTACAAGCTGGAAGGCATTGGCATCTATGGGCAGATGATCACCTTATTTACCGATTGCATACTCCAGGACCGGCAGCCGCCGACGTCGCTGGCCAACGGCCGCCATTCCGTCAAGGTCGTCAACGCGATCTACCAGGCCGTGCGCGAGCGCCGCGTCGTCGAGGTCGAGGCCTGAGCGGCGGAGCTCAAGGCCGAAACATCCAACACTCAACCTCCAACATCCAACATCCAATGCTTGCTCGGATGGCAGTCGTTGGATGTTCGATGTTGGATGTTGGTTGTTGGATGTTCTATCAGGGCGGGTGAGGATATGTGAGGCTCGGAGTTCTTATTCCCCGCGCATTGCCGAGAGGATCTTGGCGCCTTCCTTCGAGCGGCGGAAGTACCAGATGAAGAACAGCGAGAAGGCGGCCAACAGGACGGCGCCGCCCCACAGGCGCAGTTGCGGATGATCGGCCAGGCCGCTGCCCAGCAGGGCGAAGATGAAGCTCTCCGGCAGGTAGCCCACGAACGAGGCGGTGAGGAATGTCCCGAGCGGGATGGCCGTGACGCCAGCGAGATAATTGGTGAGGAAGTTGTTGCCAACCGGGCAGAGCCTTATCAATAGCACCACCATGAAACCGTGCTGGCCCAGCAAGTCATCGAAGCGCTGGAGGCGCCGGCCCATGCGGCGGGCTACCAACTCGCGGCCCAGGTGGCGCGAGTAAAGAAACGGCGCGATGATGGCCAGGGTCACCGCCACTTGCGACCAGAGCGTGCCCAGGGCAACGCCGAACATCGCCCCCCCGGCCGCCGACAGGGCGATGCGCGGGAAGCCGATGGCCACCAACCCCGTGCCGACGGCGACGTAGGCCAGCCACGCCCAGCCGCCCCATTGGGCCAGCCATTGTTGCAGGCGGGCGACCTTCTCAAACGTCGCGCCCCGGCTCCAGGGCGTCAGTGTCAGCACCCAGGTCGAAAGGATGAGGAATCCAGCCAGCAACAAGACCCGCCCCACGTCGCCCAGGGCGGAACGCGGCGGGGCAGGGGCGGTAGGCTTCGCGTCATCCGACGTGGGAGCTGAATCTTGCATGCCGGCAGCGAGGGTAATCAGGCGGCGCAGACCGGTCCAGTGGCAATGCGCGCCGCCCTCGCCACACCGCAGCTATTCACCATCTGCCATCTGCCGTTTGCCATCGTCTCTTGGCCATTCGCTATTGGCTATATTGTATGTGGCTGGCCGCTCTAGCGTATATCTGGTGATGATATGGTGTACGGATGGTGTACGTCCAGTGTTGATCTAGTGTTGATCTAGCGGTGCGGTGCCGTTACTCCGCCCCATCCGCGTGAGGGGCCCTGATACGAGGCCCAAGCTGCGCCGGGCGTACGGTCCGCGGAAAAGCAGTGGACATTCCGTTCGCGCAGGGATAAACGGGGGGCCATGAATGCGCGCTGCCGAGTCACCCGCCGCTCCTTCCTGAAGACCAGCATGGTCGCTACCGCCGCTTTGGCGGTGGGCCGCGCCTCCGCTGCAGACAAGGCCAGACCTATCCGCCTGGGGATGATCGGCGTGGGCTCGCGGGGCAGCAGTCTGCTGGGCAATCTATTGATGTTCCCGGAGGCAGACGTGCGCGCTGTCTGCGATCTGCTGCCCGACCGCGCGCAGAGCGCAGCCAGCAAGATCGAGCAACAAACCGGACGGCGCGCCGAGGTCTATGCCGGCAGCGACCTGATTTGGAAGAAGTTGTTGGAACGGGCGGACCTCGATGCAGTGATCATCGCCACGCCGTGGGACTGGCATGGCCGGATGGCCATCGCCGCGATGCGCGCGGGCATGTACCCCGGCGTCGAAGTGCCCGCGGCGGTCACCCTGCGCGACTGCTGGGACCTGGTGCACACGTCGGAAAAGACCGGCATCCCGTGCACGATGCTGGAGAACGTCTGCTACTTTCAGCGCGTGCTCACGCTGCTGCGCATGGTGCGGGAAGGGGTCTTTGGCGACGTGCTGCATTGCGAGGCCGGCTACCAACACGACTGCCGGTCGCTGATGTTCGATGCCGCAGGCAAGCTGACCTGGCGCGGGCAGCATTCGGCCACCATGAACGGCAATCTCTACCCGACCCATGCCGTGGGGCCGGTTGCGCAATGGATGAACATCAATCGCGGCGACCGTTTCGTCTCGCTCGTCAGCATGAGCACGCCGGCCCGCGGGATGCAGCTCTATGCGGCGGAGAAGTTTGGGCCGGATCACGAGCTGGCCCGCCGCGATTACACCCAGGGCGACCTGAACACCACCCTGCTCAAGACCGCCAGCGGTCTGACAGTGACGCTATACTACAACATCCTGTCGCCCCGGCCGTATGACCTGATTCAGCGTATGCAGGGGACCAAAGGCATTTACCTGGGCACCAACAACAGCATCAGCCTCGAACAGGCGGGAAAGTCATCCGACCAATGGGAGCCCTTCGAGCCGTACCAACAGAAATACGCGCACCCGCTCTGGCAAGCCCTGGCTGCGGATGCCGCCAAGAGCAGCGGGCATGAAGGGGCTGAATACCTGATGTTCCATGACTTCCTGAAAGCCGTCCGGAACAAAGCGGCGGCCCCGCAGACCGTCACCGACGCCGCGACCTGGTCGGCCATTGTTCCGCTCTCGATGGAATCGGTCGCCCGCCACGGCAAGCTGATCGCTTTCCCCGACTTCAGCGGCGGCCAATGGAAGAAGGCCCCGCCGCTGCCCATTTATGGGGCTTAGCACGAACACCACGGCAACGTCGCCGTCTTGAGCGGCGCGACCGCTCTTCCGCCATCAACAAATGAATCAAAGACTTCGAAACTACTGTGGCAATAACCGCCTTGTCAGAGGTTCGCTGACCGCCCGCAGCCTGATTGGGCTTTGCCTCGCGGTCGCAGGTCTGCTCGCCGGGCGTTGCGCCAACGCTGCCGAAACACCGCCGGCCACGCGGCCCGGCGGATATCAATTCGACCGGACCATCTCCCGGGAGGTGTTGGAGAACTACTTGTCACGGTCTATCACGATCGAGGGAATGTTCAACGGGCGGGGCGACCTCGATGACAATATTCGCATGCTCAAAAGCATCGGCGTCAAGTATGCCGGACGGAGCCTGTGCCTGTGGGGGGCGGAGAACAATTTCCTGGCCAATCTCGAGCGTGCCAGGGAGCAGGTTCCCAAAGCCATTGCCGCCGATCCGGAGCTGATCCTGGAAGCCTGCGTCTTTGAGACCGTGAGTCCGCGCGTGGAGCGGATTGCGGTGCCGGACTGGGTGTTCACCGCCCTCGGCCAGCCGGTGGAGAAGCGGAACTTCATTTACACCAACATCATCTACCCCGTGGGGCAGCGCCGGGCCATGGGGAACGCCCAGGTGCCCGATGCGAGCCGGCTCGAAACGCAGCTTTGGTTTTATTACCAGGCGGCCTCGTACATTGACCTCGGCTTTGAAGCCATCCACTTCGGGCAGGTGGAGATCATGAACCGCAACGACCGCGACAACGCCCAATGGGAGCATCTGCTCACCCTGGTCCGGGCCTACGCGGCCAAGCACGCCCGCCGACACATGGTCCTGTGCAATGGCCACACCCCCAGCGGCGGCCTGGTGCATGATGGACGGCTGCTGCTCGATTTCCATGCGTTCCCACTGCGGATAAAGGAGAATCCCGATAAGGCCCAGGATGCCATCTTGCAGGTGGGCTTTTCCGACGGCATTTACGGGCACAGCAAGGGGGGCATCACCCCCAGCGGCTGGAAATGCGAGCACCTGCCCTATCTGGTGGAGCTCGACAATTGGGGCGTCAGCCGGACGCCGGGGCAGGCGAGCGCGGGTGGCACCTGGGTCTGGGGTTATGATGAGATCACTTGGTTTGCGCACCAGAGCAAACAGTATCGCGCCGACTGGCTGAAGTACGCATGGGATTGGGTGCGGAAGACAGACCCCAACGGCTATCTGCAAATGCCCGGCAGCCGCACGGCGAGTTCGCCGGACATTCACTGGTACTATGCGAATAATCCCAGCCCGGCTGTCCCGAATGGGCTGGGCGATGAGGAGGCAATCCGCGCGGTCTGGGCCGCCGATTCAACCCAACCGAGACCGAGCAGGCCGACACCCTGAAATATGGAGTGCGGTGGCAGAGCGGAGCGGCGACGCCGCTTTCGGGCGGCAGACGGGCGGACGAATCTTGGAAGGTTCTGGTGCGGGCGAAAGCGGCGTCGCGCTACGCTTGCCGCCGCAGTCCAAAAAACTCCGGCACGCGGAATTTGTCTTGATAACCGGAAGCGGCGGAAATAGGGTCAGACGAAATGAACTGGGACATCGCACAAATCATGGACTCCGAAATATGAGAATTCTCAAGGCAGTTCTGATGTTTTCCATTCTGCCACTGTTAAATGGTTGTTTAACCATGATAACAATTCATGCCGCCAAAGAACCAACTACCCAACCGATTCCTGATAAAGTCTTTCATGTGGAAAAAGCTGTTATTTCAAAGAACCGCCAGCTTTTGATTTTTTTTGAGGGTTGCCTGACCAACTCAACGCTACGGAACCGCTACACATTGAGTATTTCTTTCGATCAAATCCGGAACAAAGCCGAGACCTTGAGTTTATCCCAAACAAACAACGGAAAGTCCTATGGCAAATTAGAAGTTTCGCGCGAGGCTATTCATGAAGGCTGGACGCCACAAGAAAGTCTGGTTGATAATTTGGGAATCATTCCGGTAGGAGTGCCAATTTCAACTCCCACCACATATTATCCAGAAGATGGTTCTGGACCTTGGCAAGTGTCGATTGCATATGACAAACGTGCCAAGCTTCTTCCCAACACCGCACAGACTCTTTATCCCGTCGTTGAAGAAAGACTGTTCTTTCCCAATTCATGGCCGTCACAATTGGTGTTCATTTTCGTCGAAGCTACAAGCAAGCAGGAATATACAATCATCCATGTTCAAGCTGTCGATGAAACCGTCGCAAGCAACTGGCAAATGGGTTACTATTGTTTTCTGCCGCTGGCCATTCCAGCAGACATTGTAACATCGCCATTTCAGCTCTTGTATTTTTGGGGAACAGCAGGAAGGACAAAATAGTAAGCGACCCAATATGAGGCTAGACTGCACGTTTCGCTGACGAATTTCCCAAAACAAAAAAGCGCGGAAGGTTTTCACCTTCCGCGCTTTTGAATTGTTAGTTTTGGCTTAGGCCACCGCAACCGGGGCGGGTGCCGCCGCCGCTTCTTCCTTGTCGCGGTCTTCCATCGCGGCTTTGCGCGAGAGGCGGACGCGGCCTTTTTCATCCACGCCGAGGCATTTCACGGTGATGTCGTCGCCGACCTTGCAGATGTCTTCCGTGTTCTTCACGCGGAAGTTCGCCAGTTCGCTGATGTGCACCAGGCCGTCCTTGCCGGGGAGGAATTCCACAAACGCGCCGAATTCTTTCACCGTGACAACCTTGCCACGGTAGATCCGTCCGATTTCGGCTTCCGCCGTCATGCCGGTGATGGAATCCACCGCGATCTTCATGCCCTCCGCCGAGACGGAGAAGATGTTGACCGTGCCATCGTCCTCGATGTCAATCTCGCAGC
>PLZQ01000508.1 GCA_003152225.1 Limisphaerales bacterium | reverse complement strand
CGCGGCGCACCTCAATTACGAATTCACCCGTAAAATGCGCCCCTTACCAGACTATTCCGCCAATCCCTTACCGACTAACCCCATTTCAGTATTTCAGCTGTTCAGCTTTTCGTCCCCTTTCTACATTCTGCATTCATCCTTCTTCCTTCNNCGCGCACAGCTCCAGTTCCAATCTCCGGCTGACCCGTTTCCCGCCGCTCGGTGGATCACTGCGCCAACCGGTAGAACTTCTCACCCGTCGGGGTGATATCAACCACGTTTAGCGGACCTTGCACCGCCACCGTCGCCGTTGAGTTGGTCCAACCCCCCTGCAGGGCGGAGGTCTCCTGCAACACGAAACCCGCGGCGGACACCGGCCAGGTGATGGTGACCACGCCAGTCGACTGGCTGACGGAAAGCGTGGGCCGCGGTTGCAAAACGGCACTTAAATAATTGGTGACCGGTGGCAATTGCAAATACACACGGCTGCTATTCCAGTTCAATGAAGTCACGCTTAATGGACCATCGGGCGAGACAATCGTGGCCATAGCGGTCATGCCATTCGTCAACCAAGCTGGACAAGCCAGATCTACCTCCAACGCCGGCGTGTTCGTGACGGCATAAGGAGAGTTGGCACCGACGTTGAAATTGTTCAAATCCACGAACGTCTTGAGCGCGGCGGCATCCTGATAAAGCGTCAACCCGACCGTCACCGGCGCATTGGATGAGGCCAGCACCGGTTGGCCTCGGAGAAAAGCATACGCGTTGGTAAGGGCCGTTCCAAAAGTGGCTAACTGCGCCGCCCGGCCCGAAGTGGTGGCATTGTAGTAAACATAGCCCACATTGTTGCTGTAGTAATAGACGGCGCCCGAGCCGAGGAAATTGGTCCGCAGCGCCGGCGCCCCGCTGAAATTCGTGACCCCGGTGAGCGGGGCCAGCACGAGTGGGTTGATCGGTGCGAAGTTGCCGCTTTCGCCAAGGAGCGAGCCGCTGTCACCTGTGACGATGAGGCAGCCGCCGTTGGTTACCCACGGTTGGAGCGTGGCTACATCGGTCGGCTCAAATGCTTCGGCATTCGGAATAATCAGTATCTTTAGAGTTCGCAGCAGATTTGTGTTTAGTTTCCACTCCGGCACCATACGGTATTGATAGTGTAATTGGCTTAATGCCGTGCCCCAACCCCAGACGGCGTATTGATGATTCTGCGCCGCAAAATTCGCAGCATCTCCTGGCAACGCAGTCGAGAGAATTGAAGAAGTGGACAGGTAAATACCAACCTCCTCGGTTGGCACCCGGTTGGCGAAAGCCGGAGCCGCGCTCTGCGCTACAAATTTCAGAAAATTGGTTTGGATTGCGGGCGTGCCGGCAAAGTGGCTGTCTCCCACGATTATTTTAGGCAGGGCGTGAGTGGCAAGCATTTCATAAAACAGCGCATTAACTGGTCCTTGATTGGTTAGGGCGCTGGCATATCCGTCGTTGTAAAGCCAGAGAGTGACGAAACGGCTGCGCCCTTGTTCGCGCGCGGCTTTATAGAGCGGCCCCAGTCGTTCGAAGGGTGGAAGCCCAAAACCGCGCGAACCGGCGGTGAGATTCCAACCCAGGCTCAGTTCGGTGCTGGCCAGATCGAAAGACCCCCGCGCCCAACCGAACGTCGCAGGGATGATATCGTTGGCCAGCAACGCGAAGTTGGTCTGGCCGCCCAAGGCGGCGGCGGCATGGACATTCTGGTCGTAATTGGCCAGAGCCGCCGAGCCATTTTGCCGCCGGAAAATCTTGAAGGCATTCCAAACCGGTTGGTTTAGCCACCCGGGATTATCCCAGGCCGCGTCGGTGAGATTCGTCGTGCGCAACCCGAACTGATTGGAAGCCACGGTCAGGAGGTAGGCGCGCACATCGAAATTAGTGATGGCTGCCGGGGGCGCATTAGTGGCCAGCACCCCCCAGCTTGCGAGCTGATTGGTGGTGAACTGATTGGTGAGGTAGTTCCGAAAGAGGGCAACGCTCCATTCACCAAACGCGCAACTGACCGGCCCGCCGGCCATGAAACTATCCCAAGCGCTGACATTGTCCGTCCAGCTTCCCTGCAGGCCGGCCAATTGCGCGGAGGCCCGCGTCGAGGCAATGGTATAATTAGTCCAGCAAGGACACGCCGTGTCTCTGCCAAAGTCCACCAATCCTGAGTACTGAGCAGTGGCTGGAATCCAGAGTTCCCCGGCATGAGGTTGGTTCACGGCAGAAGCGAGTGCATTATAGCTGTAGTCCACATCACCCAACGCACCATAGATGTTCTTGCATGCGCCGGCATCATAGACGCGGCTATTGCGAGGGTCGGTGGCATTGGTGTCCTGATTTAGAAATCCGGTGGCGATGGTGCCATCGGGATAGAGCATGGGTCCGCCACCGTAAGTGGCATTCATCCGGGTAAAGGGACGCGCAAAATAACTGGCCTCGGTTTGATTGACGGGCAAGTCATTGGTGAAACTGTCAAACCAGGACCAGGCACCCGCCCAGGCAATCGGGCCATTGCTGTATAGCTGCCAGTCCCAAAATTGGTGACGGGCGGTCCATCGCTGCAACGAGGGACTCCATAGCAATTCGACAATGGGTGCCATGGGCTGACCATAGCCCTCGTTGTAGCTGAGGCTGACAATCCCTGCCGCTTCGAAACTGGAGCGGATGTTGGAAGCGACAACCCCTGAGTCGTTCCCATAGGTGAACCACAAGCCCCAGCCTGGGTCGTTCGCCACTCCATTCAAATCCGCAGTTGCGCTGTAGGCTTGGGCGTCGCTCACCGAAGGGCTGGACACGACTCGCGGAAAGTCGTCCCACCAAACCGCCGACACAGCGCTCGTGCCATCGCCACACATCAAAGCGAACAGGGCGCAGCGAGCCAGCGAGCAGGCCGAACGACAAATGGAAACCATGCGGTTCATGTTGTAGTGGACCGATTACACATGCAAGCGCCTCGGCGGATTCTCCACTCGAGGTGCACCGGATCGGGGTGCCCGGCACGCAGGAGGCGGAAGCTCCCGGCGCTGCCTGGCACGGCCGCTGGTGAGTTGGGCGGTGAGGATCCCACTTTCAGATCCCTGTGTTTCCTACACCGCCGCTCGGCAGGTCACTGCGCTAACCGGTAAAACTTCTTACCCGTCGGGGTGATAGCAACCACATTTAGCGGGGGCTGCACCGTCACCGTCGCCGTAGAGTTGGTCCAACCGCCCGGCAGAGCGGAGGTCTCCTGCAACACGAAGCTCGTGGCGGATGTCGGCCAGGTGATGGTGACCATGCCGGCCGACAGGCTGACGGACAGCTTCGGCTGCGGGACCCGCACGCCCGGCGCCAGGCGAATGTCGTCCAACAAAAAGGACCCATCGGTGACATGACTTGTAAACGTCAACACGTTGCTCGGAGCATCATTGGTGAACGTCAAGTACTGCGTGAGATAGGAGTTGTCGTCGCCGACCGGCTCGAGTGCCTGGCCCGTGAGCAACGGGATACTGCCGAAGGCAACGTCATACGTGAGGGCGACGGAGCCATTCCGGGCGTTCGGGCGATACCACAGTGTGTAAACTTGGCCCGGGGTCAGACCGTCGATCAAATTGGCGGCCGAGCCTGAACCGAAAATGAACAGCACCTCACTCTGGTCTGGGGTGACGCCGTTGTCCGCAATCGGACCCATGGGGCTGGAATTGCCGCCACAGGTGCCGGTCAAGGTCCACCCATCCATCAGCGCTTCGATCTGGCCGTTGAGACCGACGGGCTTGCCGCTTGCCTCAAAGCTCGGGTTCTCGATGACGATTTCGCCCGGATCCCGTTGCACCATGCTCACGGCATCCAGCAGCAAGGCCGAGGTCGTGCCCGGAACGGTCGGGGTCGTGGAGAATTCCAGCAACTCTGATGCGTTCGTAGGCACAAAAACGAGGTTGGTGAAATAGAACGGAACATCACCAACATAGGAGCCGACGGCGATAATGTTCGGGATGGTTGCCAAAACATTGCCGCCAAGTTTCACTTTCAGATCCACGGCCGCGCCGGCCGCAGCATTGGCGTTGTAGCGGAATTGCAGCCAATGATTCTTGCCGGGAGTCAGAGCATAGATTTGCTGCGAAAGCGTGTTCGTACCCTCAAGAACAGCCACCTGGTGCTGGTCGGGAATTACGCCGTTGTCCAAATCGGGACCGGTAGCGTCGCTGACTCCGGAGCCGCCGGTCCAAGCAGTGATCGGGGTGACACCAGGGGCCGAGTATTCAAAGCTGGGATTCAAAACAAATGCGGTGAAAACCGTCACCGTCGGGACCACGACTATACTCAAGCCGGTGGTGGCGGTGACGGTAAGCCCGGCGGAGCCCCGGCCCACGCCCACCACTCCAAAGAACTGCACGTTGGTGGCCCCTTGCGCAAAATGCAGCGTCAGGACTCCGCTCTGGTCCGCGCCGACAACCGCGACCACGCCCGGACTGGGCGAACTGATCTGGACATCAACCGCCGAGGAGGCAAGGAAAGCCGCGGGCACCGTCACCTGGACCTGGGCGACCTGCGTGCCGGCCAGGAGGAGCGTCGTTGGCACGAACGCGATAGGGGTCTGAACCGGCACCTGGCCCACCAGGCGCACATCGTCTAACAGCAAAGTGCCGTTGGCGCTGGTCTGAGCGAAGCTGATCTCCGCAGTGCTGTCGGTGGGGGTGAAAGTCACGGTCTTGGTGCGGTATGGATTTGAGCCACCGACCGGGGCGACGTCTTCGTCATCGACCACCGTCCCGCTGACTTTGACTTGCAGATGCGCATTTGCGCCCGGCGGGGCCTGGGCGTTGTAAGCAAAGCTCAACTGGTAAGAGGTGTTGGCAACAAGGTTCGAGACGGTTTGACTCAACGAGCCGGGCCCAGCAATTACGCCGACCAAGTCCTGGTCCGGAATGGCACCGTTGTCGGCATACACACCGCCCGCCAGACTGATGCCGTAGGATCCGGTTTGGTTGGTGTCCCATAGCCAGCCTGCCATGACTGCCGGCTTAATGATCTCGCCCGAGTCGGCGGCCGGCGGGTTGCCGGTCGAGGCGGTCGGCGGCCCGCTGGCCTCAAAGCTGGGATTAGCAATCACCACGTTGCCGGCATCGCGCTGGACAATGCTCACGGCATCAAACAGTGCCGTCGCGTCACCCGTGGCCGTCGTCTGGAAGGCCAGGGTGCCGGTATCGCTGGTTGGGGTGAAGGCCAGGCTCACGAAGTGGAAAGCGTCGGTCGCGGTCTGGGCGTTATTAACCACGCCGATGGGCGTGCCGCCGAAACTGGCCTGAATCACCATGGAACCGCCGCAACAGTCGCGCGACGCGTACCAAAATTGCAGCCAATACTGTTTGCCAGGCGTCAACCCACTGATCTGTTGTGACAGGGTGCCGTCGTGCCAGATAAACGCGAACCGGTCGCGGTCGGCAATGACCAAGCCCGAGTGGTAAAACACGTCGCCTGCCTGGTTGACTCCCCAGGAGCCCGCCGTAGTCCAACCGTCGGGGGTAATGCCGCCGTTGTTAGCTGTGGTATAGTTGTTCTCGAAGCTTGGGTTCACCACGAAGGCAGCCCAAACTGGCCGGGTGGCCAAGGCGAGGGTCGTGATCAGCAGGATTCGCAGAATTCTTGTCATTAGTTTATTCTTCATAGAGGTCTCTTTATTCATGGACTTTTGGTTTCTTCTGACGGACTCGATTCTTACATTTGAATGTCGGTCGCAAGAACTTTGGGCGATTGTGGATCAATTTCGGGCCTTCGCAAGCTATGTTATCAAGAGTGCCGCGTGGTCTTGGAACGGCTTATGAAAGCGCTACACAAAGAGCACGGAGCATTCACCCTGATCGAGCTGTTGGTTGTGCCTGTCAGACGAGCGCACGGCCGCCACCAACTCTAACATGCTGCCCGGGAATTCGGCGGCCGGGGCCTGCCTGATTAATGCGAACGTCTCGTTCTTCGTCGGCAAGGACGCGCAGGACGGCAATCCGCAAGTGCTGCTGGCAGGAGGGCGAGCCTCCGCGCGAGCCCAAACTTCCCGGCTCACCTGCGAAGTCCAAGTCTCGCGTCACGTTCGCCCTCCCACTCATCACGTTTCACCCCCCATTTCTGCTTTTCCCCCTTCGCCGTTCGATGTTGGATGTTCGATGTTCCGTCCCATGGTCCGTTAGTCGGTCAAGTCCTGAGTTAAATTTGTCACTTTATCTTTGAGTTTCCCTTGCTCGATGGAGTGAGCCAACCGGGAGATTTACGGCCTTGGAGATGGGATGGCCCCTTCGGGGGAACGGAGGCTTTGGCACGTGTGCATGGTGAATTGGTATTTGATGCGGTTTGGGGAGCCGTTTTGGGTGCCTTGCCGTTGATGGCAGTCTCGCGCAGTCTGTCGCGCCATGAAGAACCTGCTGCTGCTCCTTGCTCATCTGCTGACCACGCTGGCCAGAATCATTAAACCCGGTGGTGCTCGGGCCGTAGTGGCCGAGAACCTCTTGCTTAAGCAGCAACTCCTGGTTCTCAATAGGTCCCGGCACCGAGCGCCCAATCTCCGCGCTCTGGAGCGCGTTCTGTTCGGGTTCTGGGCACTGTTTCTGAGCCCGCACCGGATCCGCCGAGCCGCGGTGGTCCTCCAGCCCTCCTCGCTGCTCCGATTTCATGCCGCGCTCAAACAACACAAATACCGCTTACTATTCAGTCCTCGCAAAGGAGGTGCGCCAGGACCCAAAGGGCCGGCTCGGGAACTGATCCAGGCCATTGTCGGGCTCAAGCAGCGCAACCCTCGCTTTGGTTGCCCGAGGATTGCGCAACAGCTCGCCAAAACCTTCGGCGCCGAAATCGACAAGGATGTGGTACGACGGGTCCTGGCCGCCCACTACCGTCCAGAACCTCACCACGGTGGCCCTTCGTGGCTCACGTTCCTGGGCCACACGAAGGACAGTCTCTGGAGCCTGGACCTGTTCCGGACGGAGTCGATTCTCGTGAAGACTCACTGGGTACTGGTCGTCATGGACCAATTCAGCCGGCGGATCATTGGCTTTGGCGTGCAAGCAGGCGATGTCGACGGCTCGGCTCTGTGCCGCATGTTCAACCAAGCCATCTGTAGTCGGGGCTTTCCCGTCCGGCTCAGTTTCGATCATGACCCTCTGTTCGCGTTCCATCGTTGGCAAGCCAACCTGCGGATCCTGGGTATCGAGTCCGTTCGCAGCGTGCCCTACGTGGCCGTTTCGCACCCGTTTGTGGAGAGACTCATCGGGACAGTACGCCGGGAGTATCTTGACCGGATGTTCTTCTGGAACCGAGTGGATCTGGAGCGGAAGCTGGAAGTCTTCGCCACCTACTACAATGCTTTCCGGGTGCATCAGGGGCTGGGCGGCCGTACGCCAGAAGATGCAGCCGGGGGTGCAACGTCGCCGTCGGCTAGCCTACGCAATTACTCCTGGCAGACCCACTGCAACGGCCTGTTCGAATTGCCAATTGCTGCGTGAGTAGCAATTCGCCAGGCTCAGGTTCACGGAGGGGAATTTCGCGCCGCTCAACCTCAACGGGCTGCAACGCTTCCGCTTGCGCTTTCTGGCGATTGGCCGCCCCGGTGACTGCCGGATCGGGCTGGATGAAATTTCGATAACCCCGAAGATTGCGCCGTAACCAGGCAATGACGAAATCTTTATCGTTTGCCACGAAGATAGTTTTGCACCTCGTCGTGATCCCCCGCAAAATCAAAAGTCAGCACTCCTTTTTGCGCCTCAAAAATGAGCCGCCACGCCAGACCAGTGCGGCACTCGTAAAGCTGTCTGCCCAGCTTCCGAATCGCCAACCCGGAGTGAGCGTGCGGATTGCCAAAACCCGCCAGGACGAGCTTCAAGGTCGAAGATACTTCTTCTTCACGTCCGGCTTCCCGCACAATCTTCTTGAACCGCTTCGACAGTTCAATGGAAATCATTCTTGCTCCCGGTAAAAGGCGTCAGCTCACCGCGCTTCCGCGCGGTTTTAATATCCGCGCCGATGCGTTTTTCCGCCGCGGCCATTTCGCCGGGCGTCAAACCATATTCCTGAAGCGCATAATCGGTCGAAACCACTTCCACGGGGCGCAAGGCGACGATTTTGCCCTCAAACATAAAGCCAATGTCTTCCCCCGCCGCCGCCTTCTTGAGCCAGTAGCCGAGGCGACCGCGTCCCTCAGTGATGGTTAGAGTCTTCATACGCTCATTATAGCGCACACCGGCAACCTGGCAAGGACGAAACGGGGAGGTGCTCCCATCAGCGCGGCGGAGTCGCCTGTGGTGGGCCGGCCAAAAACCTCCCGGCGGGATGTGAAGTAGCCCTCGGTCATTCCGGGCCTTTCTCGGTGAGGAGGGGAGAGCGGCGAACGCGTCAGTACGCGTCGATAACAGTTGAGTTGAACTTCAGGTGGGTGGCGCAGGTAATCTTTGGTTGTCACTGGCAAAAATCTCATCTGGGGCGAAAACACTGGGCTTCTGCGGTATTTCCCGGAATCCTCGGCGGCATGATTCGTTG
>PLZQ01000481.1 GCA_003152225.1 Limisphaerales bacterium | reverse complement strand
TAAGCCGGGCCGATGCCGCGCTTGGTCGTGCCGATCTTGTTCTTGCCTTTGAACGTCTCGCGCTGGGCATCGAGTTCGCGATGATACGGAAAGACCAGGTGAGCGGTCTCGCTGAGGAAGAGGTTGCCGTCGATATGAACGCCGAGCTTGCGCAGCCCCTCAATTTCCTCGACGAGACCGACGGGATCGACCACCACCCCGTTGCCGATGACGCAGACCTTTTTCTTGCGCAGGATGCCGGAGGGGACGAGGTGCAGGATGTACTTCTGTCCCTTGATATGGACCGTGTGACCCGCGTTGTTGCCGCCCTGAGTGCGCACCACCACGTCCGCCTGTTCGGTCAGCACATCAATGATCTTGCCTTTGCCTTCATCGCCCCATTGGGCACCCACTAGAATGGTATTCGCCATAAGTTCAATAAAAAGCCCCGAACCTTCATTCGGGGACAAAAGCGATCAGCTCTTGCGCGAGGACATTAGAAGGCCCTGTCCCGTCTGTCAATGGTCGATAATGACCTGGTGAAATCGCACACTCGGGCGCTGGACACTCCCGTCGCAATTTGAAAAACTCCCGCCGGTGAAACAATCAATCGTAACCCTGGATATGGAGGGAGTGCTGACTCCCGAGATTTGGATTGCCGTGGCGGAGAAGACCGGCATCAAAGAACTGCGTCGCACCACCCGCGACGAGCCGGACTACGACAAGCTGATGCGCGGCCGGCTGAAGATCCTCGACCAACACGGTCTCAAACTCTCGGATATCCAGCAGGTCATCGGGACCTTGCAGCCACTGGAGGGGGCAAAGGAATTCCTCGATGAACTCCGCTCGCGGGTGCAGGTCATCATCCTGTCCGACACGTTCGAGCAATTCGCCACGCCGCTGCTGCGGCAGCTTGGCTGGCCCACCCTGCTCTGCCACCGGCTGGTGGTCGAGCAAGACCGGATTGTGGATTACAAACTGCGCGCGCCTGAACAAAAGCAGCGCGCGGTGGCGGCTTTCAAGCTCCTCAACTACTACGTCATCTCGGGCGGCGATTCCTTCAACGACACCGCCATGCTGAGCGAGGCGCACGTCGGCTTCCTGTTCCGCGCGCCGGACAACGTGAAGCAGCAGTTCCCCCAGTTCAAGGCCGTGGACGCTTACGCCGACCTGATGAAGCTCATCAAAGGGGCGATGGGCTAAGGGGAAGCTGGCGCTAAGGGCGGCGGTATTAGCTCTGGAGCACTATTCCGGCTTCAGATCGCGGGACATGAGGTCGCGAACAGCCTGGGCGACGTCCTTGCCCTCGTAGAGCATCGCATGGACCTCATCAATGACAGGCGTGCCAACATGGTGATTGCGGGCCAGCCGAAAGGCCGAACGGGCGGTCGGGTAGCCTTCCGCCACCGCCAGCATGCTGGCAGCGATATCGGCCGGCTTTTCCCCGCGGCCCACGCGCTCGCCAAAACCGCGGTTGCGGCTGTGCTTGGAAAAGCAGGTCACCATCAAATCGCCCAGGCCACTGAGGCCGGTGAAGGTTTCGGCCTGGGCTCCGCAGGCGACGCCGAGGCGGCGGATTTCCACAATCGCACGCGTCACCAGCGCGGCCTTGGAGTTGTCCCCGAATCCCAGCCCGTCCCCGATGCCCGTGGCAATCGCGATGACGTTCTTTAAAGCGCCTCCCAACTCGACGCCGAGCAGGTCGCTGCTGGTATAGACGCGGAACGAAGGCCGGTTAAAAAGCTTCTGCACCTTGTCGGCGGTGACCAGGTCGCGGCTAGCCGCGACAATGGCTGTGGGGATGTCGCGCGCCACCTCGATGGCGAAGGTTGGACCGGACAAGGCCGCGCATTTTGCCTTGGGCGCGGTCTCGGCGAGGATGCCGCACATGGTCAGGCCGGTGTCGTATTCGATCCCTTTGGTTACGCTGGCGATAAAGCCCGAGTAATCGGCCAGGTGGCGGGCGACCTCCCGATACGGTTGCGAAGGCACGGCCATCACGATGCACTCCGCACACGCGATGGCGCGGGCCAGATCGGGCTCCAAGGCCACCTCGCGCGGCACTTCGATGCCGGGAAGAAAGCGGTCGTTGCGACCAGTCTGGCGGATTTCGTCCAGCCACTCCGGTTTATGTCCCCAGAGAGTGACCTCGTTCCTGGCCTGTTGCAGAAGCCGCGCCAAAGCTGTCCCCCAGGCGCCGGCGCCGAGTATGGTAAGTTTCATGCAGTTGAGTTCGATGCGTCTGACGGCAACGGCTTCTTCACGCCGATGCGATTCTCCGTGCCCTTCAACAGGCGTTGGATGTTGGCCTTGTGTTTATAGATCGCCAGCACGGCCAGCGAGGCCATGACGATGACGGTTGCCAGATTCTTCCCGGTAAACCATGCGGCAAACGGCAGGACAAATGAAGCGCAAATCGAGGCGAGCGAAACATAGCGGCTCGCCGCGAACACCACGACCCAGACGCCCAGAATGATCAGCAACGGCAACCACACGAGCGCGACCAATACTCCCGCAGAGGTGGCAATACCTTTGCCGCCCTTGAAATGAAGCCAACAAGTGTAGTTATGGCCGAGGATGGCCGCAATGCCTGCACAGAGGCGGAACCACTCGTGGGCCAGTGGACCAGCGGCTGGATAGAGCCACCCGCCGACCAGCTTGGCCATGACGAACACGGCCAACCAGCCCTTGGCGGCATCGGCCAGCAGGACGAAAACGCCCGCGGTCTTGCCCAGGATGCGGAAGACATTGGTCGCCCCGATATTGCCGCTGCCCACGTTGCGTATATCCACGCCCCGCGCCTGGGCGACCAGGAAGCCCGTGGGGATAGACCCCAGCAAATAGGCGATCAGCACGACCAAGATGTAAGCCACAATTGGCACAACCTCACTTTATGGAGAGTGCGGCCAAAGTTCAAAGGCCAAAACGCGGTTTGCTAGTTGCCAGTTGTCACTGGGCGGGCGCCGATGGCACAATGGCGGCAATGAGCACCGAAAATGGATTGCAGGGCGCGAACGGCGCAACGGCCGGGGACGAGCGAAACGCGCTGCCCCTCTCTGATCCACCACGGTCAGACGATAAGGTCAGGGTCGCCGTCCTCGGCGCTGGCTCACTCGGCAAGGAGCATGTCCGAATCTATTCAGAGTTGGCGGCGGCTGGGAAGGTCGAGTTTGCCGGGGTTTACGACACGGTGGCCGAGACCGCGCAGCGCGTCGCCCAGAAATACCGGGTCCGCGTGTTCGGCTCCGTGGCCGAGGCTGCGGCAGCCAGCGACGCCGTGAATGTCGTTACTCCCACCACGACGCATTTCGAGCTAGCCAAGTTGCTCCTCCAGCAAGGCCGGCATGTGCTGGTCGAGAAGCCCATGACCGATAACGCCGCCCAGGCCAACGATCTGGTCCAGCTCGCGCAACAGAAGCATTGTGTGCTGCAGGTCGGCCACGTCGAACGGTTCAATCCCGTATTCACTTACCTGCAACGCGTGGCCACTGACCCGCGTTTCATTGAGACGCACCGCCTTTCCCCCTACCCGGCCCGCAGCACGGACATCGGCGTCGTGCTGGACCTGATGATCCACGACCTGGACGTGGTGCTCGCGTTCGTGAAGTCGCCGGTGACCAGCGTCGATGCGGTGGGCATCCCGGTGTTGAGCAAGTCGGAGGACATCGCGAACGCGCGCCTGCGCTTTGCCAACGGCTGCGTGGCCAATCTGACCGCGAGCCGCGTCAGCCCGGAGAAGATGCGCAAGATCCGCGTGTTCAGCGGCGGGGCGATGACCAGCTACATCTCGCTCGATTACCGGGCGCAGGAGGGATTCATCTATCGCATCGCCCGGGACGAGGAGGAGGAGAGTTCGCTATTGAAGAAGTTGCTGCACGCCAAAGACTCGACCATCGTGAGCGAATTTGCCGGCAAGCGGATCGTGCGCGAGCCGGTGCCGATTGCGAAAGAGGAGCCGCTGAAGCTGGAGCTGCAGGATTTCGTTCAGTGCGTGCGCGCGCACCGCACGCCGGTGGTCAGCGGCGAATCGGCGAAACGGGCGTTGGACCTGGCGTTTGAAATCACCCGACAAATCCAGGCCGCCGCGCTCAACCCGGAGACGCCTAACAAGTGAAGCCAAAGAGCTTCATGCTGATTGCGGGCG
>PLZQ01000519.1 GCA_003152225.1 Limisphaerales bacterium | reverse complement strand
CCGTCTATCACATGTACGTCATCCGCTGCGAGCGCCGCGACGACCTGCAAAAGTTCCTGAAGGAGCGGAATATCGACACGGGCATCCATTACCCGAAACCGAACCATCTTCAGCCGGCGGTCACGGGCTTGTTCCCTTTCATCCCTAAACTCCCGCGCACCGAGCAGATAGTGAAAGAGATTCTCTCGCTGCCGATTCACGGTGAGATGGGGCTCGATGCCGCTGACCAGGTCTGCGACGCCATTGCCGCGTTTTGCGGGAAGAAGTGATGGACAGCGCCCCAATTCTCAGCCTCGTCATTCCGTGTTACAACGAGCAGGACAACCTGCGTCCGTTGGTCACCGCGATTCGCGCGGCAGTGGACCAGCTCAAGCTGGCCTACGAAGTCATCATTACCGACGACTGCAGCAAAGATAAGTCCTGGGAGATTCTAAAGGAACTGGCCAGGAGCGACCCGCGAATTCGCGTGCAGCGCTTCGCGTTCAACTGCGGCGAATCCGCGGCCATGTGGGCCGGCTTGAAAGTCGCGCGCGGACAGTATCTGTTCACGCTTGACGCGGACTTGCAAAACGACCCCAAGGACCTGCCTAAGTTCCTGGAGCCTCTCAAGCGCTTTGACTGTGTCTGCGGCACGCGGGTCGAGACACGCGGCAAGGGGGACAACTTCATTCGCGTCGCCTCCTCCCGCATTGCCAACTGGGTGAGGAACAAACTATCCGACGAAAAGATCAGCGATGCCGGCTGCACCTACCGGGCCTTCAAGCGCGAGTGCATTGAGAACCTGAAGTTCTTCAAGGGCATGCACCGCTTCCTCCCGACCTTGTTCAAGATTGAGGGTTTTACCGTGACCGAGATCAGCGTGACCAACAACCCGCGCTTCGCCGGTCAAACCCATTACGGCGTGTGGAACCGGCTGTTCGCGTCCTTTTACGATCTGCTCGCCGTGCGTTGGATGAAGAAGCGGATGTTCCGCTACCAGGTGGCGGAGCGGGTGAACTGAAATCGCCGGAGGGCGTCACCGGTGCGCGCCGAAGACGCTTTCGAGGATGACTTCCTTGGTCTTCCAGAGCAGGGCCATGGTCATGGCCAAAGGCAGGAGCACGAGCAGAATCAGGAACAATAAGCTGCCGCGCTCGATCACGGTCATCACTAAACCGAGCCAGAACGGCGGCGTGTAAAGCTGTCCGAGCCCGAGGTAAAGCAGCGCGAGTATGACCGTGGCGAACAGCAGGTTAAGATTCAGTTTGGTGAATTGCCGGATTTCCAGTCGCAGCCCTTCGTCCGGCAGCATTGCGCCGAGGCGCTGCAGCACCTGGTTCAGGCTCGCGAGGAACAGGAGAGCGGAGACGATAATTGTCATAACCATGGCCAGAAAGAAGGTGTTGGCTGGGAGCCTGTTCCACCAATAGAGGAAAGGACTGAGGCCGAGGTTGATGACGCTGAGAACCCTGGCGCGGTCGAGCGCGGCGCGCCAAACGCGCTCCTGCTTTTGGAAATCGCCCAGTTGCCACAAGCCGTAGGCCAGCAAGCCGGTGGTCACCAGAGGCGGTACAATGCCGAACGGTTTCAGCCAGTCGCCTTTGGCCGTGTAGAAGCAGGCGATGAGGGTGATGGGGAGCCCCCAGAACAGGGCCGAGAGTCCCCGCACCAGCCGGCCGAGCGACCGCAACAGTTCTGCGTTGGGTGCGGGGTCAGGCATGCTTGAGTTTGGTCCGGTCNNGCTTCGGAGGGTTTCATGCGGTCGGATTTGATCGCCTCGTCGATCTGGGCCTTCATCTGCCGCTTTAATTCATTCTCGTCGTACTGGACCGAGGCGAGGCACTGGACAATGGTGCTGCCCTCGATGATCTCTTCAACGTAATAGCCGGCGGGCTCGTCGGGTTCGAGGAACACATGGACCTCGTTGACCCGGCCGAACAGATTGTGCAGGTCGCCCATGATGTCCTGGTAGGCGCCCATCAGGAAGAAGCCGAGGTAGTAGGGCTCCGGCTGGCCGTTGCCGTTGGTGTTGAGCTGGTGGAGCGGCAGCGTGTCGCGCACGTCGCGCAGGTCGATGAACTTGTTGACCTGCCCGTCGGAATCGCACGTGATATCGACCAGCGTAGCTTCGCGCGTGGGACGTTCGTTGAGGCGGCTGACCGGCATGATCGGGAACAACTGGCCGAGCGCCCAGTTATCGAGCAGCGATTGGAACACCGAGAAATTGCAGAGGTACTGGTCGCCGAGGCTGTCCTCGAGCTTGCGGATTTCCTCCGGCACGTAGGCCTGGCCTTTGAAGCTCTCGACGACCTCGCGGCTGATCCCCCAATAAAGCTCCTCGATCTTGGCCTTTTCCGGCAGATCCATCATGCCCAGCGTGAACATGTGCTGCGCGTCTTCCTTCCGCTCCAGCGCGTCGTGATACGCCTCCAGCTTGTTCGATTTGAGCAGGTTCTTCCGGATGTCGATCAATTCCTTCACCAGCGGGGGATCGTTCTCGGCGCACTCGGCGTGTTCGGCCAGCCGGCTCTTTTCGATCGCCCCAAAGACCTCCACGATCAACACGCTGTGATGGGCGACAATGGCCCGGCCGCTTTCGCTGATGATGTTTGGATGCGGCACCTGCTCTGTGTTGCAGACATCGGCGACGTAATAAATGATGTCGTTGGCGTATTCTTGAAGCGTGTAGTTCGTGGAACTGTCGAAGGCGGACCGGCTCCCGTCGTAATCCACGCCCAGACCGCCACCGACGTCGAGGTATTCGATCTGAAACCCCATCTTGTAGAGCTTGGCGTAAAACCGCGAAGCCTCCTGCACAGCCTTTTTGATGATGAGAATGTCCGGCACCTGTGAACCGATATGGAAATGGAGCAGCTTGAAGCAGTGGCCAAGCTTCTCCGCCTTGAGCATTTCGGTGGCCGTCAGCAGCTCAGTAGTGCTCAAACCGAACTTGGCGTTCTCGCCGGCGCTCTCCGCCCATTTGCCGGTGCTCCGGCTCAAGAGGCGCGCGCGGATGCCGATGAGGGGTTCCACGCCGAATTGCCGGGACAGCGTGATGATCTGGCGCAGCTCTTCGAGTTTCTCGACGACCATGATCACCTTCTTGTTCAACTTGGTGCCGAGCAGCGCCATGCGAATGAAATTGGCGTCCTTGTACCCGTTGCATACGATCAGGCTGCCCATCTGGTTCTGGAGGGCCAGGCCGGCGAACAGCTCCGGCTTGCTGCCTACTTCCAAGCCGAACTCAAACGGCTTGCCGGCATCCAATATCTCTTCAACCACCTCGCGCAACTGGTTGACCTTGATCGGGAACACGCCGCGATACTTGCCCTGATAGTTGAACTCAGCGATGGAGTTGCGAAACGCCAGGTTGATCGACTCGACGCGGTGGCGCAGGATGTCCTGGAATCGAATCAACAGTGGAAACTTCAGCCCGCGCGCCTTCGCTTCTTCGATCACGTCGGTCAACTCGACCGAGGCGCCGGCATCGCGCAACGGCTTGGCCACGACGTGCCCGGCTTCGTTGATATCAAAGTATTCGGCGCCCCAACGATGAATGTTGTACAAATTGCGCGCCGCCTGGATGTCCCAGAGCGCGTTGCCATCGGTCGAGTTGCTCGTTTCCATTACTTCAGAACGATGCGAACTATAGAACTCTGCCCGTGGAATTCAATAGGCGTATTCAAAATAATTAGGCGGGCAACGCGCCTCCTATCCTTCTTTGCTTCGCCTGGCTCTGGTGCATTGTCCGGGGAGGTTTCAACGCCGTCATCTAAGTTACTGTGCGAGGAGAGAGTTCTTGAGTGGCTTTTAAACTTTGGAGAAGCTTTGGAGAGGCTGTGGGGTAGCCTCAGGGTAGCCTCAGGGTAGCCTCGGGATAGGCCGTGCAACTTTTCTTTCTGT
>PLZQ01000264.1 GCA_003152225.1 Limisphaerales bacterium | reverse complement strand
ATAACGTTTTTGCCAACGACAGGCCTCTTGTTTCCAGGCTTTAAAGGCATCGTCCGCCATAGTGCCCGTGTGGACTACTACCACCGCCACGCCCTTCTCTTTGAGCGCGGCGGCCTGCTCACTCAGGAGCCGAAGGGCACGCCGGGAGGGGCGTTGTTCGGCATCGATCAGCACCGCCAGCAACGGTCGGTCCGCCGGGGCATCAGCCGGCATCAAACCGAGCGGTGCGAGGTCGGGTAAGGGTCTGCCTTTGAGGCTGGCAGTCAAGGGAGACGCCCTGCGCATGCCGGGCCGCGCACTGAGCCGAATCACAATATTGGTGTCGCCCCCTTCAGCGTTCACGTTGGCGTAACCACCGCCCTGGCTGTTGCAGGAAAGCTGGATGGGGCCGGCGCAGACTTTGTTCATGGAGAACCGCCCTTTGGCATCAGTCTGGGCATTCAGGTTGGGCTGCCTATTACCGTAGGAATAGATGGAAGCTCGCACGACAGGTTTGTCGTTGTCGTCCAGCACCACTCCCGCGATGCGCTGGTCGGCGGGCACCAGTTGGAAGGGCTCAAGCTCAACATGGTTGGTCCCCGTGTCTGATACTTCGACAGTGCGTTGTTCCTGGCCAAAGCCTTTGGCCGAAGCGTTGACGCCGTACCGTCGGCCCGGAGGCAGCCCCTTGATCTCAAAACGGCCTGCGGCGTCGGCACGCACTGGAGATCCGAGGAAACTGGACATGCGTTCGGTGTGGAACAAGGCTCGCGCCTCGGCGTTGGTAATAGCCTTGCCATTCTGGTCGGTAATGCGGCCGGCGAGGACCAACCCCGGTTCGAGCCGCACGGTGGCATTAGTGGCGCCTTCGTCAAGCTCGAACGCTTTCGCCAGATTGCGGGCCAGGTCGCGGGCGACAATAATAGGCTGAGTCGCCCCCGCCGGACCGAACTGGTTAGGATCGAATGTCAACGTAAAACGGCCTTCGCCATCCGTCTGCTTTTCGGCTGGCGAGAATGAGGGAAAGAGGCAGACGCGCACCTTGGGTGCCGGCTTGCCGTCCGGGTCGGTAACCGTGCCCGTGATCCAGGTGGCAGTTCTTGGGGCAGCGTAGGATTCGCTGACCCCGAGTTGCAGGGTGATGTTCGTGTCGCCGCCCTCGGCGGCGACGCTGCCGTAGCCGCCGTTTGGCACGTTGGCATTGAGCTGAATCGGCCCGGAGCAGACCTGTTCGAAGGAGAATCGTCCTTTGGCGTCGGACTTGCCGTTTACGTTGGGCTGCCCATCTCCGTAACCGTAAATGCTGGCGTTGGCGACCGGCTTGTCGTCGGGGTCGAGAACGACGCCGGCGATGCGCTGGTCGGCCAACGCCAACTCACAAGGCTCCAATTCAATGCGCCGGCTCTCGACGTCCTGAGACACGTTGCGAGTGACGCGCCCGTAGCCTTTGGCCGATACGCTCACGCCATAGCGCCGGCCGGGCGGCAGCGCCTTGATCTCGAATCGGCCTTCGGCATCCGCAGGGATTGGCTTCTCCAGGGAAGAGCCCATGCGCGCGCTCCAGAACATCATATCCGCTTCGGCATTGGTGATGGCTTTGCCCTTGCCGTGTGTCGCGCGGCCAGTCAGCGTGAGGCCCGGTTCCAGGCGCAGGTCGAGGTTAGTGGTTCCTTCGTCAATGGCCTGCGCGAGGGCCAGATTACGTTTTAAGTCCCTCGCCACGAGAAACAGCTCGAAGTTCGGGTCATTATAGTTCTGCGGGTTCCAGGGCAGCACAAAACGGCCGTTGCTGTCCGAGGTAACCGCCTTGGAATTGGCGCGCCACCCCGGCCAGAGCAGCAGGTCCACCCCGGCCAATGGCGCGCCCGCGTTGTCTCGCACGATGCCCCTCCACCTGGGCGAGGAGGTTAGTTCAACCTCAAGCGGATTTGTCGCGCTCGGGTCGAGGTCCACGGCTGCCTGTCGAGAACCGAACCCTTCCTTTGTCACAGAGACTGAAACAGTGGTAGCACGACCTATAGGATAGCGGATCACGGCTTCACCCTTAGCGGAGGTAAGGAGCGGGATGGCGATCACAGTGACCTCGTCCACCCCCATCGTAGGCTCCGCCAGAGCGTCGGAAACCGGCTTGCCCGAGCCGCGCTCGGTCACGTGGATGGTCAGCGTGCCGTCGAAGTGGCATTCGGGCCCTTCGGCAGGCACCGGCGGCGTAACCGGGCGGCTGGGATCATGGTTAGCCACGGTTGCGGCGATCAGATCATACGCGGCGAGTCGCTTGGTTGAGACGACGTCCATCGCCGTCACCGCTTTCTCGGGGTGCGGATTGATCAGCATGGTCTTGAACAGCCGCAAGGTCGATTTGATGCGCGGGACGCCGGGAGCACGCCAGCCGATCTTCGTGTTGGGGTCCGTGAGCAGTTCCTTTTCCTCGGAGGGCATCCGGTGCCAGTCACGAACCTGCCCGCCGAAGAGGATTGGGAAATCGTACTTGGTACCATCGGCGTAGTTGAGCCGGATAAAGGCGATCTGCTGGCCTTCGACATCCGCCCATTGCGTCACATGGAGCAGGTGTAGTTCCTCGAACGGGCGCCCGATTTGGATGCCGATGAAGTCAGGATAGGTGTTGGTGCCGCCCCGTGCTTCCGGGCCCATCTTCTTGCCATAGACGCACCCGCGCCCCTCAATCTGGAAAGGCACGCCATCGAACACCTGCCGGCCAACGACCGTTTGCCAATTGGCATTGGTCTTGTCGTTGGTGATGAACTTCTCCTTTTGGAACTTGGACAGGTCGAGGATGAGCGGTTCCGTGTTTTTGCTTTCGCCGGAAGGCGCTGCCGCCGCGCCGACGGACTGCGCGGTGACGGCGAAAGCCAGCCCAACAACAACACTAAATGTTTCAATTGTTCTCATGATCACCGTCTGGGTAACTACCTTTCAAAAGACTACCCAGCTTGCTGGCGCTTTCGAACAGTCCCGCATGCCCGAAAGCGGGAGCAAGCTCCGTGCTCTCCAAACGCTTCGCGCAATTCGGTCGCGGCTAGACTGCGGTGCGTTCATCCGTGGTTGCTCTAAACGGCTTTACTTGGTCAGGGCCTTCAGTTTCGCATCCAACTCGTCCAAGGCGGAGCCTTCAGCAGCCACACGCCGCTCAGCATCGACGAGGATCAGCCAGGGCAGCGACTCGACGTCGGAGGCCCACTTGGTTTTGTCCGCCTTTTCTGCCACGCGGCCCACGGGGAAGGCCACGAGGTTAGCGTCTTTCCATTCCCTGAACGACGCGGCAGTCGTGACAGCGGCTTGGAGGCCCAGCACGGTTAGCCCCTTCTCCCGCAGGTCGTCGTACTGCTCGGTCAACTGCTTCACGAAGCGGCGTGAGGGACGTTGTTCGAGGTCGAAGAGGCAGAGCAGTAGCGGCTTGCCGGCTGGGGCGGCCTCGCTGCCCAACTCGACTGCCGCGAGGTCCGGCAATGGTTTGCCTTTGAGCGACGGCCGCTTGGATACGGGCCGGGAAGAGAAGGATTGGTTCACGCCCAGCCGGATAACCACGTTGGTGTCGCCCGCCTCAGCCCGCGCGTTGCCGTAGGAACGCTGGGAATTGGCGGAGAGTTGTATTGTGCCCTGGCAGACCGCGTCAAATTTGAACCGTCCCTTCTCATCCGTGCGCACCGAGCCTTGCGGCTGGCCCTGGCCGTACATGTATACGTTAACGCGCGCTGCCGGCTTATCCTCCGCATCCACCACCTCGCCGGCCAGCTTGCGATCCGCCACCCGGAGGACACAGGGCTCCAGTTCTATCCGGTTGGTGTCGGCATTTTCCTGGATGCTCTGGTTGGCTGAGCCATAGCCCTTGGCGGTGGCATCCATGCTGTACTTTCGGCCCGGCGGCATGGCGGTCATCTCGAACCGCCCCCGGGCGTCAGTTCGGATGGGTTTATCCTCGAACTGGGAGCCGGAGTTTCCCGACCAGAGAAAGACTTGCACAGTGGCATTGCTCAAGGGTTTGCCATTCACGTCCTCGACCCGGCCCGCGACCACCAGGCCCGATTCCAGCTTGAGATCGAGGGTCTTAGTGCCTTCCTCAATGTCCTGGGCGGCGGCGAGGTTATGCGCCACGTCGCGCGCGATAAGATAAAATGTCGTTCCCGAAGGCCCGATTTGCTGCGGAGCCCAGGACATTTCATAGCGGCCTTGGGCGTCGGTTTTGACTTCGCCCGTGTTGTGGCCCCAGTTGGGGGAAACGGACAATTGCAGGCCGGGCACCACCGCGCCGGAAGGATCGCGCACGACGCCAGTGATCCTGGGCGGCGGGTTTAGTTCGATCTCAAGGCGGTTGGTGCGGCCGCTTACCACGGTCGCGGTGCTGCCTTCGGAACGCGCTTTTTCCTGGGTAGCAGCCACGTGGTATTCGCCGGGCGGCAAGCGCAAGAGAGCAATGCCGTTAGTGCCCGATGTGGTGTTGCCGTAATACCCTTCCTTGGAGGCGTTGATGCCGGCGTTCTCAACCGGCTTGCGATCATCCTTCCCGAGCACCATCACTTCCAGGAACCCGCCCCGAGTGGCAGAAACTTTCACGTCCTTCGCGGTCTGACCGAGCTCTACGGTGACCGACACCCATTCGGCTACCCACTCCGGGACCAGATTGGTGCCGAAGGTCGCATGAACCTGGTAGGTGCCTGCGGCCAGGTCAGCAATGCGGAACGCGCCGTCGGCGCCGGATTGAGACGGCTCGCGTTTCCGGCCGCCGAAGTATCCCGGTCCAGTGGGCCGGAGCCGCAACTGCATGCCGGTCAACGGTTGGCCGGTTTCCTGGGCTACGACCTTGCCCTCGATGCCGCCGGCGGGCTCGACAACCAGCTTGATGTCCTGCTGGCCGGAACGGCAGCGCATGGTGTCGGGGCTGACGTAGTCCCGTTGCGGCTCACGTAACACCCTGCCCGGTTTGCTGACGGCCAGGTCCGCGGTAGCGTTGGTGGGGAAGCCCTGAATCACGAACTTGCCATCGGCCCCCGTGCGGGCAGAGAAACACTCGCGCGCGGACTTGCCGCTCAGGTAGCCAAACGACATGCGGCCGTTCTCCATCGGCTTTTCCAGGTAGGAGACAGAAACCGACACCTCCGCGTCCGCGACAGGCTTGTCCGCCTCATCCGCCACCATGCCGGCGAGGGTTGTGGGTGGCGTCAGGACAAGGCGCTCGTCGGTGCTGTCCTTGGTGAGATTCCAGTATTGCATCCAGGCAGGCGCCAGGCCGGGCTTGCGGGCGAGCACTACGGTGGTTACCGGCGAAACCTTGAACTCGAATGCGCCATTGGCCTCGGTGGTGACGCGCTGTTTGACCTCCGTGTAAGCGGCGCTGGGGGGCCATTGGCCATCGGCATAGCGGAAACACTCCACGACCACGCCCGCCAGGGGCTTGCCGTCAGCGTCCACGATGGTGCCGGCGACACGGCAGGTCTTGGCCTCAGCGGCGCCTGTTTGACCCTCGGTAGCTGGCGCCCGCTGGACGATCCGAGTTAATCTCTGGACCGTCTGCGCCGGGCTCGCCGGTGTGAGAAGCCCCAGCGCCAACGTGGCTCCGGTCAATACTGTGAAAGGTTGAAGCATGTTCATGTTATCAAGTGCGACCAGGTTGCTGGCGCTTTCAACCGATGTGGTGCGGCACAAAGCGGGAGCAAGCTCCACGCGCTCCAAACGCTTCGCGTAGTTTGGCTACCGCTCCGCCCTTCGCGTCTTTGCGTCCTGGTTGCTAAGCCTACTTCTCCGCCCGCGTAGTGTCGCTCCCGCCGCGATAGAGCGCCTTAACCTCAGCCTCGCTCAAGCCGTAGCCGTATAGGCGCACATCGTCCATCCAGCCGTTGAAGCATCGCTCGTAGGCGATTGAGTTGCAGCCGATCATCACCGGCGCGCTGTTCTGCGCAATCGGCTTCGCATCCGCCGAGTCTTCCAGCTCGCCGTCCAGATAAAGGGCGGCGCGGCGGCCATCCGAAAGGCCCACCAAGTGGTGCCACTGGCCGTCATCGACTCTTCGCTTCGTAACCAGGCTCACCAGATTCTGGTCATCGCTCTCGACCGAGTCGCCGGTGTTGAAGCTGAACGTGACCAAGCCAGTGTCTTGCTGGCGTTGGAGCCGCCAGGCGGTGTCGCCCTTGGTCACAATCGCCTGCCACGTCTTGTTGAACTCGCGCACCTTGACCCAGGCCGCCACAGTCATCCCGTCGCGGAAGTCGAAATCTGGCGCCCGGCCGCAGTTGACGAAGGTCGTCTTGCCGTCGAATTCCAACGCGCCGCCGATGCGGCCCTGGTCCGGCGCCCACTTCACCCGACCGGTTACGTTGCCGGCGAACTCGTGCCCGGTGGCATCTTCGGCTTTCGCGCCCTTGGTTTCGTCGAGCTTCCACCACGCCGCCAGCCCGCTGGTCCCGAAGCGCGCTATGCGCCCGGTCACCACGCGTCCGTCAGCCTGCGCTTCGTCCACGCGCCAGAAGTAGGTGGCGTCCGATTTCAACTGCGGAGCGTCCAACCGCGTCGTCTTGGTCGTGCCGACCAGGGCGAGATCGTCGGCGACCGTGCCCAGGTAAACCCGGTGCTCCGCAGCTCCCTGCCCCGCGACCCAATCCAGCGCGAGCTTGCTAATGCCAATCCCGGTGGCGCCGTCTTCGGGCGTTCGCGGTCCAGCCTGTGCTCCCATCGCCTGATGGAACACAACCTTGCTCAAACCCACGCTACCTTTGTCGTTCCAAGGCACGATGTTTTCGAGCCGGACCTTGCGCACCGTTGCGCCCTTGAGCTTCAACTGAATCGGCTCGTCATAATCGGCGTTACCTTCTGCCTCGGCGAACTCAACCCCGCGCAGCATCGTCTCCCAGGTCGTCCCATCGGGTGACACGGCTACATCGGCCTTGCGCACGCCGTCGCCCGTCTGCCATTCGGCGTTATAATTCCACACCTCGATGGCCCCCAGCGCCACCGGTTCAGGCAGCTCGAACTCAAGGGTGAGATTCGTGGAGCAAGGGCCCCGCCACATATTCTTCGCGGTGGTGTCCTGCTCCAGCAAACCGTCCTTGTCCCAGTCGCGCAAGCCGGCGTGGTTGATGAGCGCCGCCAGGCCCGCTTCGTCGCCCGCCGGGGCCAAACGCGCGGTTTCAACGCGCACCTTGGGACCCAGCTCAGGCGCCTTGCGGCCATTGGCCTTGAGCGTCAACTGGCGTGTCAGCACCTGGAACGGGCTGGCAAAACCGATGGTTGCAATGATAGGACGTTTGACCGTTTTGGGCTCTCGCCATGAGAGCGAACATACGCCACCTCACCCAAACTCGAAGGTATTGGTGTAGCGGTATGTGCCGTCCAGGCTGGTCAGGGTCAGCCGCGGCCCGCGTGGCCGCTGGTTGCCTTTCATGATCTGCAGGGTCTCGCCGTACCGGCCCTGAAAGCGGAGACTGAACATGAGTTGTTTGGTCACGTCCCGGGATCCGAGCCGCGTCTGCGGCTCCTGCGCCTCCATCACCGCCCGCATCGGCTCCCCCACTTCCAGCGACACCGGTTTAGCCTCGGCAACCTCGAACCGGGCGGAATCATTGAAATTGTAAGCGCTAAGCTCCCAAGCCGCGCCTTTCTCGTCCTTGCGATCAATCTTCCACTCCTGGATGCGGTACTTGCCGATCGGCAGCGAGAACTCCCCTTTCGCCGGCTGGCGCACGAAATGGCCGTTCTCGCCGAAGGCCACGAATTCGGTGATCGTCTCCGGCACGCGCACCTGGCCCAGCACGACGTTCTCTGCCTTCTGCAGTTTGATGAATGCCCCGTCGCGGGCCACCTCGATTTGGTAAAACTGTCCGTCCACCTCGATCATCTTGCCCAGGTAGCGCTCGCCGACCTTGTCGCCCTCGATCGTCACGCAGTCGGAGTCGCCCATGTCCGCCGCCCGGTCATTAAATGTGCCGTTGACGTTCCCATCGATCAGCTCGATCTGTCGCTTCTTGCCCCCGATATCGACCTTGCCGGCGTAGTATCCCCCGGAGGAGCACATTAGATTGGCGTCGCCAGCGTCATATTGCATGAACCGTAATACAAGGTGATAAGTGATTGGTCCGTCTTCGCCTTTGAACACCACGCGCACCGGCTCGAAATACGCGCTGTATTGGTCGCTGCGGGTGGTTCCCACCGGCGACTTGTCATCCAGCCGCCCGCTGCCGTTGGAATCAAAATAGACGCGGTCATACAGCCCCGACTTCTTCGTGCGGTCCAGGGCCAGCCACCGGCCCGCCGGGTCGAGCGGCGTGGTCCAGTGCGCGAAATAGGGTTGCCCATTGAACTTGGGCAACTTCACATTTGGTGGCGGATTCGTTGTAAGGTCCAGGCTCCGATAGCCCCGTCCCTCGGTGTTCACATGGTAATCCAGCCACTGCTCCTTTTGTGCCNNTCATAAAACGCGCCATTCAATTAACTCCAAGGTGTTTCCAGCATCCTGAACCCACCATCGGCAAAACCCGCTAGCCAACGCGCACCAACCTTCATCCGTCTTGTTATGACCGGTCCAATCCTGCTGCTATTCCATCTTCCGCCACTATTGCCAACCCCGTTCATCCGCATTTGTTTCGCTTCCGGGCTTTAAACTACGGTTCAGCTTCAGGCCGCCGCAGCCGCGGCCGGGATTGGCGATGGGATCACTGGCGGTGCCGCCGCGACGCCCAGGAGCAACAACCCCTTCAGCCGCTCCCGGTAAAACCCCTTGATAAAGGACAGCACGAGGAAGGGGAGCAGCACGCCAAATATGATCCCCGCCGCCACCGGCACGCTGATGAGAAACTGCAGCACCGGAACATTCCCGCCACTGGCAATCATCGCAATAATAGAGAACGGTCCGATTACGACCAGCCAAGCGACCACTAGGGCGGCCAGCAGCCACAAGCTCAACCGCAACCAGCCATGCCGGCCGCGGCACATCAAGCCGGCCAGGCTCAGCGCGACCGAGATAACCAGCGCGGTCACCATGAGTAACACTCCCAGCGCGAACGTCTCGGACCCAAGGCCCTCCCAGTCTTGTCTGACCACGTAGGCCAACGAACTGAATACCCCCTGCGCCAACAGAATTCCCAGGAACGCCAGCATACGATGCTTCCACCCCAGGTAGCTGGACAGCAACCACACCGCCGCCAGCCCGAATCCCAAAGCGCTGATCAACTCCAGGAATACCTCGAATTGCGAAGACGGCAGAAGCTCCCACGCCGACTGCGGCACGCGGGCCACCGCCGCCGCGCAGCCGAGCGGGATCAAAACCCACCAAGCCGATGCGCACCGGTTCGGTTTCAACAGGAGCAGCGCCAGGATTGCCAGCCATGGCAGAAACTGCGGCATCAGGCTCGGCATCACCCAATTATAGGAAACCGGCACTCCCTGCTTCGACCCCAGCCCGCCCAGGTCGGCGTAGGCCACCACCTTAAGCTTGCCCGCAGTCGTAAGTGGTACTCGCCATGAGTACGAGCAAGTGCTGCCTCAGCCAAACTCGAACTTGCCCGACGCGACCTTCTTGTCGCCCTGATAGATGGTGAACTCCGGCGGATGCGAGCGGTCCTGGTTCACCAGTTGGTATGCCCCGCCCGCCCCGAGCAACTGATAATTCAACGCCAGATACTTGCCCCGGCGATCGACGGATACCGAATTCGTGAGCGGCCCGCCTGCGGTGAGCACCGCCGGCTTCTTCTCGTTTACGATTATCCGTCCCGCTAAGGATTGGGTCCGATCTTCGCGAGACGCCTCGGCTTCACCCTTCTTCAGCCATACCTTGGTCGTGCTATAGTTGCCGACCGGCACCTTGACCGTCCCTTCCGGTTGCTCAACAACCACCAGGTAAGGCCCGCCTTCCAGCGTCACGCGCTGCACAAAACTGCCCGCGATCTTCAGGTCGCCGAGTTTCGGCGTCTGCTCCGTGAACTCCATCCGCACTTTGGCGGTGCCGCCCTGGATTTCGTTGGTGCATTGCAACTGGTAGGCGTGGTTCCTGATGAACAGATTCCGCGAAAACGGAACTGCGTCCAGTGAGCCGCTATAGGTGCTAAAGGGTCGGCTGCGCGCCGTCCAGGGGCGAAGCAACAGATGCCCGCTCTCCGACCCTTGCCGCTCGAATGGGTTCGCGAGCAGGCCGACTTGCCATTCCTCGCCCTGCAGGATCACCTTGCCTTGCCAGAAAGACCGCATCGCCACGTTGCAACTCAAGCGCCCGTAGTAGTACAGATTGATATCCGCCAGCATCGGGTGACTGCCAGCCGGCGTAATGAAAGGCAGGTGTATGTTGTTAAAGAGGGTGTTACGAAAGCCAA
>PLZQ01000093.1 GCA_003152225.1 Limisphaerales bacterium | reverse complement strand
GCGGGCCGGGCTGCTCAGAGCGAGAAGAGGCCGGCGCAGAGATCCTCAAAGAATGTATGAATGTATTCTGAATTCCGGGACTGACCCTTCCACTGACCCTTCCAGTTGAAGTCTCAGCAAGGCGTCCGCCCGCCCAATGCCTCGGAATCCCAGATCCTTCGTGAATTGGCGCTGGAGGTTATAAAGAAAGCATTCTTCGGTGTTGACATACTTCAGGCAATGTGTTAGCGAGGCTATTACTGCGAACACGAGACGCTGACACAGTTCAGCCGACGCCCCGCCCGCAGTTCAAGCTCTTAAGCGAACGACCTGTGCTTGGTTTTCCTTCTAGGGAAGGGAGAGCCGGGTTGAGGTTTTGTCCGGTCCATTGAAGGCCAGGACGCAGGGGCATTCAGAGGAGCGACAGCAGCACTGTATCGAAGCAGTGGGTTATGAAGACCCGGATGTGCCCGACCGGCTTTCCGCTCGGGCGAGCGCAACACAAGGTCCAGGGCCTGTCTCGGACACTTCCCGGGAATGGGCGCGAAACTCGGCAAAGATTTCCTGCAACTTCTCCGCAAATCTCTCTTAGTACCCAAGGGAAGACTTGAACCAAGAACTCGAAAAGGATTATGAATACAAAACTTAACATTCTGGCTGCCGGCATGCTGCTGGCCGCCATCGCCGCTGGCTTTGCCCAGCCTGTCATCACCACTCAACCCCAGGATCGGACCAACTTTGTCGGCACGACTGCGACGTTCAGCGTCGAGGCCACCGGGACCGAGCCGCTGGCTTACCAGTGGCAGTCGTACCTCTTCAGCGCCTGGGGGGCCCTTGTGGACCGCACCAACACTGCCCTGGTCCTGACCAATGTGCAGACCAGCGACGCCGGAGACTACCGCGTGGTCGTCACCAATGTGGATGGGGTGACCAACAGCACGCCCGCGCACTTGTATGTCGTCATGCCGGCCACGCTCCAATTCGCCACGAGCAGCTACACTGTGTCCGAAGCCGCCGGGAGCGTGTCGCTCACCGTCCAGCGGCTGAACGACACCAGCACGGAGGTGAGCGTGGACTACGCCACCGCCGACGGCACCGCGACCAATGGACTGAAATACACGGCAGTCTCCGGGACGCTGGCCTTCGCGGCCGGGGAAACCAACAAGACCCTTGTCGTGCCGATCTTGAACGAGGGCTTCGTCGAGGGCACCAAGAATTTCCAAGTCATCCTGAGCAACCCGACCAGGGGGGCCGTCCTGGGCACGCGCACGATCGTCTTGGTGTATATCACGGACAACGACACGGGACTGCGGTTGGAGTATGCCAACTACTCGGTGGCTGAGGACGCAGGCTTGGTCATGCTGGCCGTGCTCCGGGGCGATGATGGAGATTTACCAGTGAGCGTGAACTACACCACGACCGATCTGACCGCGAAGAGTGGCTTGGACTACACAGGTGTTACCAACACGCTTTTCTTCGCTTCGGGAGAAAGGGTCAGAACCTTTACCGTCCCGATCCTCGTCGACGGGCTGAAGGAGTCGAGCGAGACCTTTCGCGTGACTCTGAGCAATCCCACCAACCAGGTTCTGGGCGCGCAGAAGACGGCCACGGTCACGATTGTGGACAACGACGCTGGCGTGCAGTTCCAGCCGCGCAACCGGTATTGGATTGGCGAGAACGAAGGGGCGCTGACGCTGACAGTGGTGCGGGGCAACGACGGCAACGCTGGCCCCTTCACGGTGGACTTTGCCACCGCTGACCTGACGGCGACCAACGGCGTGGACTACACCGGCACCAACGGCACGCTCAGCTTCGCCCAAGGCGAAATGGCCAAGAGCCTCACGGTACCCATCCGCTATGACGAGCAACCGAAGGCGGACCGGCAGTTCAAAGTGACGCTGGCAAATCCCACGGGCGGCACCGTGCTCGGCACCTACTCGACGGCGACCGTAACAATCATGGACACGGCTGGCATGAGGCCGCATCGATTTGGCGCCATCGCCGTGCTGCCGGATCGCCGCGTGCAACTCACTCTGGACAGTGGCGTGCACACGCGCTTTAAGGACTACTACGACCTCTACCCCATCGAAGTCTCCACCAACCTGGTGGACTGGACGCCCCTAGTCACGCTCCAGCGCACCAACGCCGACACGAATGTCCTCAGCTACGCGGACGCGGCGGCCACGAACAATGCCGCCCGGTTCTATCGCACGCCGACCAATCACCTAATCACGCCCTTTTCTGTGAAACCCACTGGACCCTACGCGGTGGGCGTGCTTTCCCGGCTGCTCACCGACCCTTCGCGCCGAAACCGTTATGGTCTCTCGACCAATAGTTCGTTTATGGTGTCAGTCTGGTATCCTGTAGTGTCGCAGGCTGCACGATTGCCCGGCCCATTGCTGGAGGCTCAGATCGCGCAAGACCCGTTCTTTTCCGAACAATTAAACATCGCCGGCTTCCCGGGCGCGAATTTCGTTGATCGGATGCCGCAGCTTGTTGGGTATGCGCTGCCGGATGCCCCGTGCGCCACGAACCTGGCCCCCTACCCGCTCCTGGTCTGTTCCCCCATGGGTTATGGTTGGCGCGCAAGCTTGGCCGAGAAAGCCGCGAATTTCGCCAGCCACGGCTATATTGTCGTCGTCTCGGATCCCACTGAAGGTATTGCGACCGTCTTTCCAGATGGCACCTATCTAAAACTGCCTCACGCAAACTATTCTTGGACGGAGGCGGCTTTCCAAGACCGGGTCCGAGACCTGACTTTCATCCTCGACGAACTCACACGCTGGAACGCTGACGATGTGGTGTTCGCTGGTCGCTTGGACTTGGCGAAGGTGGCGACGATGGGCACCTGTTGGGGCTATGCGCCTGCGGCCGAGTTCTGCCGCAGTGATCCGCGCTGCAAGGCGGCCATCCTGGTATCGTGTTCTCCGGACCGCTGGCCGAGCTTTGGAGATACCACGCCGGTGCCGGAACTCAACCAGTTCGGCCTGGAAAAGCCGTCGTTGGTAGTCTATGGCGACTATGCCGGAGCCGTCGATAACTATCACTGGCTCTTTGACAAAGCCGCGAAAGATGCCATCGCCTTTGAAATTCAGGGTGCCGCGAATGGCGGGTGGTACGCAACGATCCTCGCCATGGACTTCTATTCGCTCGTGGAACCATACCGCCTCGTCACGGGCAGGGAAGGTTCGCGGGCCATCGCTGCCTATGGCCTCTGGTTCCTGAACAAGTATCTCAAAGGCAGCAGCGAGCCGATGCCCCCGTTGGCGGATTACCCCCGCATCCTCGGCTTCAAGCAGAAATAGGTCGCCCGGTCAATTCTACCAGTGAAACGCTCAGGCTGCATCCAAACTGAAACGAAAGGGGTTCCCATGAAAACGAAATTCAACCTCGTGGCTGCGGGACTTTTCAAGCAAGTGTCAGTCCTGAATGGCCCTTAGATAAGCCCTAAAACCCTCTTTCCCAGGCGTTTACGCCGGGGTGGGTTGGGCAGCATTTCAAAGATAACATGTCGGCTGAGGGCTTGCATGCGCTGGAGGATTTCCTGTGTCTGATGCCAATTGTCAATGGCCTCTTTCAACGCCTCATATTGCTCCCGGGACAGAGCGACTGAGACCGTCTTGGCCTTGACCTTGCGGGTCCACTGATAGCAGGGGCCGCCGGCTCCAGGGCCCCGGTCCTGGACATAGCCGTGGCTGATCCAGCCCAAGCGTCCCAAGCNNGGTATATATACCGCCTTATGCACACTCCCTATTTCCCCACCTTCCGTTCTCGGCTGGCCGCCCTGGGCCGCCGGACCACTCACCGCGTTCGCCAAGCCACCCTGGCCCAACTCGAGGCCCACCTGCGCGACTTCCTCCCAGCGCCCCTGCTCTCGGCCGAAGACCAAGGCCCCAACAGCCGCGACCGCGTCTTTAGTCTGCGCCTGACCTTCGAGTGCTTCCTCTGGCAGTTGCTCAAGCCCAAAACCTCCTGCCGGGAAGTCGTGCGCCAGGTTCAAGCCCTCTTCCGGTTGCAGGGCCGCGGCCACGTCGATGAGGGCGACTCCGCCTATGTCCAAGCCCGGCTCCGCTTGCCTAAAGAACGATTGGAAAAGGCCCTCGCCGCCACGGCCCAAGCCGCGGATCGTCGGGCTGGCTCAGGCGGCCAACTCCACGGGCGTCCGGTTAAGGTGGTCGACGCCTCGACCACCCAACTGGCCGACACTCGCAAGAACCAACGACGCTACCCCCAACCCTCGGCGCAGAAGCCCGGCTGCGGCTTTCCCGTCCTGCGGTTTGGCGCGCTATTCTCCCTGACCAGCGGGGCCATCCTCCACGTCATCCTGGGCAGCCTCCATCACCATGACCTGCGCTTGCTGCGCGGACTCTGGCATCAGCTCCAAAAGGGCGACATCCTCCTGGGAGATCGCGCCTACGGAGAATACACCACCCTGGCCACCGGACCGCGGCAGGGCGTGGATGTGGTGGCCCGCTTGCATGCTCGCCGCAAAGTGGACTTCCGCAAAGCCCGACGCTTGGGCAAGAACGACGGCCTGTTCGTGTGGACCAAAGGCTACCAGCAATCCGAAATCCTCTCCGTCACCCAGTGGCGCCTTTTACCGGCACAGATTACGGTGCGCCTGGTTCGCTTCACCGCCACCATCCGCGGCTTTCGCGCTCGCCGCATCACTTTGGTCACCACCTTGTTGGACCCCGCGGACTATCCGGCGCAAGACTTGATCGCCCTCTATGCGCGGCGCTGGCGGTTGGAACTGTGTCTGCGTGATCTCAAAACGATGCTGGGCATGGAACAGCTACGCTGCAAATCCCCGGACATGGCCGAAAAGGAACTCTTGGCCTATCTGGTCGCACACAACTTGATCCGCTGCCTCATCGCCGAAGCCGTCGCACGTTACCAGGTGGATTTGGAACGGGTCAGCTTCAAAGGCAGCGTCGATGCCCTTCGCCAGTACAGCGACGCCATCGCCAAAGCTCGCAACCAAAGGATGCGCCGCCAACTCTGGGAGGACCTGCTCCTTAATCTCGCGCGTGACCTCGTCCGCTGTCGCCCCAACCGCCAAGAACCTCGTGCGGTCAAGCGCCGACCTAAACCTTACCCACTGCTCAATCAACCGCGTCGCCGCTTCGTAGAGATCTCCCACCGCAGCCGCTACTGGAAAGGCCGCCCCCGCAATTATCGCAGCCTTAACTAAGGGCCATTCGTGTCAGTCCTCACTATTGACAC
>PLZQ01000329.1 GCA_003152225.1 Limisphaerales bacterium | reverse complement strand
TTTGGGCCAAGGGCCTGCCGGACACTTGGAATCCGTTTGTCTCAAAGTATGGTGAAGGCTCGGTGGGTTGGCAGGTGCGCAAACGCGGCGGCGATCCGGTAGCCACCTTCACGGTTCGCAGCACTGCCGGCGAGGATGATCCGTACAATGGTTCGACCCTGATCAACGACGGGGCCTGGCACTATTTCGCCGCGACCTGGGATGGCGTTGCCGGCGTGCGCAAGCTCTATGTGGACGGCAAGCTGAACATCGTGGTGCCGCATGATGCCGGCCCGATGGGCCTGGCGACGGCCAACTACCTTACCCTGGGCGGCCGCACTGGCACCGGCTCCTCGAGCCCGGGCAACACGTTTGTCGGCCAACTCTACGATGTGCAGATCTATGGCGTGGCGCTCAGTGGCAGCACGGTTCAGGGTCTCTTCACCAGGAACACAACCGCCATCGTGGCGTATCCCGATAACCCCGTCATTGGCATGGGCCAAACCGGCCAGGTCAGCGTCTCTATTCCCGCGACGGCCAACGCCACCACTGCCGTGACAGTGTTTGTGACCAACACGACTCCGGCCATCGTCAGCCTCGCCGGGGCGGTCGGCAATGTCGCGACTTTGACGTTCCCCGCCGGTGGAGCGACCAGCCAACTGCTGACCCTCACCGGCTTGAGTGAAGGCCAGGCTCAGCTCGCCTGCGCCGCCACGGGTCTTACCTCCGCTTCCGCCGCCGTTAGTGTTTACGGCCAGCATTTGATCGGGCAGTGGTTCAATGGCACGGAGAGTTTTACGAACGGGTCCACGTTCACTCCGGCAGGCACTCATGATGGCACCGAAGTGGGAACCATCGGCAATCTCACTTTCACGGCCGATACGCCTCCCTCCAAGCCGGGCAAGGCGGCGCAGTTCGGGGGCGGGGTCGGCTTAATGATCAACAACAGCAGTCGGTTCGACGCGGGCTATGCTCCGACCTTTGACGATGTGATCGGTCAGCAATTCAGCGTGAGCTTCTGGGCCAAAGGCATCCCGGGCACTTGGAATCCGTTCCTCTCGAAGCGCGGTGAAGATGCCATCGGCTGGGAGATGCGCCGCAGCGGCGGCCTCACCGAAGCCTTCACAATCCGCGGTACGGGATCGGGCAATGAGGATGGAGTGGGGTCCGTCCCGGTTAACGACGGTCTCTGGCATCATTTCGCCGCCGTATGGGATGGCCACGCCGGCACACGCAAGTGTTACGTGGATGGCAATCTCGATCCCAGCATCAATCTGACCAACGATTTTGCACCCATGATGATGGCGCCAAATCACCATCTTGTTCTGGGCGGGCGCGAATCAGCCGCAGCCAACGGCACCCCGGCATTTGAGGGGACATTCGATAACGGCTTGCTCTATGACGTTCGCATGTACAGCTACCCGCTGAGCGCCGCCGAAGTGCAAACTCTCTCCTTTGTCCCCGCCTTGAAAGTGACCCCGGCGCAACGCTCGCTCCCGGCGCCCCAGACCATGACGGTGGATGTGATCCTTCCTGCCGGGGCCAACCAAAGCCAGGCCGTGACCGTTCAGGTAACGGACAACACTCCCGCCCTCGCCTCGTTGGTCGGCGCAGTCGGCAACGTCCTGACCTTGAATTACGCGGCGGGCGGTTCGACCACTCAGCAGGTTACTGTGGCCGGCATCGCTGACGGCAAAGCCAAGCTCACCGCCAGCGGCGGCGGTTTCGTGGCCGCCTCCGGCACGTTCAACGTTTGGGCCGATCCGGGGTCCCGATTGATCGGCCACTGGCTCTCCGGAGCCGCCGATCTCGTCGAGACCTCAGGCTTCCGTCCCGCAGGCACGCACGATGGCGTGGCCGTCGGCGCCAACGCCGGCTACCTGCAATTCACCGGCGACGTGCCCGCAGTCGCTCCTTCCGGGGCGTTTTCACTCGATCTGACCGCCGGCAACGTGGCGGTGATGATCACCAACTCGTCCACCGTTGAACTGGGCTATGTGGAAACCTTCGATAACCAGATGGCCAAAAAGTTCAGCATCACCTATTGGGCGAAAGGATCAACGCCAACGACTGAAGACTGGAATGCGTGGGTTTCGAAGGACGGGGAATCTAACGGATACCAAATCCGGCGAAACGGGACCTCCAGTCCCGTCCAACCGGTGTTCACCATCCGCGGAACTCCGGGCGCTGATGACCCTTCTGCCGCGGCGGGGGTTGACGATAACTGGCATCACTACGCGGCCACTTGGGACGGCACGACCGGAATCCGGACGCTCTACGTGGATGGCAACCAAGTCCTATTGGTTAGTGGCGACTTTGGTCCCTTTGCGCTGTCCAGCAACGATCACCTGATGCTCGGGGGGCTCGACACCGGGAGCTTCCGGAGATTCTTCCCGTGCTCAATGTACGACGTTCGAGTCTATAGCTACGCATTGAGTTCTCAGGAAGTCGGCGTCATCGTCAATCCGCCCACCGCATTCACGCTTGCGGTGCCGCATGAGACGATTCCGGTAGGGGAAACGGTGCAACTGGTGGTCACCCTGCCCACCGGCGCGACCGCGACCGCCCCGGTCACGGTGTACCTCACCAACAATAGTCCTACGGTTGTCTCCATCGTTGGCCCCACTGCGATTACGTTCCCGATTGGATCGCTGGTCCAGGTGGTGAACCTCCTGACCATTGGTCCCGGGCAGATCAACATCACCGCCGGAGCCGCCGGGGTGGGCACGGCGGCACTCACCACGGTCAACCTGGTGGTCGCGCCGAAGCTGATCGGTCACTGGTTTAACGGTGCGGCGGACCTGACGGACAAGTCGAGCTATACGCCGGCCGGAACGCACGACGGCATGGTCGTCGGCGCCAATCCAGAAGCGCTGGCCTACTCGGCTGACGTGCCCGCGGGTTTCAGCGGCCAATCGCTCGATCTGACGGCCAATGCGACCGCCGGGGTCACCGTCGGCGTGGTGGTTACCAATAGCGCCGCTACAGATGCCGGCTATCAGACAACCTTTGACGCCGGGATCTCCTCGGCTTTCAGCGTTGCCCTTTGGGCGAAAGGCGTCCCGAGTGGTTGGAATGGGTTCGCCTCCAAGCGCGGCGAGGACGGCATCGGCTGGCAAATACGCCGCGGTGGTGGTGACACGGAAGCTTTCACCGTCCGTGGCACGGCCTCGGGCAACTACGACGGGGTGGGGTCCGTGACGATCATCGATGGTCAGTGGCATCACTTCGCCGGCGTTTGGGACGGCGTGACGGGCATTCGCAAATGCTACGTGGACGGCGTGCTCGATCCGAGTGTCAACCTGGTTGGCGACTTTGCGCCGATGAGCATGGCGCCTAACCATCACGTGGGCATCGGGGCGCGGGAGTCGAGCACCACCGGGAGTTTTGAATCCTGGTTTAACGGCAAACTCTACGACGTGCGTATCTACAACTATGCGATCACCCCGGCGGACGTGACGGCGCTGCTCAGCGGGGCACCAAAGCCCACCTTGAAGATCCAGCACTGGACCGGCAACCAGGTGCGGATCGCCTGGCCAACCTCACTCACGGGTTATGGCATTGAGCAATCGTCCACAGTTTCGGGCGGTTGGGGTCCTTCAGGACTGTCGGTGACGGTGGAAGGCTCCGAGAACGCGGCCTACGCACCGGCAACAGGAACCCCACAATTCTTCCGGCTCAAGAAATAAGATCCGCCTTAAGCCCGGCCTCGGTCGCCCCAGGGCGGCTGGGGTTGGGCCATGAGGGCAGTTTCAGCTCAGATAACTGGAATGAATCGCGAGGGGGGGCGCTCGTCAAGGGCGTCCCCCTTCTTCTTAATGGAAGCCGCGATTGGCCTGATGGCGAGATTTCCAGAGATGGGGCCGGTCTCGCGCTACGGTCCCCGGTGACCCTGCGGCAGACGGACATCGGGCTAGAGGACTTCATTCGATTACTTTGAGCGGGCGGGCCGGCGCCTGTGCCTTCCTGGCCGTGCTCTCGCTGCCGCCCCTGCCCCCAACTCACCGCCCTGCCAGCCTTGTTTGACGCATTCCGGAGCTGACCCGTCCACTATTGCGTTTATTTTGCGGCCAGCCAGAAAACCTTCACATCGCCCTCGACCGACTTGAATTCCGGATCGCCGGTGAGGAGTTCGGCGTTTTTGATTTTGGCCAGCGCGGCGGCGAAGCAGTCGGCGTAGGCCATTTTGTGCGTGGCTTTGTAGATGGCGGCCTGGCGGGCGAGCGCAAGGTCGTCGCCCACGCCAACGATGTCTATGGGCAGCGTGGAAATCTCGCGGGCCTTTTGTTCGGCAGCTTCCCGTGAGACCTCGCGCATTGTGTTGTAGTAAATCTCGCCCCAGTTCACGACGCTCAACAGGAGCTTGTGTTTCTCCGCTGCCGCCTGCGCGAGCAGCTTTTCCACCTGTTCAGCCGCTGGCTCGTCCTCGAAGAACGCAATCAGCGCCCAGCTATCCAATACTTTCGTGGCCATATCAGAGCTCCCGTTCCGCTTTGCGGTCTTCCATCATCGCCTTCATCACGCCCTTGCCCTTGAGCGAACCGCGCAGGCTGCGGATGAATTTGGTAGTGACGGGCTTAATGAGAATGCCTTCAGGCGTGGACTCAACGTAAGCCCGCGTGCCCTCCTCAATCTCAAATTCCTTCCGCAAACGCTGGGGGATAACCACCTGTCCTTTGACCGAGAAGTAAACTGATTCTGCTTTTATGGCTACGTTCATGTCTTAATCCTACTCACAACAGAAAGTAAGGCAAGAACTATGTTGTGATACCTATTCACCATGGTTGCCCGCATTGCCTGGGTGCCGCTCCTTTCACTTCGCTTTGCCCCGGGCCGCAGTCGCTGATCTGCGGATCCCTTTCTTGGACGGCACTTCCGTTTAACTGGGCCGGAGTAGCGTAACATCCTCCAGGCTCAGAGCTTACGCCGGAATCCGGCAGGTTCTTCCCGGGTGCCAATCGCGCCGTTGTACCGAAAGCCCACCGACGAGGCCAACCGTTGCAATCTGAGGCACGTAGCGCCAAAAACGCTCCAGAAAGCACTATATGTGGGGTTCTCCCAAGTCGGCCGGCCCCTACAGGTAGTATGCCTTGGCTGGTCCCAATTTCCACTCCCAGAAGCGCGCCTGGCCGGGTAGGCCGGACCAATCTACGGTCTGACGCCTTGCTAGACTTCTATCTCGCCAGCCTGGCTCAAAAGCACGGGATGCAACTGGCCACCCTGGACGAAGGCATCAAGCACCAGGCCGCCTTCGTAATTCCGGCCTAGAACTCCTTCCCGGCCAGCCGGCTGCCTGACTCCCGGCGGTCGCCCCGGTCCATGACGTGGTAGATGGCCCCCGGATACTCCATTCGCATCCTGCGCGGCATGCCCGCAACCTCAAGGGCCAACAACAAGCGAAACAAACCTCCGGTTTGACCCTTTCTCATTATTTGAGGCCATATTTATTGAGTATGTACGCCGAAAGCAACAAGACTGCAATGCCGGCAACGCCTACCAATATCCATCTCAATGCTGGGAACGTCCATGTGTCAATAATGCCTCGAATCGTCCAGACCGCATCATAATCCCGAATAAACTGCTTGCCCTTTTCGGGGACGTGCAAATCAAAAAAGCCCGACTTGCCACCTGTCGGAATCACTCTGTTTTGTTTAATGGCATCTTCAACCGAACACTGATAGCCATACTCTCCGCAAACCGAACCGTCTCGCTTCATATCTACAAACCACTGATACTCTTGGCTGCCAACTTCTGTAATGAAGCCAATCGGCTCTGTCGAAACGAGGATGTCCTTCAACAACTTAACCTTCCATTTTTTTTAGGAGCTTCCGCCATGCGTAAATCAATAATCTATGATGTGTGTGCCCTACTAATTGGACTAATCATCGGATATGCAAGCATCGGCTTTATTTTCTGGTGCTATTTTAATCGGGGAAATATGTTGCCTATTGCCCTTCAACGTCTAATGTCAGCGGAGATGAACAAGCACGCTGCGTTCAATAGAAATGAAATTCTCCGACACGCACGGAGCGTCAAGATGCCATTCCTATCATTTGTGGCTTTGTTATTGACGGCCTTCGCCGCGATGGCCACTAACGGGATCGACTGTGACTGCACTAATGTCGGAAGCTATATCGCTCCTGACCAAGGGGTTGAGCCCCAGCTCGTCGCCACTTCTGGCGATAGCAGCACTTCGCCCAATGGCATCTACCGCGTGACCACAAACCTGACCGGTTCGATCGTCAACCTAGTGGTCACTCGGATATCCACGGGTGCGACCCTGCTGACCGAATCTCCGCCGGCCAGTAGCACTTTTGGGTTCAGTCCCGACGACGATCGGTTCGTGATCCAATACATGGATGGATCAACCCACAACGTAGCCTTGTATACCCTCACCGGAAGCAATGCCGCCCCCGTTTTCGCCCCCCTGGCAGTAGTGACCGGCAGCTCTCGGGTTCAATTCAGCTCGCACGGTGAATATTTTTTCTATTCGGCCCTCACCTCGCAGTCGCACACCGCGCTGAGCATCTATGATGTCCGCACGGGATCATTAGCCTACCAGAACGAATTCACCTTCAGTGTGCCACCCGGCTCGCCGGGAGACGACTTCGGCGTGGCCACTTGGGGCTTTAGTCCTGACTCGCAGGACCGGACGTTTGTTTACGCATGGGTGAGCGGTCAAAGCAGTGTGGAGTTTACTCTCGTAAATCTCGAAAGGAATCTCGTTACCGGAAGTTCCGGGGCCAACGTTCATAATGAGACAATTCTCTCGACCGCTTTTTGGCAATTCAGTCGATGCGGCGACCTGCTCGGAATTGTCACTCAAGGTAACCAAACTCAAATCGGGGTCCGCCTCTTCCGCACAGTCGATGGGACGCGGATAACCAGTCCGTATGAGACCTTCCCGCTTGCAGCCGTAACCTTGCGGACGACTCCGCCCTCGCAGATCGCCAACGTCGGCGGGACTGATTACATCATGTCCACTAACGCGGCCAATTCCTCCTGTTCGACTCCCTCCGGCACAAACGCTCCTCCCACTGTGGCATTCACGGTGCCCACGCTTGTTCGCCAAGGCGTCCCTGCAACATTCACCGATGACAGCACCGACTCGGACGGGACGATTGCCGCCTGGGTATGGCAATTCGGCGATGGAAGCACTTCGACGCAGCAGAACCCCACGCACACTTACGCGTCGAGCGGAAGTTTCAACGTGCGTCTGCACGTCACCGACGACAAAGGCGCCACGAATGCGCTCGCCAAAACGGTTAATGTCCTATCCAACATGCCCCCGCAGGCCAGTTTTACCTACACGCCTGTTAATCCCATGGCGCGGGATATTGTCACCTTCACGGATACTTCCACCGACGATGACGGCATCGCCAGCCGGTACTGGTCGTTTGGCCTAAGTGAAGCCTCCGTGCAACTCAAGGTGTGCGACACGATCGAGGTCAGTCTGACTGTTTACGACAATGCGGGGCAGTCCGACACGGTACTGCAGACGATTTCCGTCGCGCCACCCACCGATCCGGAGGTATTCGTCCCCGCGGGGGCAAGCCTCGCCGACGCCGTCGCGCAAGCCTGTCCCGGGGACATCCTCCGCCTGGATGCGGGAACGTTCGCGGGCGGAGTCCGACTGGTTGATGTGACATTGCGCGGGGCGGGACCGGGAAAGACTATTATCAGCGGTGGCGTGGACGATACCAGCGGCTGGGTCATCATAAGCGATCCTTCCCGCGGCATTACGAACACGATCCGCGACCTCACCATCACCGGAGGAGGCGGGGTGAATGCCTTCGGCGTGATCGAGGGGGGTGGCGTATCGGTGGAAAGCAGAACGCGCCTTTTAAACGTGAGCGTGAGCCAGAATCTTGGCTCCGGGGGCATTCTCGCATCAGGAAATACTGCCGACCTCGAATTGGTCGATTCGCTGGTGGTTTCAAACCGCGCCGAGCAAAGCTACCGAGGAGGTGGAATCACGATTGACTGCTGCGGCAAAGCTATCATCAAGGACACTGAGATCGCCTTCAATGTGAGCACGAATGGTGGCGAAGCCGGCGGGATGGCCGATTTAGAGGGGGACCAGATGATCATCACGGGAAGCTATTTTCACCACAACATTTCTTCCGGTAGCGGAGGCGGCCTCTCGCTGAACAGCTACGGCCGGGGCGATCTGGTTGCCAACAGCCGATTCATTGAAAACACAGCCGAGGAAGGAGGAGGTGTTCAAATTGGATCGCACCCTCGCGTCCTCTTCGTTGGAAATCTGGTTGCCGGCAATGCCGGCGGCGGTGTTTGGGATGGCGCATTTACCAGCAAGTTGATCGTGATCAACTCGACGATCGTGAACAACGGTGGCCCGGGTCTGATCAGCCCGGGCGCTACTATTTTGAACAGCATCGTTGACGGTAACGATGTCAATCTCGATGGAACGCCGGTCCGGCTGGAGTACTCGTTGATCGGAACTGCGCCCGGCTTTCAAGGCGGTGGGGATTACCACCTGGCCGCGGGATCGAGCGCCATTGATGCGGGAGACAACAGCCTTATTCCCCAGTCGCCCGATTACCCGGACCTCCTGGCGCTCGAACCCGATCTGGCCACGATTTTCGCGCACGATGCTGATGGCGAATTGCGAATTCTCGACGGAGACGGCGATGGCACAGCTCAAGTGGACATCGGCTATGCCGAGTCCGCAGGCATTGTCCTCGCGCCATCCTTGCACATCGAAAGGTCAGGTAACGACATCGTTGTCTCATGGAGTTCACCGGGCGCGATTCTGCAAAATGCCCCCACGGTCAAAGGACCCTGGACCGACGTGTTACCTTCAGCAACGAGTCCGTATAGCATCAACGCTTCTACCCTATCCGTTTTTTATCGACTGCGGTTCTGATTATAAAACGGCCAAGAACGAAATCGATTCCCGCAAATAAGGTCCCGGACATTATTCTTAATTCGATCGGTGACGTCTTTCCATTGCAGGCCGTATTGCGGGTTGTGATGCTCGTGCAGTTTAACTGATAACTGATAGGAACTGATAGGAATTTGGTTTTTCGCGCGCCCGCTTGTACTTGGCGCTGCGCGGGTGAAGGAGAATTGCTTTTCGCCCTCATTCATTGCGGCCTAATCCTGCCAGAACTGGTGGGGGGCGTCAACAGGCAGGGTTGGCCGGTTTTCTGGCGGTTTTTCCCCATCGCCAAGACCGTAGGCGGTCGGCAGCGGCCGAGTGGCCAGGCAATGCGCGAGAAGCAGGGCGATTCCGGGGCAAACCGGGCCGGAGGAGGCCAGTGCCGGGCAGAAGTCCGCCTTCAAACCAGTCTGGAAAACAACGGTTCTCAGTCGGTTAGAAGGGACATGTGCCATCTGACGGGACAGGTGGGGAAAGCCCCTCTGCCGCGAAAAGGCGCAAAAGGCGCAAAAGCCAGGAATCAACTATGTCTGGCTGAAAGCAGCCAAGGCCTTGGCGGACGAACATGTGGCCCAAATCCTGGGCTATCTGCGTTCCTCCGTGAAAGGGTCCCGGAATGCTGATTGTGGCCATACTTACACTTTGGGATTGTTGCTTTCATAGAACTGCTCCAGTCGCCTTGTATCCTGCGGGCCCTGGGCGGCCAGCCTGACCTCAGATCGCCAATCGGCCGGCACGGTTTGGTAGGGTTTTCCTGGATCATTTTACATTCCACCCATTCTGGTGCCTATATCAGATGCCCGGATGGAATACCAGAGTGGGCGGTAGTTTCAAGTGCGTCTGATCGAATTTCCTGGAACTGGCCAGGATACCCGGCGCCGACACGGCGGTTCGCTATTGGGTACCTGGCGTATCCCCGGCGTACAACTGGCGAACAGCTATCCGGTACCTATCCGGTACCTATACAGTACCTA
>PLZQ01000042.1 GCA_003152225.1 Limisphaerales bacterium | reverse complement strand
CAAACGCTAGGTTAACGCTTATGGGAATGCCGGCCTCCGCCGCAGTGCTGCTTTGCAGAGGCGAAAGGAGGGTGAGGAGGACAAGCGGAAGGGAGACAGACAGGGATCGAGGTTTCATCTTGGTTGGCTTGAAGGTTCAGTTCGAGTCATATTGATTGGCCGCCTCTATCTGCACTGAAGCGAACACCGGTACTGCCCCCAGCTCCACTTCTAACCGTTGGCTGCCCTTTTGAACGAATTCAACTCCGGGTGCATCCTCCGGAGCCAGCACCCGGACACGCAGTTTCTGGCCGCGCAACTCCTTGGGCAGATTGACCGTGAAACGCAGCGGCATCGCCGGGGTGATGGTGTCCGTCTCTAGATCGAGCGCGGTATTATTCACGTCCACGAACAGGCCCTTGCCGTTACGATAGAGCGTCAACCCCACCGTCGCAGGCACTCCGGGCGCTTCCAAAGCGGGGCTGCCGCCGCTGGTGGGCAACGCCTCCAGCGTCCGGCTAAATGTGCTGAGCATCGCCGCGCGTTCTTTGTCCGCCAGGTAAAAATCAAAGCCGGGATCTCGGCGCAGATAGAGGACCCGGCCTTTACCGAGGGGACGAGGCCGGGCTTCGGCCACCCGAGAGTCCTCGATGGTAACCGGCAGCGTTGAACCTTTGGGGACACGCTCAAAGTTGTCACTCTCGCCCAAGCGAGTGCCGCTGCTGCCCGTTACAATGAGGGTGCCGCCCTCTCGTATCCAGGCCTCCAGCGAGGCCGCGTCGTGTTTCTCGATGACCTCCGCCTGAGGGANNCCAGTTTCCATTCGGGCACCGCTCGCCATTGAACGTGCAGTTGGGTCAGCGCGGTGCCCCAGCCCCAAAAGGCAAAACTGTGAGGCTGACGGTGGTGATCCCGGAACCCGCCTGGCAGCATTTCCATCAACTGCGAAGAAGATGAGTAATACAGCCCGACCTCTTCGAGGGGCACCCGATCGCCGAAGATGGGAGCCATGCGGCGCACAAAATCAAAAAAGTCCGCGTCGGTGGCCGGGTTGCCCGCTGTCCGGTCTCCGGGGAACGGCATGGGCAAAGCGTGGTTCGCCAGCGCCTGGTAATAGAGCACGCGGGCGATATTGGTCCTGCCCAATTGTGCCTCGGGCACATACATCCACAGGTTCACAAAACGGCTGCGGGCATGTTCGCGCGCCAGCTTGTAAACCGGCACATAGTTTCCGTGAGGCGGGGCCATGATTCCCCGGGGACCCGTCGTCAGATGCCATCCCCAAGTCAACTCGGTGCTGACCATGTCCAAGTCGCCGCGCACCCAGCCGAGTGAGAATAGAGGAAGATCGTTGCCCATGACCAGGAAATCGGGTTTGCCCGCCGTGGCTGCCTCCTGCTTGAGCGTTTGGTAGAATCTCGAAAGTGCGGCCGTCCCGGTCTGACGCTTATAAATGAGGTAAGCGCGCCATACGGGGTCATCCTGCCAGCGCGGATCGTACCAGCGCGGGTCTGAAAGCTGGCCCTGGTCGCCGCCCCATTCCCGGCAGCGTGCCTGCAGGTATTGCCGCACGTCGAACCGTTGAGCGTTTTCAACTCCCATGCCTGACAGCGCCCGCGCCGAGAAATGAGTGCGCAGATAATCCCGGAAGCCGGCCACCGACCACTCGCCAAACGCCTTAAGCACCGGCTTGGCGTTGAAGCTGTCCCAGGGTGAATAGTTGTCCACCCACAAGCCGTCAATGCCGGCGTCGAGCGCCTGACGCACCGAGGCCCGGGCGTAGTCGTCCCATATCGGGCAGGCCGAGTCCTTGCCGGCATCCACGTCCCCAGCATAACCCGGCTTTTTCAGCCGCTTCCATTGTTCGGGCGTAAAGCCTGGATCAGGCGGCCCCAGCGGGGCATCCTCCACGCGCATCAAACCCGTAATAGGCCCGCGTGGCTGAAGGGTGTCCGGTTGCAGTTGGTTCACCGAGGCATTGTAGTTGTACTCAAAAGTCACCCGCCCGAGCACATCCTTGGCACAACCAGCGTCCAGAACGCAGCTATTTCGCGGATCTCCTCCGTCGCCCCGGTAGCCGGCGCTCACGCGCCCGTCCGGGTAGGTCATGGGCACACAGCCATAGCGCGGATGCAGCCGTGTCCAAGGACGGGCGAACTCCTCATCCGTAAAACAGCAGTGCGGGCCCACCCAGCGAATTTCCCCTGTACCGTCGAACGCTTCCCAATTCCAATGCTGATGGAACAGGCGTGTGACCGAGGAGTCCCTTTGGTCCTTCACCCATGAGCCGTCGGGATTCCGCTTGACCTGCGCAATGTACGAGCCGCAGGTGCCGAAACCCTCGAACCAGGTGAGCGCTTTCAACCCGGCTCCGTGAAGTTCCTCAATGCGCTTGCCGAAGGAAACGATGCTTTGTCGCTGCCCAAATATCCCCCAAGTCGGATCGTCCGCTGCCCCGCACAACGCCGCACAAGCGTGCGCCCGAACTGCAGTTCTCGGATCGCCCACTTGGATCAGCGCTGGGAAATCGTCCCACCACGGGACAGGTTGCCCGGTTTTCGCCGCCGACAGCGCCACGCGGAGCGCCATTGATAGGACGCAACCCAGCAAAACGGTTCTGACGCCGTGGATAATCACGCCACCACCTTGAAGCTCAGGTCCTCTCCTTGATGTTCGTGGCTCGTGCATGTGCGATTTGCACGGACATTTTTGTTCCCGGAGTCGCAGAAAAACAAGCGGCTTTCCACTGGACAGGACAGGGCGGGTTCAGCATTTAAAGTGGCAGCGCTATGTTGCTTCATTCGCTTCAAGAGATTGTCCAGCCTGCCGGCCACGATTCGAGCTCCGTCAGGAGGTCCTCCGATCGGCTTGGGTTGGCTAGGGTGTGCCGGTCCTGAACTCGAAAGTTCGGGGCGTCGAATACGGCGAATTGGCCGGCTTGTTCTTTCTCCAGTCGCTGGCGGCAGGCACTTGGCTGGTGACCCTGGGGAGCGTGCTCGAGGCCCACGACTTGGCCGGGGTCCGCCCCTATGCGTATGCAACGACCGCCATGGCGGCACTCGTCTCTCCGCTCTTGTTCGGCGCGATGGCGGACCGGCATGCCTCGCCCGTGCAGGTCCTGCGGTGGTTGGCAAGCGGGAGCGCCATCACCGCGAGCTTGGCGAGTTGGGCGATCGAGCGGAGGTGGCCTGCTGTGGCGGTGCTCCTGGTCGTCCAGATGCAGGCATTCTTCTACTCACCGACGGGGAGCATTGGCAGCACTATCGTTTTCTCGCGCCTGCAGAATTCCCAGCGCCAATTCGGCCCTATGCGTGCCGTCGCCACAGTCGGATGGATGGTCGGTTGCTGGGTGGTAAGCGCCCTGGGCGCGGACAGTTCAACCAGGGCCGGTTGCGTCACGGCGGTTGTCTGGATCGGCCTGGCTGCGTTTACGTGGTTATTGCCGAACGTGCCGCCGCCAGCGTCCG
>PLZQ01000197.1 GCA_003152225.1 Limisphaerales bacterium | reverse complement strand
ACCTTGAACAGCCCGGCCAAGCCACTGCCAGGCAATAGCAGAAAGCACAAAGTAGAAAGCAGAAATAGAGGCGGGAGAACGCACAAGCCACCCAAAGCCACAATCTGGCAAAAGCTGAAATGCTGAAAGCTGAAAGCTGAAACCGAAAAGGGCGACCGGCTGCGCAATTGGCCATTTGCCATCGGCTATTTGCAATCCCCAGGTACAGCCACACCAAGCCACCCTAAAGCGACCACAAAGCCACCTCAAAGCCTGGGGAGAGGGGGGAAAGCCGAGACATTGGGAAGTGCTCTCGTGTTCTCCTCCCTAACGTGACAGCCAGCCGCCCAATATCGGCACAAACGGCGGCCACCGCGCAACGCCAAGAATTACGGACTGGCCTTGAAACAACCTTGGGCCCGCCGTGAGCCACGGGCAGAGCTTGAGTTCCGCTCACCCTCCGCTAGGCTGTCGCGCCAAGAATGTCGGCGATTGAAATCCTCGGACTAATGCTCGCCGCAGCGGCGGGCGGCGCGATCAATGCCGTGGCTGGCGGAGGCACACTGGTGACATTTCCTGCGCTGCTCTTCTTCGGCACACCGCCGATCATCGCAAACGCCACCAGCACCCTGGCGCTGGTGATCGGCACCTCAGGCGGCATCTACGGCTACCGCCGGCACCTCGAGCCCGTCAGGCCCTGGTTGTGGCGCTTTGTGCCCGTCAGCGTGGCGGGGGGGTTGCTCGGCGCCGTCCTGCTCACCTGCACCAGCAACAAGACCTTCTCCAAGCTGGTGCCCTTCCTGATCCTGTTCGCCACCGTGCTCTTCGTCGCCCAGGGCGCTTTTCGGCGCTTCGCGGCCCGGGACACTGAGTCCGCTCCCTCAGGGAAGCATCATGCGGTGGCCGGCGCCATCCTGTTCCAGCTCGCCGTGGCCATTTACGGCGGCTATTTCGGCGCCGGCATCGGCATTCTGATGCTGGCCTCGCTGGGGTTCGTCGGTCTGACCAACATCCATGAGATGAACACCCTCAAGACCATTCTCGCCTCCCTGATCAATCTCGTCGCCGCGGTCTGGTTCATTTGCGCCGGCCTCATTCACTGGCCCAAGGCCGGGGTGATGACGGTCGGCGCGCTGCTCGGCTACTTCCTCGGCTCCCATTACGCGCAACGCATTCCCCAGCAGTGGGTGCGGCACATCATCACCCTTATCGGCTTCATCATTTCGGCGGTGACATTCTACGAGGAATTCCTTCGCTGAACTTGGAAGAAAGTAGGTGTCAAGCGCCCCCGGGCGTGGTATGCTATAACCGTAATGAACCCAAACGGAACCATCAGCGAGATCCTAAGCCATAAAGGAAACACCGTCTGGTCCATCTCCCCGGACGCCACCGTATTCGAGGCCATCCAAATAATGGCTGACAAGAACGTTGGGGCACTGCTTGTCACGGAGAATGACAAGCTGGTTGGCATCATATCGGAGCGCGACTACACGCGTAAGGTCGTGATCAAGGGCAAGGCCTCACGAACGACGGCGGTGCGGGAAATCCTTTCCAGCCACGTCATCCACGTGAGCCCTTCGAGCACGGTGGAAGAATGCCTGCGCTTGATGACCGACCACCATTTCCGGCACCTGCCGGTGCTGGACGGCGACCGGATCGCGGGCATCGTCTCGATCGGGGACCTGGTAAACTGGATCATCTCGGCGCAGCACACGACGATCAGCCAGTTGCAGACCTACATTACCGGCGTCCCGGCCTGAGCGGCCCGCGGCCGTTAACGCAAAGGAGAGGTTCTGTCAACCGCCTGGCGCTCCAAACGGGCTTTGCCCAGGCTGACCGAGACGAAGCCGGCCTGTGGAATGGAGAACTTCTTCACTTCCACCATCACCGCATCGGGCGTGTATTTCGCCAGAACCAGGTCCGCTATGTTGGAAGCCAGCTTCTCGATGAGCTTCCAGCTCCGGCCCTCGCCGAACTTCAACAATTCATCCGCCACGGTTTGGTAATTGATCGTTCGTTCGACCCGGTCGCTGGCGATGGCGGAGGTGAAATCGAGGCTCATATCCACGGTCACCAGGAGGCGCTGCGGCTTGGCGCGTTCCTCATCGGGGACACCGACACAATAAAAGACTTCCAGATCAACAATCGTAATCTTAGCCATGCTCTCTCCCTTAATGTTTTGACGCTGCCACAGCCAGCAACAGCGTGCGTGTGGGCTGGTTGAGCGGCAGTTCCAGGGCCTGCGCCATCGTCACCCACCGAAACTCGCGGGCCTCGTCATTCAGCTTCACCGCCGGCTCGCCCGCGCACCGGCAGGTGTAATTCAGTAGAACGAAATGCGCATCGCGATAGAATTCCTTCGAGTGAATGCAATCCTGCACCAGCACGAACTCGATGTCCGAGACGGCCAGGCCGGTTTCCTCTTGGAGTTCGCGGCGCAGCGCCTCGACGGAAGGCTCGCCCCACTTGACCTTGCCGCCCGGAATGCCCCAGAGGTCCGACCACTTATGCGTGCGAACCATCAGCACCTGGCCCTTGTCGTCGAAGATCAACCCCCCGACGGTCACGATGGGCGGGCGGCCCTCCTCGAATCGTCTGCCCTCGGCTTTGAGGTGGAGGCCGTTCTTTTCCAGAATCCCGCGCAGCTCGGCCAGGTGCTCGACGATTAAATCCGGCTCCGCCGCGCGCAGTTGCTCGAGCGTGTTGTAGCCCGTGAGGACCGCGCAGGAGTGGATGCCTCCGTGCCGGGCGGTCTCGATGTCGTGCTGCATGTCCCCAATGAACAGCGTCTCGTCTGGCGCCAAGGCGTTCTCCTCTAGAATCTCATGAATCTTCTCCCGCTTGTCCCACACGTTCACATACGGTTTATCGAGGTAGGGCCCAAACCCCGTGATGGCGGACTGCACGGCAAAATGGTCGCGATGGACGGTGCTTAGCAGGAAGGTGCGGAGCTTGCGGGCGCGACAAAACTCCAGGAAGTCGCGCGCATGGGGCAGCGCGCAGACCGAGCCCTGCACCTCGCGGAACCGGCTGTGGAACCAAGTTTCCAGTTGCGGGAGGGGAATATGTGGGACGTGCCGGTCATAGAAAATCGTGAAGGGCAGGCAGAACTCGGCGCGGAACTGGTCCAGGCTCATCTCCGGCCGCTCGGACTGCGTCAGGACGTAGTTGGTCGCCTGCCAGACCGCGGGCAAGTCGTCCACGAGCGTGCCCGACCAGTCGAAGATAATGTTCCGAATCACGGGCCGAGTGTAGCGGCCTTTGTCATTCCGGCAACATCTGCTTCAAAGCGGCAGCGCTCGTTCGTGCCGGCGGTCCGTTTTCGGGCTGCGCACGGCGGCCTTCGGACTGCTGGCGCGCTTCGGTTGCTCTGCCTGGGCCTGGCGCTCAAATTCGTCGCGCAGTTCCCACCAAAGCTGCCGCGGGTCTTTCGACCACAACAACACCCAAAAACCCGCCTGGTTGGGCTTGGGCCCGGACCGCAATTCGTATTGCATCTCCCCAAACCACGTCAACCGCTTGAGGAACTGCTCGCAGAACGCCGTCTCCAGCCAGGTATAGTCTTCTCGTTCCGGCGACCATTCACCCGTGAGGACCCGCTGGCGGCGCCGCTGCTCGCCCAATCCGCGCCACTGCTTCTCTCCCTGGCACAACTCAACGCAACGCCGCACAAAATCGCGTCCTTCAGCCGCCACGGCAAGGTGCTTGCATCCGGTGGCGGCGGGCGTCCTGCAATACGGACAATGCTTTTGATCGATCATGGCTTTTCGGATTCTGACCGGCAGGTCCAAAGATTATCCCGCCGCCCGGAAAAGACCAGCTTTTTTCGGACGCCCCATTCGGCCCTTTTCAACCCGCCATACGGGCATTACGGTATGCACCACACGCGGCGAGATGAAGAAATACTGGCATGTCATCAATATCGGCATTCAGAACAACCTGACCTACCGGTTCAACTTCCTGGCGCGGGCGGTTTTCGGCCTCATTCCGCTCATCGCCATGCTTTACATCTGGCAGAAGATCTACTCCGGCAACGGCGCGGGGACGACGGTCGGCACCTATTCGCTGGCCCAGATGATCTCGTATTACCTGCTCACCACCGTGGTGGACGCTCTGACGGCGGTAAACGAGGACGACTGGCAGATCGCCGCCGACATCAAGGACGGCAATATCAGCCAGTTCCTGCTCAAACCGATCGACTACCTCTGGTACCGGCTCTGCCTGTTCCTGGCCGGTCGGGTGACCTACCTCGCCGTGGCCGTGATACCGCTGACGGTCTTCATTCTTTATCTGCACCAATACTTTGTGCTGCCGCCGGATTGGACTGCTTTCGGCTGCTTTCTCGTCTCAACCGTCCTGACCGCGCTGCTCCAGTTCTTCACGTCGTATGCGATGGCGATGCTGGCGTTCTGGGTGCTCGAAGTCTCGACCTTCATCTTTATCCTCTTTGCCTTCGAATACCTTGCCAGCGGCCACCTGTTCCCGCTCGACATCCTCCCGCATGGCCTCGAACAGGCGCTCTTCTTCACACCCTTCCCCTACCAGCTATATTTCCCCGTAAGCATTTATATGGGCAAGACCACCGGCGCCGACCTGATGCGCGGATTGCTGATCCAGGCGCTCTGGGTCGTCGCGGCTTACAGCATAGCGCGCTTCGCCTGGCGCCGGGGTATCAAGAAGTATTCGGCGGTGGGAGGCTAAAGTGAAAAACGCAAACCGCAAACCGCAAACCGAAGTGGGAAACAGCCCCACGGACCACGCACTACGCGCCACTCCCTCCCCATCCCGCATTACGTTTCACGCATCACGTTTCACGCATCACGTTTCACGCTACCTCTCCATCTACGCCGCGCTGTGGAAGAACTCGGTCGCGCGCGAGATGGGCTTCAAGAGCAACTTCCTGCTCTGGATTCTCGTCGAACTGCTCTGGTTCGGCCTGCAGCTCTGCTTCATCAGCGTGCTCTACTTGCACACCGATCACATCGGCACGTGGACCAAGTGGCAGGTGGTAATGCTGGTTGGCGCCAGCCACTTCATTCAGCAGGTGTACCAGGCCTTCTTCCTCATCAACTGCACCAACCTTTCCGAACTCGTGCGCACAGGCAAACTGGACTTCCTGCTGTTGCTGCCAGTCAACACCCGCTTCGTCGTGTCGCTGCGGCAAGTGGACCTCGGGGCCTTCGTCAACGCCGGCTCGGCGGTAGCCGTGATGGCCTATGCCGCGCACCAGTTGCACCTGGTCCCGACGCTCGTGCAGGTGTTCGGCTTCCTGGCGCTGTGCGTGATGGGCATTGCGATTCACTACTCGCTGATGTTCCTGCTGGCCAGCATCAGCTTCTGGACCGTGCGCGCGCAGGGNNATTGTCTGGGGCTATTACAACCTCTTCAACATTGCCCGCATGCCCGACGAGGCGTTCCACGGCTTGTTTAAGATCGTATTCACGTTCGCCCTGCCGATGCTGCTGGTGTCCAACGTGCCGGCGCGCCTGCTGACCGACAAACTAAGCACTCCCTTCCCCGCCCTCCTGTTGCTACTCATGAGCGTCGTCTGCTTTTGCGTTTCCGAATGGGGCTGGCGCGCCTCCATGCGCCGCTACACCAGCGCCAGCTCATGAAACGGCAACCAAAGCGCAAGGGCGGAAAGATGCGGAGACGCGACCGAATTGCGCGAAGCGTCTGGAGTTATTCGGGTGCAGGCCAACGGCCTGCTTCATAACTGGGGGTTACGCCGAGTGGCTGGCGCGCGGTCGGAAAGACGAAGCATGAATTGCGCTTTCAGCGCTAATGGGACTTTCGGCCGATGAACTGGGGAAGAAGACAGGAAGATTAAAGACAGAAAAATAAACAGCTTCCTAATCTTCCTATTCTCGATTTTCCTGTCTTCAATCTTCTTGTCTTCTCCTCCTCGGTCGCTCTCAATCCCTTGCCCCTTCGCGCTAACCTTATGCAGTCAGTCGGTTGCACGGCGGCGGGTTTAGACTATTCTTGTACGAGACCTGCTATGATCCACGCAACGGACGACCATCAGCGTAAGCTGGCCCCGAAACCGGAGGCCAATTGCACCTCCGCCTCCGAGTTACCCCAGAGCTTTGACTGGCCTTTGGCTAATGAAGCTGAACAGTTCCTGCGCGAGCGTATCGCCCTGTTCCTGGACCGGAATTCTTTCGCCCACCGGCTTGCCGACCGAATGCGGGCTGAGACGGGTACTGACCTCTTTGAATGGGTTGATCATCTCGTGCTGGCTCCCGGTGAAGAGCCCGCCCTGCGCGAAACGGGCTTCGTGCCCAATCCGCAGGTGGAAACGCCTAATGGCGATACGGTCTATGAATGTCCGCGCACGACGCTGCCGCGCGTCATCCTCCGCCCGGCCGACAGCGCGCATCCTCGCCGTGCCGCCGGAGTGCGCCCGTTTTCGGGTGCAGCCTCATTCGCAAGTAGTGGAGTCTCGGGACTTTCCAGCATGCTGCGCGGGTCGGAAGCTGCTGCGCCCGAGGACGGGCGCACTCCGGCACAGTCGCCTTCGGTCGCGGTATCTGCAAGCAGCGCGCAGCGCGACAAGCAGTACCCCTCTGTCCTGGCTTTGCGGCCTGAATCGGTGGCGGAGTTCATGGCTTGCCACAACCTGCCGGGCGAACCGGAAGGCGAACCCTGCTCCCGTTATCGCCGCATCCTGGTGGCCGAAGAAAACGGGACCCAACTGGAGGCCGTCGAGCGACGCGCCTACACCGGGTTCGTCCCCGTCCCACTGATGCGCGGTGAACTGGCGAACATTGTCAAAGCCCGCGAACTGTGGCGGACGCGCCCACGGTTGTTTCCTACCGACGCGGAAGGCATCCGCGCCGCCCACCAAACCCTCGACCGGGCCCTCGGCTTGGTCGGACCCGACCTGGCCTGCCAGTTCTTCTTCGAGGCTGAGCGTGCTTATTGGCAGAGCCGCAACCGCGCCGGGCGGATGCAAAAGCACCGCCAGGACCAGCTTGGCCTGGGCTGGGGCAATCACGACCATCACACCTTCCGCTGTTCCCGCGAGCATTTCGTCGATCTCGTCCAGGTCCTGCTCAAGCTCGGCTTTGGCAAGCGCGAGCGTTACTACGCCGGCGCCGAAGCCGGCTGGGGCGCGCAAATCTCCGAGCAACCCGTCGCGGGCATCGTGGTCTTTGCCGACGTGGACCTATTGCCCGAGGAAACCGAGCTGGATTTCTCCACGCACAAGCTGCCCCCTGCCCCGCGCCTGGGCACAGTCGGCCTTTGGGTCGGGCTCCATGGCGAAAGTCTCCTCGAAGCGGGCATGCACGATCTCGAAGCACGGTTCGACTTCGACTTTCTCCGCGCCCAGTTCCGGGAATCCGGCGTGAACACCATGAGCCCGTTCTCCGATTTCCAGTTCCTGCGCCAGGCCTTTACCGAAGGCGAGCGCTGGCCCGTGCGCCGCGACCGCGCCGAACGCCTGCTAGCCGACGGCCTTATCACGCGCGAGCAGGCTGAGCAGTTCATCCGGGAGGGCGCGCTGGGCAGCCACCTCGAAAACCTCCAGCGCCACGGCGGATTCAAAGGCTTCAACCAGAAATCCGTGAGCGTGGTCATCGCCGCCACTGACCCGCGCAAGAACCATTTCCGGCCTTTATCCGCGGCGGCCTAAGCAAGACTGCACCAGACTGGATTCTGCTGAAGAACCCCTCTGGTCAAAAAGTGACAGTGAAAAAGACCATCTCAGATGTATACCCCGGCAATTCAAATCGCGTACAGACGAAGCTAGCGCGTAAGAATTCTCGACACTTTTCATGCATTTTCGCTCATCTTCAAAAAGGGGGGGTTCTTCAGCAAAATCCAGACTGGTCAACTGCCCTCCGAGATCGCCGTCCGGGCAAACACTCACCTCGCCATCCTGGCAAGGTCTTGCCCGGCGACAAATGGCCGCAGGCGGAAGCTGTAACTGTATTCCCGGCAGGGGATGAGGAATTCTTCGTGCGGCCAGGCGCCCCAACTATTGTCGCCGCCGACACCTTGTTGCTTGAGGTCGAGGTTCAGGGTAACGAAGTCGCGGTGCGGCAACTCGAAGGCGTGCTTTCCGGCGTTCAAATCCGCCGTGCCGTAATGGAGCGCATTGGCGCTGAGCAACCCGGGCTCCTCGGGAATGGCCAGCAAACCAATCTTGCCGTTGGCCAAAGCGAGCCAGCGCAAGTCCACCTTGTTGCCGCTCTCGCCGGTCTCGGTGTAATCAGCATAGAACTGGCCCTCAACTGTTCCAGTGTAGAGGCCAAACTTCGCGTCCTTGCGGTCGCAGTAGGTTTCCTGCGGGCCGGGACCCAGCCAGGTAATGCGTTCGAACCCGCCAGGCAAAGTCATCTGCATGCCGAGGCGAACCAGCTTGGGCAGATCCGTCTTGTTCGGCTTGAAGTGGGCCTCGACCAGGACGTCGCCACTCCCATACACCGTGTAGTCCGTCTCCCATACAGCGTCCACCTTCGGCAGCGCCGTGATTACCTTGACCATCACGGTATGCGACTCGGACTGCTCCTGGACGGTGACCGAGCGGACTTCCGCGCCTTCGTGCGCGGTGCGCCAAACACCTTGAGACTTGAGCATGCCGCGCCCGCGGTCATTGTCAATTTGGGCGCGCCAGAAATCGGGCCGCAGCGGACTCCTGATCAACTGGCCTCCCCGATAACGCCACGAATTGAGTGCGCCAGCCCGTTTGTCGAAGACGACCTCGAAGTCCCGCCCGCTGACGGTTATGGTCGCCCCACTCTCTGCCAATTTGGGCTCAGCCGACTTATCCGCCGACGCTGCTAGAGCTGGCGCTGGCGCGAAGTCCGGCAGCTTAAACTCATCCCAGGCGATCTCATGGCCGGCTTTGGCCCAAGACTGGTCGTGCCGGAGGATGAAGGTCAGTTCGAGGAAGTACTCGACGCCCGGCTTAGGGGTAAACGCTTTCGTTGGAATAGTGAGCCGTGAGGCGGAGCCCGCGGGAAGGTCCAACACCGGCAGGCGTCCGCTCTGGACCACTTTGTCGTCCGCCTTGAGCCGCCAATGGCCGTCGGCAAAGTCCTTCAGGTTCGTAAAGTCATGCCAGTTCTTCACCTCAACGGCCCGGTTGGCCAGGTCCGCGGGCTGGCAGTGGATGTATTGATAGACGTGTTTGACCTGGTGGAGGCCGGGATGCGGTTCACGATCGGGCGTGACCAGGCCATTGCAGCAAAAGTTGTCGTCGCTCGGGGTGCCAGCCAGCCCGAAGTCGCCGCCGTAAGCCCAGAAGGTTTTGTCGCCGGGTTTGACCTTCTCGAAGTGCGCCATTGGGAGGGGCTGCTGCCGTTGCCGCAAACCCTGGTCCACCCAGTCCCAAATGAAGCCGCCCTGCAGGTAAGGTTTGCTGTAAATCTGGCCCCAATATGACCAGAAGTCGCCGGAGCCGTTGCCCATGGCGTGCTCATACTCGCACATGATGTACGGACGCGTCTGCGTCTTGTCGGCATATCTGCCCAGTTCGCGCGGAGACGGGTACATCGGGCAGATAATATCTGTATGCGGCTTGCGCCCGGCCTGTTCATAGTGGACGGGGCGGCTGGGATCGCGCTGGTGAATCCAATTCGAGGTGGCCTCGAAGTTCGGCCCGTCGCCCGCCTCGTTGCCGAGGGACCAAATGATGACCGAGGGATGATTCTTGTCGCGCTCGACCATGCGCACAGTGCGGTTCATGTGGGCATCGGCCCAATCCGGGTTCTTGGCCAACGTTTCAGGGCCATAACCCATGCCGTGGCTCTCGATATCGGCCTCGTCAATCAGGTAAATGCCGTAGCGGTCACAGAGATCGTACCAGGCGGTCTGGTTCGGGTAATGGCAGCAGCGCATGGCGTTGATGTTGAACCGCTTCATCACCTGGATGTCCTTCTCCATGCTTGCCACCGTGATGGCCTGTCCGCGGTCCG
>PLZQ01000255.1 GCA_003152225.1 Limisphaerales bacterium | reverse complement strand
CCGGTCATCCCGCGTGGCCGGTGGATTTGCGTCGAGTTCATGCTCAAGCACAACACGCCGGGGCAGCCGGACGGCGAACAGGCTTTCTGGATTGACGGCGCGTTGCAAGGCCACTGGAAGGGAATCAATTGGCGCAAGACCGCGGCGCTCAAGGCCAATGCGCTGACACTCGAAAGCTACATCACCGACCGCTGGACGAAGAAGCCGGTGAATGTGGTTTTCTTCGACAACGTCGCCCTCGCCCGCCGCTACATCGGCCCGGTCGGGCGGAAGTGACGCTTCCCGCAACCGGTTACCTCGGTTCCGGCATTTCTCCGGGTCAGAACGTGGCATCTCAGCCGCGCTGGGTGATGTTCGGATCGAGCAGTATCACATCCCACGCCATCAGCACCGGTCCCACCAGCCCCTGTTTAGCCACCAGTTGCGCCGAATGCCGGACGCCGTCGGGAACAAATCCCATTAGTTGCTGCTCATACACGCGTGGAAGTCGTTCAAGATGTCGGTTTCCGGAACTTCGGAACCACCGTGAAGACGGCAAGAGCCGGTTGAATGTCTGGATCAGTATAAAACGTAATAAACTGCACACAATGAAACCGCACACCAATTCCATACTCATGGGCCTTGGCTTGGCCGCGTTGTCCGGGCCGCTGAGCGGACGCGCGGCTACGATCTGGAACGGCCCGCCCATCACCTTCACCAAGGCGGCCTTCGCCGACCCGACTCAAGCCGGAAACCAGGATCGGATCACACCGAACGTTTGGATCACACGCGGCAGTAGCCAGGGCCTCTACAACGCCAAGACGGAAGCAGGCTATGGAATCGGCAGCCCCGCGGACACGGAGTGGGCTTATGGCACAACCGCGAGCTATGCGACTCTCACATACGCGGCTTGGTTAACTTGGGTGGCGAGCAATCCTCCCTCGACCGTTGGCCAAAACGCTGTCCTGCACCTGATTTCCGACGACATCTACATAGACATCAAGTTCACTTCCTGGTCAGATGGACACCTCAGCCCGGGCGGGGCATTCTCTTACGATCGCTCAACCGCGGCGACGGGCAACGTGCCGCCCACCGTCGCCATCGTTTCCCCCACCAACGGAGCCCCCTTCACCCCGCCAGCCAACGTCACCATCGCCGCCAACGCGAACGACCAGGACGGCAACGTCACGAATGTGGCATTCTTCGATGGGAGCACGTTTCTTGGTGGGACCAACAACACGCCCTACGCCGTTACGGCCAGTCTCGCCACCAGCCCCCACGCGCTCACAGCGGTGGCCACGGACAACGGCGGTCTCTCCACCACGTCCACCGTCGTGAATGTGACGGTCAGTGGCGGGAATACGCCCCCCAGCGTGACCCTCACCAACCCGCCTGACAACTCGGTCTTCGGCAACACCGAGGGCGTGATCATCGGCGTCTCGGTCACCAATGGGATTGGCACCGTGACGAACGTCCAGTTCTTCGACGGGCTCGTGTTGCTGAAAAGCATTTCCACCAGCCCATACAGCTTCCAAACCGCCCCGTTCACCTTCGCGCTTGGCTTGCATACGCTGACCGCGGTGGCCTCGGACGACCTCGGCGCCACAGCGACCTCGGCGCCCGTGCACCTGACCGTGGCGAGGTACACGCCGGAGGTTACCAATGGGGCCCTTTCCCTTTTCCTGCTACCCGTTGCCACCAACCTGGCCGCGCCCGACTATGGCATCAGCCCGCCGGGCGACGTCCACCGCCTGTTCGTGGTGGAGCAGAACGGGCTGCTGCGAATCATCCAGGACGGGGACCTGCTGCCCACACCGGCTCTCGACCTCCAGAGCCGCGTGCAGCCGCCGCTGGTCGCAAGCAACCCCAACGACGAGCGCGGCTTCCTCGGACTGGCCTTTCATCCCGGGTTCAACAACCCGACCAGCCCCGATTATCAAACGCTCTACACCTACAACAGCGAGCTGATACCCACCAACACGTTGCCTACCTACCCGGTGCCGACCACTGCCTCGAACCTCTACATGAACGTCATCAACGAGTGGAAGATCTCGAGCACGAACGTCAATGTCGTTGATCCTTCCTCACGCCGGGCGATCATATCCTTTGGCAAGAACGCACAAAACCATAACGGCGGCACGTGCACCTTCGGACCGGACGGCTACATGTATTTGGCTTTGGGCGATGGTGGCAACGCCAATGATGTCGGAAACAGCCACATCGTGCCGGGCGGCAACGCTCAAAACCTGATCACGCCCTTGGGCAAAATGTTGCGGTTTGACCCGCTCAACCCAGTGCTGAACCCCACCAGCGCCGACCCGATCAGCCCCAATGGACAATACCGTATCCCCACGACCAATCCCTTCCAGGGGCCGAACCAGGTGCCGGAGATCTACGCCTACGGCCTGCGCAACCCCTATCGCTTCTGCTTCGACCCCGTCACGGGTGATTTGATCGAAGCCGACGTGGGCCAGAACAACATCGAGGAGATTAACCGCATAGTTCTCGGTGGCAACTACGGCTGGGCGGTCAAAGAAGGGGACTTCCTTTTCAACATGACGAACGGTCCAGCCGGACCCGCCGGCACCGTCGGGGCGCCCCCGGGAAACCGCAGCCCGGGAGTTCCCGCGGGGCTGATTGACCCGATTTCCGGCCCCATGGGCACACTGGAATACGACCACAATAACGGCATTTCCATCACCGGCGGTTTTGTCTATCGCGGCGCCGGGATGCCGGAACTGTATGGGAAGTATATCTTTGGCGACCTGGCCCTGGTAGCAAGCCCCGCGCGGATTAACGGCCGCCTTTTCTACGCTGACCTGCAGCTTGGTACGATGAACGTGTTTACACTGCCGCAGTTTGGCTCAGAGATTTTGCCGGGCGGCCTCACTGTGCACGGCTTCGGACAGGACGCCGACGGCGAGCTCTACGCGCTGGCAACCAACACCTCGGCCAACGGGACCGGCGGGGTCGTTTACAAGCTCTTCTCTGTACGCCTGACATTCCAGGTGAACGGCAACCTGTTGGACATCTCCTGGCCCGTCGCCGGCGGGCGCCTGCAAACGCAGACCAACAGCCCGGGTGTTGGTCTTGGCACAAACTGGGTCATGGTGGCAGGTTCAACGGCGACCAATCATGTAGTGGTTCCCATTGACCCGGCCAGCGGCAGTGCGTTCTACCGGCTGGCCATGCCGTGAGCGATGCGGCCAACAAGGTGGGTCCCGGAGGCCGCCTTCAGCGATCCAGGATGGTCAAAGTGGCCCGGCGGAACTGGATTACCCCTCCCTCGGACTGAAGCCCGATGGGACCGGCAACGACCTCCACGTCCTCGACGGCGTTGACCTCTTTGCCGTTCAGCCTGACCGAGTAACGCGGCCCTTGGGCGAGAATCTCGACCCGGTTCCATTCGCCTGGCGGGTTTTCCGCATCCACCGTTTTCGCCACCCCGGCGATATCACCGGCCAGCGGGTGCTTGGGCACAGAGAAGAACCGCGGCTGCCCGGCGGCAATTTTCCTTCCTTGCAAACCAAGAACATCTCCCGCACTGCCGTGCTTCAACTGGAATTCGACGGCCGGTGGAATCGCCTTCATAGGACTGGTGATGCGAGAAAAGACGCCGCTGTTGCCAGGTTTGCTGCCCGGGGGCCAACGGTATTCCACAACCAATCGGAAATCAGTCACCTCCGGTCCTGTATAAATGAATCCGACCGGAGTGCCCTGGCAGGTAAGAATGCCATCGTTGACGCTCCAGACTTGCTCCATCTTGACTTGGGGATCGGCCAGCACATAGGACCAGCCGCTCAAGGTCTTTCCATCGAACAATTCGATCGCCGTATGGCGCGGGGCTGGGGTGGAGCAGGAGGTTACGGTGACAAGGAGCAGGGCGCCCAAACTCCATGCACTCCGGAATATTCGGTTCTGATTTGTCATAGTCGTGCCTTATTGAAGATCGCAGTATGCTCGATGGGGTGGGAAATCAAAGGCGAACTTTCTATGCGACCTCGAATCATCCTCCGGCTGCACCGCTGTTGCTCCACGGGCATGCGCTGCCCGAGGTAGGAACTGCAAAGGGCTTTACCTGGCCTCATTTTGACCTAAATTGCGTGCATGGTCGCCCTCGAAGCCAGCAAACTCTTTTGTCAACTGAGCCCCCCGGAGTTGACGGCCCTGTACCGCGTCGCCAGCGAGCGAAGCTATGCCGCGGGCAGGGAGATCTTCAAGGAGGGCGATGAGGGAGACGGCGTTTACGTGGTGCGGGACGGGCTGGTGGAGATTTCCGGATTGGTTGACCAGAAGGGGCGGCTGGTGTTCTCCAAGATCAGTCCCGGGGACGTGTTCGGCGAGATGGCCGTGATCGATAGCAAGCCGCGTTCGGCGTGCGCGGTGGCCAAGGTGGACACGAAGGCCTATTTCATTCCGCGCGCGGAGATGCTGGTGCTGGTCGAGCGCTCGCCCGCGCTGGCGCTGGCGGTGCTGCGGGAGGTCAGCGACCGGCTGCGCGACTTCAACCAGCAGTACCTCCGCGAGACGCTGCAAGCCGAGCGCCTGACCGTCGTCGGCCGTTTCGCCCGGTCGATCGTCCACGACTTGAAGAACCCGTTGAACACGATCGGTTTGGCGGCGGAGATGGCCGGCATGGACCGGGCGACGCCCCAGATGCGGCAGAAGGCCGCGGAGACCATCCGCGGGCAGGTCGATCGCATCAGCGAAATGATCAGCGAGATCCTCGATTTTACCCAGGGCGCTCACACGGACTTTGTGCTCACGCCGGAGGACTATGGCCTGTTCGTGAGCCAAGTCGTGGCCGAGTTGGCCCCGGAAGCGGCGCTGAAGGATGTGACGCTTGAGCTGGCTAGCCCGCCGCCCACGGCGGAAGTGGTGATGCACCCAAAACGCCTGCGCCGGATCTTTTACAACCTGGTCCACAACGCCACCGAAGCCATGCCGGAAGGGGGCAAGATCATCCTGCGCTTTCAGACTGCCGACAACGAGGTGGTCACGGAGATCGAGGACGGCGGGCCGGGCATCGCGCCGGAGATCGCGGGGCAGTTGTTCGAGGCCTTCGCCACGTACGGCAAGGCGCACGGCACCGGGCTGGGTCTGTCGATCTGCAAGCGGATTATCCAGGACCACCAGGGCTGGATTTTGGCTCGCAACCAACCGGGGCGCGGGGCCGTGTTCTCTTTCGGTCTGCCTCGGCCGGCACGGTCGGAAAAGGGTCATGAGGGGCGCGGCTAAGTGGGTTACAGGGGTTACAGGGGTTACATGAGTTACATGAGTTACATCGGTTACATCGGTTGCATTGGTTACGTGGGTTGCACGCCAGCCGCGGCTGCAAACTGTCCCGGTATGGGCTCCTTGTGTAACCAGGCAACTCGTGTAACTGATGTAACGAATATATGAACCGCATCCACCTGTTGCCCGAGCAAGTGGCCAATCAAATCGCCGCCGGTGAGGTGATTGAGCGGCCCGCCAGCGTGGTGAAGGAGCTGGTCGAGAACGCACTCGATGCGCAGGCCACGCGGGTGATGGTGGAGGTCCAGGCGGGCGGGCGCAGCCTGGTGCGGGTGGTGGATGACGGCCTGGGCATGAGCCGCGATGACGCGCTGCTCTGTCTCGAACGCCATGCCACCAGCAAGATCCGGCGGGCCGAAGACCTCGCGGCCATCACCACCATGGGCTTCCGCGGCGAAGCTCTGCCGAGCATTGCCAGCGTCAGCCGCTTTACCCTCACCACGCGCGAGCGCGCCGGCGATTCACCCGAGGGCACGCAAGTCATCATCAGCGGCGGTAAGATTCTGGAGGTCAAGGCGGCGGGCAGCGCGCCAGGAACCACGCTCGAGGTCCGGCAGCTCTTCTTCAACCTGCCCGCGCGGCGCAAGTTCCTCCGCACCGAAGAGACGGAGTCGGCCCATATCCAGCACTACCTGATGCTCGCGGCGCTGGCGTATCCCGAGGTGGCGTTCACTTTCCAGAGAGACGGCCGCCTCGTCTGGCAATTGCCCGCCGTTAAGGCGGGCAGCGATGACGCCTCGCGGCTCACCGCCCTGCGCGAGCGCATGCGCGCACTCTACGGCGGCGAACAGAAGCTGCTGACCGTGGATTACTCAGCCGAAATACGCTCACCGGATGACTTTGAGGACTCCACTGGCATGCCTTCCTCAACCCTCAACCCTCAACCCTCAACCCGTGTGCGCCTCTGGGGTTTCATCGGCGCGCCCGGCGTCTCCCGCTCTACTCGCGAGGATCAGCACCTCTTCGTGAACCGCCGCCCGGTGGAAAATCGCGGACTGAACTTCGCGCTGCTCGAAGGGTATCACACCGCGCTGATGAAAGGGCGTTACCCCGTCTGCTGTCTGTTCCTGGAGATCGACCCCGCAGCCGTGGACGTAAACATCCACCCGGCCAAGCGGGAGGTGAAGTTTCATCGGGAGGCCGAGGTGCGCCGCCTCGTGGCGCAGGGGGTGCGGCAGACGCTGCTGGCATTTCACGCTGGCAAACCTGAAACTGGGCCGCAGAGGCCTGCGGTCCACGTGCAATCCTTCCCGGTCATCGAGCCGGCCGTGGAGCAGTCGGCCCTGCCCAATTTCCCGGCGGCGCTGAAGCCTACCCCGGCGCAACCGCCGAAGCCCGCTGACCAGCAGGCCCCCTTGCGCATGGGCTTCAGCCTTGCGCCATCCGCACCTATACCGACCACCAGTCCCCACCCACCCGCACCCCAACCCTATGTAACTGATGTAACTGATTTAACTCATGTAACCCCTGACACCCGCGTCCCCTCTCTCCCGCCGCCCGCCGAACCCGTCCCGCTGCTCAACGTGCTGCTGCGATTGGTCGGCGTGGTTGGCAAGCTCTACGTGGTGCTGGAATCGGACCGGGGCCTGGTGCTGCTCGACCAGCACGCGGCGCACGAGCGGATCCTGTTCGAGCAGATGCTGAATCGGCTGGAACGGAACGATCAGGCGCCCTCCCAACGACTGCTGCTGCCGGAGACGGTCGAGTTGTCAGCCCGGGATGCCAGCTTCCTGCGGGAGCAATTGCCGGCGTTGACGCGGCTGGGGGTCGGGTTGAGCGAATTCGGCGAGCGCACCTTCCTGCTCGATGCCTTGCCGCCGCTGGTGAAGGCGCCGGACGCGCGCCGCTTCGTGCTCGAACTGGTGGATGAATTGAAAGCTGCCGGGCGGGAACTCAATTCCCTGCGGTTAGGCGAGCATACCGTCGCCAAGACCGTTTGCCGTCATGCGGTGAAAGCCCACGACCCGCTCGCCGGGCGGGAATTGGAAAACCTGGTCGAGGACCTGCGCCACTGCGCGATGCCCTACACGTGCCCGCATGGCCGGCCCACGCTGATCGAGATGAACTTCCGCGAGCTGGAGAAGAAGTTCGGGCGGACGCAATAGCCCAAGCGGTCAGCTCGGGTTGACTGCCGGCGCTTCGGGCGCGGCGGGCGTGCTGGGGGGTACGTCCTCGATCTTCGCGTTCTGCTGGAGGAACTCGATGACCTTCTCGTTCATGATCTGGTCGTAGATCTCAATCAGGCCGTTGCGCTTTCGCAGGTCCCGGAGGAACTTGTCCGCCGGCATCTGATACAGCCCGGCCAGGTGCTGCACGCGCTGGGCGATTTCCTCCTGGG
>PLZQ01000200.1 GCA_003152225.1 Limisphaerales bacterium | reverse complement strand
TTTCGCATTCTTTCAAAAAGAGCCTAACTTCAAAAGGCTGCTAAGCCTTTTGAGCGACCCGGAAACGGACCTCACCCAGATCGTCGAGCTCGTAGCGGTTGACACCGCCTTGACCGCGAGGTTGTTGCGGGCCTGCACCAGCGCCTGTTTTGGCATGTCGCGGCCAGTGAACGATGTATCCCAAGCCGTCCATCGGCTTGGGTTTCAGACGGTGTATCGCACCGTGACGGCGGTCAGCGGCGCGTCCTGTTTCAAATCCCCTGAACCGGGCGAGCCTCATGCGGACCGGCTCTGGCGGCACTCAGTGACGACGGCGTTTGCGGCGCAGTTTGTTGCGGAGGACGCCGGACTGGACGGCAGTATGCTCTTTACCGCGGGAATATTGCACGACCTGGGCAAGATCGTTTTGCCAGGGGCTCAAGTGGAGGCTGGCGAGCCGCCGGAGGACGGCACGTTGGAGGCAATCGGGGACGCACTCCGATGGGAACGAACCACCTATGGCTTTAGCCACGCAGAAGTCGGCGGCCGGATGCTGGAGCGTTGGCATTTCTCCGATGAGTTGGCCACCAGCGTAAAGTGCCACCACAGTCCCGAAACCGGTGGCGGCGGCGCGCGATTTGCCGCTTGCGTATCTTTAGCCGACACGCTCGCACACCACCTGGATAGCAGGCCGGCGACTCAATTGGTTGCCAGTTTGGAAGCCCACACCGCCTTGGAAATCCTGGGTTTGGCCGAGGAGCAATTGCTTTGTTATGACGACCGGGTCAGGGAGAATCTACAATTCGTTGAAGGAATGTGCCGGCTCTAAACCTCTTTCTCCAGGGCTGTCAGGACGCGCGAACCTTCGGGCCGGCTTCGGCTGGAATTATGCTCAAGGCTCTGCGCCGATGGCCGATGTCTGGCTTGCGACGGCCGTTGCAAGTCGGCGCGGTTGATAATGTAGCTGAATTCTTGATCTATGACGACTGAACTCCAGGAACAATCCACCTGCAGCGTTGATCGGCTGGCGGGCAAGTACTTGACCTTTACCCTGAGGCGTGAGTCCTACGGCATTCCCGTACTCAAGGTACGGGAGATCATTCGCTCAACCTCGATCACGGCGGTGCCGCAGATGCCCGCCTATCTCAAAGGCGTTATTAACCTGCGCGGCAAGATCATTCCAGTGATTGACCTGTGCCTCAAGTTCGGCTTTGCGCCAGCCGCTTCCGCGGAGAGCGCCTGCATCATGGTCGTTCAGGTCAATGGGCCCAGCAACCGTCCGATCCAGTTGGGGCTGGCCGTGGATGGCGTGGAGGAAGTCTGCCAACTCGCCCCGGGAGACATTGAAGCAACCCCCGATTTTGGGGAGGCGGTCGATACCACTTACATCCTGGGAATGGCCAAGGTCAAGGGGGTGGTAAAGACGCTCCTCGACATCGATCGGGTAGTCGGCGGTTTCCTGCCGAACACACGCGAAGGCGACCCCTTGGGCACGACGAAATCCTGATCTGCACCCTATATAATCCCCAGCGGAGAGGTCCCCGTTCGGCGAAGGAACTAATCAAGCTCATTGAGGGCAATGCTCACCCAAATCACTCAGCAAATACCGGCGGCTTGCATCTCGGACAAAGACCAGTGCGGCCGCCGGCTGCGCGGTTTACCACGGTGCATGGAAACGGCCACAATCGGTCGGCCAAATCGGCGACTGCGGGACACCAGTTTGGGTCTCAAATGCCTCCAGCCTTTCCTGGCCAGCGCCGCTCTCATGATCTGCGCTGTCGCCTCTGCTGTAGCCGCTGATGCGCCAGCCGTTTCCACAAGCACAACCAACAGGACGGCCCAAGCTGATACCAGTTCGGGGCTGGACCGCGCGCCAGCGTGGGGTCTGCCGCTCCAAAAGCCTGCCTGGCTGACCGACCTCTCGGTCGGGGTGCGGCAAAGCTACGACGACAACGTTTTCCTCGCGGGAGCTGACAGCAAGTATCTGCCGCCGACCTATACGGTGCCGCCGGGCAGCGCCGTGGCACTCAGAGACATCTCGTCCTGGGTGACAACCGTGTCTCCGAAGGTCGCAGTCAATCTGGCGCCCTTGTTGGGTGCGCAAAACCTGGAATCCCTCAGTTTCAGTTATGCGCCGGACTTCGCGGAGTACTACGACACCCCGAGCGAGGACAATTCGGCTCATCGTTTTGGCACGGCGATCAAGGCCCGGGCCGAATCGTTTTCTTTGGCGGTGGAGAACAACTTCACCTGCGTCGATGGGGATTCGATCGCTCCGACTTACCCCGGCGCTCTGCTTAGCGCGATCGGCATTGCCGCCCCACGCGAGCGGCGCGAACAGATTCAGGACCACGCAACGGTCGCCTTGCGGTATGACGGGGATTCGTGGTTCATTCGCCCGACTGCATCCCTGCTGTACTACGATATGATGACGGAGCTGATCGACGTGCCGGGCTACCAGGATTACTGCGACCGTTGCGACGTCAACGGTGGAGCTGACTTTGGCTACAAACTAAGCCCGCAGACGGCGGTGACCCTCGGGTACCGCTACAGATACCAATACCAAGAACAGTTCAGCTTCTCCCCCTACAGCTCGCCCAGCGATTATCAAAGGCTGCTGGTGGGCTTTGAGGGCAAGCCTTGGAAATGGCTGGAGGTCAAGTTCCTGGCCGGCCCGGACTTCCGGGATTATCCAGGAGACACGCCCACGCACAGTACACCCGTGGCCGACAAGACTCCCGTGAAATACTACGGCGAGGCGTCTGTCACGGCGAAGCTCAGCTCCAAGGACGCCCTGACGTTCCGATCCAAACAGTTCCAATGGGTATCCAGCCTGGGAAAGGTTCCCTATTACGACAGCCTCTTTGACCTGGCGTATCGTCGTGCGGTGACGACTCGTTTGAACGTGGATTTGGGCGGGCGCGTATGGTCTGCCGATTACAACAGCGGCGATCTGCCGACCTGCACGCGCGACGACTGGCAGTATAGCGTCCTGGCCGGCGTGACGTACACTTTCAGCACGCACCTCAGCGCCAATCTCGCTTATGAGCTGGATCTGGGCCGCAACGGCCAGGATGATATCGCCAATCCGCAGGCCCGTGAGTACAACCGGAACCTGGTCTCGCTCAACGTGCTTTTAAAGCTCTGAACCGCCCGCGAGGCAAAGCGTCTGCCGCCATGGAACGCCAGTCGCAAATGACAATCGCCCCTGCCCCCAGATACCGGCTTCGTTTAACAACTCCCCCCTATTCCCCGTAAGTGCTAAGAGGCCACGTAGTGCCTTCCAGACGGCGTTTCAAATCGGGGCCTGGTGGTCAGGCGCTGAGTCTCAGCCAACCACAGGCTCGGTGTGACGGACGGTCGGTTCGTTGGCGAAGCGTTCGATATGAGTTGCGATTTGGTCTAGGGCCAGTACGGACTCGGCGGCGCCCAAACGAATGGCTTCCCGGGGCATGCCGAAGACCACGCAGGAGACTTCATCCTGTGCGATGGTCCGGGCGCCGGCCTTGCGCAATTCCAGCATGGAGGCCGCGCCATCCGAACCCATGCCCGTGAGGAGAATCGCGAGCGCATGGGGCGCGGCGCCGGCTTTAACGGCTGAGCCAAAGAGCACATCCACGGCGGGCCTTTGGTAGTGGATTCTGGGTCCCTCGCTGAGGCGTACCTCGTAGGCGTCGCCGCGCCAGCTCAGCACGAGGTGAAAACCGCCGGGGGCGACCAACGCCAGGCCGGGCGCGACAACGTCGCCATTCTTGGCCTCACGAACCTCAAAAGCGCAAAGTTCATTGAGGCGCTGAGCGAATGCGAGCGAGAAATGCGCCGGGATGTGTTGGACGATGCAAATGCCGGGCAGGCTGCCGGGCAGCCGGGTCAGGATCATGCGCAGTGCTGCTGTGCCACCAGTGGATGCGCCCATTAAAATGATTCTCCGCGACTGGTAAGACGGCGGAAGCGTCGTTCCGCGCGCCAGAGGGCGCGTCGGAGACACAACGGGCAACGGCTGCAGCGCTCTCGGGAGATGCTGGCGGACGAGCTTCGCCCGGGCAGCGGCCTTGATGACCTCGACCAGCCGCTGATGATCCTCGAAGGCCGACATTGCGCCGTCGGGCTTCGGCAGCACCTCGACCGCGCCGGCTTGCAGGGCCTCGAGCGCCTTGACCGAACCCGCCCCGGTGAGGGAACTAAGGATGATCACCGGCATCGGCCGCCGCTGCATGAGCAACTTGAGGAACGTCAGGCCGTCCATGCGCGGCATTTCAATGTCGAGCGTCAGGACATCCGGGTTGAGTTGCAGGATTTTGTCCCGGGCCACATAGGGGTCGATCGCCGTGCCGACCACCTCGATGTCCGGCGACCGGGAGAGGCTCTCAGTGAGCGCGCGCCGGACGAGGGCGGAATCATCGACAATCAGGACTCGGATTTTCGTGCTCATGCTCAGAATTGGATGTCCAGCAAAGCCTGCACGTCACCCAGCGCGTCGAAGGCTTTGGTCATGTGACGAGGAATGTCCTCGGCGCTGACGCCCGTCAAGTCCAGCGCTTCGGCTCGGCAGCGGAAGGCCAAAGCCTGGTAACCACAGCCAAAGCCCATGAAGCAGGCGATCATGTTTCCCAGATAGGCGTAGGCCGCGAGCCCGGCGTGCTCGCCGGCCGCGCCCGGATCATGATGGCGGCGAACGGCTTCGGCAAGTTGAGGCGAGAACCGCCAATGCTCCAGCAGACGACCCCCGACTTCGGCATGGTCGAACCCGAGGAGGTTTTGTTCGACGACCAACATCGGGCTCTGGCAGAGTTTCGTTTCGGCCAGCACCTTGTCATATAGCGCTTCGAGCTTGCCGGACAGGACGATCTTGCCGATGTCATGCAAGAGGCAGGCCGTGAAAACCAGGGAGGGATTGTCGTCCTGTTCCAGGGCGATGCACTTGCCAATGACTGCGGCGGTGACCGAGTGTCGCCAAAGGGCGCCCGCCTCGATGCCGTAACCCTTCTGTTGCGGGCGCAGCAGGCCCGCCGTGCTCAGGGAGGCCACGACCTGGAAAATCTGGTTGAACCCAAGCCGCGTCGTGGCTTCGCGCAGGTCCGACACGGGGGAGGTGGCGCCAAAGTACGCGCTGTTGCACAGTCGCATGACCAGCGCGGTCAGGGCCGGATCGTATTGGATCAAGGCGACAACCTGATCGACGTCCACATCGGTCTCGTCGAGCAATTCCGTGAGCGCCGTCAGATTCCGCGGGAAAGGCGGAAGGGAATCAATGTCCCGGATAATCTCGTCGATGCTCAACATAAAGCCACCTCTTGGAGCATGCCCGAAACCTTGAGCGCGACGCGCCCCGTATCAATGGCCAGACCCATGGTGCGGTTGACCTGGCCGCCGACCTGCTGGGCGTCGAGGTGGAGACTCTCCCGGCGCAGCCATTCGGCAAAAGCAGCGAGATTACGGCCGCCGATGTTGAATAGGTTCTGGTCATCCATAATCCGCGCTCCTCCGGCCAGGTAAATTCGCAAGCGCCGCTTGTCGGCTCGCATCTGGCATGCCGCGCGCAACAGCGCGGCCATCCCGGTATCGACGAACATCCCCGGGTGAGCCTGGGCTTTGGCGGGGTCGATGCTGGAATCCGGCAGCATGCAGTGAACCAGTCCGCCCACCCGCACGACCGGGTCGTAAATCGCCACGCCAACGCACGAGCCCAGGGCGTAGGTGCTGAGAATGGCACTCGGATTGTTCGACACCGCCAGTTCGGCGAGGTCAACCACGATCCGATGCTGGAAGCCTGTGAGACTGGGTGACGGCACAAGGCAGCTTTATCCGGGTTTCTGGTAAATGCTGGGACGCAGGCATTTCAATGGCAGAGCCAGTCCGCTCAGACTCCAGAACTCCTGACATAG
>PLZQ01000334.1 GCA_003152225.1 Limisphaerales bacterium | reverse complement strand
TATTGGAAGGACAGTGAAACCCTATTCCGGCATGCGCTTGAAGTCACCGAGAACAATTACCTCGCCCACGCCAATCTCGGCGCCGTCCTCATCAAGAAAGGCCAGATTGACGAGGCGATCAGCCAATGCCAGGAGGCCATCCGGCTGAAACCGGACTGTATTGACGCCCACAACAACCTCGGCAACGNNCCCACAACAACCTCGGCAACGCCTTTGTCATGAAAGGCCGAATTGACGAGGCGATCAGCCAATACCAGGAAGCTCTCCGCCTGAAACCCGATTACGCCGAGCCCTGCTACAACCTCGGCAACACACTCCTCCTGAAAGGCCATACCGATGAGGCGATTCACCAATTTCAGGAAGCCCTCCGCCTCAAACCCGATTACGCCCAGGCTCACAACAACCTCGGCGTCGCCTTCGGCAAGAAAGGCCAATCCGACGAGGCAATCAGCCAATACCAGGAAGCCCTTCGCCTCAAGCCGGATTACGCCGAGGCCCAGAACAACCTCGGCAACGCCCTCGGCAGTAAAGGCCAATCCGACGAGGCGATCAGGCATTTTCGGGAAGCCCTCCGCCTGAAGTCGGATTACACCGAGGCCCACTACGGCCTCGCCATCACCCTCGCCCTCAAAGGCCAAATGGAGGAGGCCCTCCGCGAATACCAGGCAGCCTTGCGCTTGAAACCGGATTATGCCGACACCCACAACAACCTCAGCTTCCTCTGGACTGAGTACCCCAAGGCTCTAGGCGCGATGGCCAGCGCCCTCGACGGCCAGGGAAAATACGCGGACGCCATTCGATTCTACCAGGCTGCCTTGAAAGCCCAGCCCGCCCAGGAGGATATCTTGAATAATCTCGCCTGGCTGCTGGCGTCCTGCCCGGACGCAGCGTTTCGAAATGGTCCGGAAGCCGTGCGCCTGGCGACGCGGGCGTGCGACCTGACCGGTTACACCAGGCCGCTGTTTGTCGGCACGTTGGCCGCCGCGCAGGCCGAGACGGGGGACTTTTCAGCGGCTATTGCCACCGCTGAGCGGGCGGCGGCCCTTGCCGCTGCGCTGCACTTGGAAGACATCGCGGCCACGAACCGGGAACTGATCCAGCTCTATCGCCAGGGCCAGCCGTTTCATGAAAAAAAGGGGGTTGAATGAGCTGGTTTGGTGCCCCAGAAAATGAGTTACAGCGTTACAATGGTCGGCGGCGAGGGTTGCTCATGTGGCGGGTGCAGCTTGCCACTGCCGCGCCTGGTGGCCCCAATGACAAGCTGCGCCACATGTAACCATGCAACGATTTAACTTTGTAACCCTACTAGGCGGTCTGATAGGTTTCGCCCCATAAAATAATCTTGTATGCCGATATTCGTTGTTACGGTCTTTCTCGGTTCATTCCTCCTCTTTGCCGTCGAACCGATGGTCGCGAAGTTTCTCTTACCTTCCTTCGGCGGCACCGCCGCCGTCTGGAGCACCTGCCTTGTCGTTTTCCAGACCTTGTTGCTTGCCGGCTATGCCTACGCCCACCTGCTGCGCACCACCCTTTCCCCGAAGGCCCAGCGCTGGACGCACCTGGGAGTGCTGACGCTCGCCCTGCTGTTCCTGCCTCCGGCGCCACATGTTCACTTGACCACCAACACGAGTGGCATACCCGTTTGGGAATTGCTGCGCTGCCTGTTCACCTCGATTGGAGTGCCCTTTTTCGCCCTGTCCGCCACCGCCCCGCTGCTAATGGAATGGTTCCGGCAATCGTTCCCGGGCCGGTCTCACGATCGGCTATACGCTTTCTCCAACGCGGGCTCTCTATTGGCCCTGCTGGCCTACCCCACACTCCTGGAGCCCGCTTTTACCCGCACGACCCAGGCATGGCTCTGGGCGGCAGCGATGGGGCTCTTCCTGGCCGCCTGCGCCACCGTCGCTTGGCGCTCACGACCAAGTCAGGTCTTGTCGGCGCCTCCCCCACCCGAGCCTCAACGGGGCAACCCGGTTCGGCGCGAGTCCAACCGGCGCCGAGGCGGACGGGGTAGCACCCAACCGGAGGTCCATGCTGCGCTTCCGGCCTGGCTATGGATCGCTTTACCAGCATGCGGCTCGGGATTGTTGCTGGCCTTGACCAACCAGCTTTCGCAGGACGTGGCGCCGATGCCGCTGTTGTGGGTGATTCCGATGGCGGTTTATCTGCTGACCTTCATCCTCTGCTTCGAGGGCTCGCGCTCCTATAAACGCGGTATCTTCATCCCTGCCGCTTTTCTCTCTTTCTTCTTCCTGGCCTGGCTGCTCGATCAAGGTTACCTGCACGGATTCTGGCTGCAGGTGGGCGGCTATCTCGGCGTGTTGTTCCTCGGCTGCATGGTTTGCCACGGCGAGTTGTACCGGCTGCGGCCCAAACCGGAGCGGTTAACCGCCTATTACCTCGCCATCGCACTTGGCGGCGCGCTGGGCGGCATGTTTGTCGCCCTGGTCGCTCCGGCTATTTTCAAGACCTTCCTGGAGACACCGATTATCACCGTGGTCGTCGCCGGCTTGGTCACCTTCATTCTGTGGCGGCAACGCCCCCGGTGGTCGTTTGCCCTCCCACCCTTGGCCTTGGCGCTGATGGGCTCCCTGACTATCGCTGCGAGCCTCGGCTACGTGCTGCTGGACCTGCGCAAACAGTCGATCTACGTCACGCGCAGCTTCTATGGCGCCTATCGAGTGAAAGAGGTCACCGTGATGCCTCTGGATGGGGTTGATTATCCGTTGGCTCCCGGCACCGCGCGGATTCTCCTCTCCGGACAGATCTATCACGGCTTGCAGTTCACGAATGCCGCAGCCGCGATGACTCCCACCGCTTACTTCTGCACAGAAGAAGGAATGGGGGTGACTTTCCGCGCCCTTCCCGCCAAGACAAACCGGAACATCGGAGTCGTCGGGTTGGGGGCCGGCACCCTCGCGGCCTACGCCCGGCCCGGGGACCACCTCCGCTACTACGAAATCAATCCCGACGTGCTCCGCATCGCCAAAACCTATTTCACGTTCCTCACCGATTGCCCGGGACGGGTCGATGTCATTCTCGGCGATGGCCGGCTTTCCCTCGAACGCGAGCCCTGCCAGCACTTCGACTTCCTGCTGCTGGACGCTTTTGCGGGGGATTCGGTCCCGCTCCACCTGCTGACCGACCAGGCCATGCAGACCTACCTCCGCCACCTCGAACCCGATGGGGTGATCGCGTTCAACATCTCCAACAACCATGTTGATTTACAGCCAGTCATCCGCGCCCTGGCCGAGAAGCACGGCCTGACGGCGGTGCTCGCTCCGCCCCAGTTCGTGGACCCGCGCGAAGGCAAACTCGCTTCCATGTGGATGCTGCTGTCCGCCAACCGCGAGTTCCTCAACCAGCCGGAGGTCGCCGCCTTGATACGTTCGTCGGACTTTGTCTCCTCGCGCCGACCAATCCTCTGGACCGACGATTACTCCTCCATCCTACCCATCCTGCACTGAACATTATCGCCTGCTTAACGCAGAGACTCAGAGAGCTCGGAGCAACGCAGAGATGTACTTGGCTGGCGCAATGCAAAAAGCTCCGTTAGGAGCGACATGCTTATAGCCACACGTGCCCCACAGTCCGCCAAGCTCCGTAAGAGCGGCATGAAGGGAGATTCCTGAGACCTAAGGCATTGGCCGAGCGAGCGCGAATACATGCCGCTCCTACGGAGCTTAAGCAAGCATCCGGGGTGGTCCCTGCTTCTATAAATATGGCGCTCCTAACGGAGCTTGAGCCGTCTCCTCCGTCGAAGTTGCGCGTAGCGGGCAGCCTCCGACATAAGTAGCTATTGCGCTGCGGGAAGCGGCAGCGGCATTCCAGGCCGGGGTAGCATCGGCTGTTGCACCACCGGCGCGGGGGCTGATGCGCCACCCCCTATCTCCTGCTGAATCGCGTCGGTCAGCGGAGCGCGCGGCAACGGGGGATAACGTCCCGCCTCAATATCCTGCTGGTGTCTAAGGCGGTTGGCCTCCAACAAAAGCGCGTTCCCCTCTGCGCCAAGCGAAGATGCTATAGGTTGCTGAGCCACAGACGGATTCGCGCCTGCGCCGCCCGACAGACCCGGCGTGTTGCCTCCCACCCCGGTTGCCTGTGGCGATACTGCCCCGCCCCGCAGCGGGCGCGTTCCTAATGGAAGTGGCACCCCACCGGCGCCGCCCATCGCTCCGGGGACGGCCATAACAGTTCTCGGCTGCTGCGGTATTCCCGGCGTTGGCGCGGCCCCAGGCGCTCCTTTGATGCCGTCCTTCTCGAAGGTAAGGTTCGTGATGGTGCCGAAGTCGTTTACCTTGACGGTGCTGACCCCGCTGTCAGTTCTAATTTCCAACACTTCAATGTCTCCGTCCCGTTGTCCCTCCGCCAGAATGAATGACTGCTCGCCTGTGGGCTTGTCGCCGGGTTTGGGCGGTAACTGAGCCTTGAGCAATGCCCGTTTGACGCCGCCGAAGGTGGTAATGCCCTGCAGAAATATTCTGGGCGGCGGCGGTTTGTTCGCCGCCGGGTCGGGCGGCGGCGGTGGCGGTTTCAAGCCAAAGACATTCCGCTCGACAATTCCCTGGTAAGGACTCGCCGTCGCATCCCGCGCAACGCCGTTGGCTGCTGGCCAAAGGACCCACGCGCCGATTACACAGAGCAGCGTCTTTCCACCGTGCATCATGTTTTCAATATAGCGATTAACCTAAACAAACACCACACCAAAAACAGAGTTGCTGCCAGATGCAAAAAAAGAAGCCCCGAAATTGCTTCGGGGCTTCGTGAAAACTGCTTTAGAGCTAATTAACTACGACGGCGGAAGGCCACCAGCGCTGCCAGACCGAGGCCAGCCAGCGCGAATGTCGCAGGTTCCGGAACTACAACCGCTTGGAGCCCAATAAGGCCCTTAGCGCCGGGATAATCCAAGATGTTCTGTGCCCCGACCCCAAGAGTGGAATTGACCGGCGATCCCGCTTGGTAGATCGGACTGTAAGCGGAGGCCTGAGGAACTGCTGAAAAGACCGCGCTTTCGCCCGCATAAAGGCTTAACAGCCCCAGCGGATCACTGGGATTGGGTGTAAGCCACGCAGCCGCAGTATTGGCCGCTCGGCCATCAAAGACCTGGATCTGGAAGAATGCAGGCGTACCGGCCGCTAGAGAAGCGAACGTCGTATTCGCCTGAACGATCTGGCCCTCAGCACCATAGGTAGCGATCGTTGTGGTCGTCAGCAATGACAGCGAACCTGCTGACGCGCCGCCATAGAGAGCCACGGTGAATGCTGGGCTACCTGCTAGCGAGGCGATGGTTGAACTCGTACCACCGTACGCACCACTGCCTGCAAGCTGATACCCTGCGACGGCTTTATTGTCAGCCGGGAGCAGGTGTGTTGTATCAGTGGTGAAATAGATAATTCCAGTTGTATTCAGTGCGAATGCCAACTTTCCTTGAGCGAATGCACCGACGCAGACCAGTGTCGCCGTCAGGGTAACTAGTAGTTTTTTCATACGGTTTCGTTGTGTTTTTTAGCAGTATTGTTGTTACGTTCTAGGTTTGTTTGATTAAATTACGTTTGCAGGTGTTTGAGTTATTGAACAGTGAAATTGCTGGCCCAAGTGTTAGCCGAGCCGTTGTTGTAGTACAGGAAACCTTGTCCGGGGTTGATCGCGTAGGCCGGGTTGTCCCAATTACCGCTTCGCGAAAGCCATGTTGCCGGAGCGTTCCAATCGTTGAGTGTACCGTTCCACGTCGCCACTGTATCGCTCGCACTGGGCACAAGTCCGAGAGTGGTGTTGAGGTTTGTTACACCGCCACCAAGCGGCACAGGCGAGCCAGCCATCGTGAACGCGCCCGGGGGTAAGGTCGCCACCGTGTAAGCACCTTGCTGTACCTGACCAACAAACGTGATTACGAGGTCAGAACCTCCGTTATTATAGAACAGGGCGCCCAAGCCTGGATTCATAGTAAGGTTGCTGTCCCAAGCACTGCTTCTTGAAAGAAACGTATGGGGGGCATCGTAGTCGTTAAGGCTCGAGTTCCAAGTGGCAATAGTCGAGCTGCCGGGAATCCCCGCCGAGGCAGGGAACAGATTGGTGATATCATTACCACCCGCGATTGTGCCACCCACCGAAGCGTCCAACGGATTGGCGATGCACGTGAACTGGCCCGCTGGCAGTGTGACGTTTACGTACCCGACAACGTTTAATGAATAAACGTTTTGGGCCACTGAACTGGCCAAGCTTGCAGCCATTGCGGCTGCGCATAACAGGACTTTTGTTCTCATTTGTTTTATCTTTCTATGTGTATGTGTTTACCGTGTGTGCGATGAATATTGCAAAGGTGCAAGGATCTGTCAACAGATTATTATTCTTTTTTTGAACATTTTCTATAGCCCTGAATTTGACTTTTTTTGCTGCCCACAGGCCAAATCCAGTAAACCCCAGCCAGGCTCAGGACCCACCCTAAAGCAGCGTTTTCTGTGCCGGTTTAACCACAGATGAGCACAACAGTGAAACGTGATGCGTGAAACGTGAAGGAGCCGCCATCCTCCACCCGTCATTCCTCTCTCGTAACACATTAAATAGACCGCACTTACGAATTAGAACGTTCGTTGGAACTGGGGGGATGGGTGCTGTCCTCTCAAAGGGCGGTTTTGGTCCGCGAATTACGCGAATTCACGCAAATTAACCAATCAGGCCAACAACCAGGGCAAGCACGGTCTGGCTCGAAGACCTCACCAACTTTCGGAATCATCGAGGGTGGCCAATACCTGGTTGCGGCGCTCCGTGTCAAGCAGGTTGTCCGCTTGGGTTTCCAGTTTCAGGGGCACTTTGCCGGTTCGAGCGATCTGAGCCACGAAAACCCAGAACATTTTCGCCGTGGAGGTGCCAAGTTGGCCGGTCACCTTATTGGCCTTAGCCAATAGCGATTTTTCTATGCGGCATCGGAAGAGCACGCTCATGCTTCAATTGTGTCCCACTCCCCCCAATGAATCAAGCGCTTTCACGCCGGACTCAGTATCGATCTGTGTCCATCTGTGGTTTAGCCCCCTTCTCCAGCACTCAGCCAAACAGCGCGTCCAACTCGACTTGGAAGTCGGGCAGGACCCTGCTGGCCAACTGGCCGCCCGGGCCGTGGAGCGTCCGTTCGCGGAACTGCGCCTCAGCCGGGAGCCGGTGGACTTCGATCTGCTTCTCCGGCGCCAGGACCAGCCAAACCTCTTTGACTGCGGCACTGGCGTAAGCGCGCAGCTTCGAGTGGTCGTATTCGTGGCTAGTGACGCATAACTCAATGACGATCTCGGCGGTGGAGGGATGTGCGGCGCGATAGTCTTCGATCGAACCGCGAATGACCGAGAGGTCGGGCTCGGGCTCCGAATCATTGCAGGTGATCGGCTGCTCCTGCTGGACATGGAACCCTGATGGCAAAACACGCCGCAATTGTTCAAGCAGGCGCATGCAAAGGAGGCAATGAATAGGGGATTTGGACAGCTTCTGGAAGACTTGGCCGTAGAGCAGTTCGGTTTTCTCCGGGATTAGCCCCATCTCACCCAGGGCACGATAGGCTTGGACAGAAAGCGGCCACGCTTGCGGGCCAGCGGAACTCGCTCTCGTTGCTTCGGCTGCCGTCATGGGCATAAAATAGACCCGCCGGCTAGCGGGGAGCAAGTCAACAATTCAGAGAGGGAGCGGAGATTACTTGCGGGATGACCTACTGACAGAAAAATCAGGGACAGAAAAATGGGATTCTTCTTTATCTTTCTGTCCCTGATTTTTCTGTCAGCTCTTCCTGCTCCGCCCCATTCCCTCTCCCCTTCGCGTCTTTGTTCCTTTGTTGTTTACCTCAACCGCTGGCTTTAGGTCTGCCTGTGTCCTTCTCGGATTTTGGCCTTCGGCCTGCTTTCGGTCTTCGGGCCTCGGCCTTCGGGTTTCTGGGCAGCCGGGCTCAACGCGGAGGCGCCGGGGCATTGGTCCCGGGGTTCGGCGGGGGCGGCGCCGGAGCATCGAGGGTGTGCAGGCCACGGGGGAAGTTGGGCGATTCCAGCCAATCGGCCAGCAACTGCAGCTCGGCGCCGGTAAATCCCACAGTCGAGGTGCGCACAAGGGAGAGGCGTGCTGGGCCGGATAATTCGACCGAAGTGATCGAGTTGCCGAGCTTGGGTGAAAGGGCTGTCAACCAAGCGAGACCGGCGGTGTAGGTCATCCGGGCACGGCACAACATATGCCGGGCCAGTTGCCCCATCTGCGTCCAGCCTTCCATGCATGGCCTAGTGGATTCCCAATCGTACGCCACCAGCTTCGGATTGTTCTGAAGGTACTGGAACAGTCCGGCGGGCGCCGGCCGGTTGGTGAGCCGGTCAGGGGCAAGGCCCGCGAAGAGGAAACGGGCGCCGCCGCAGTCTGCGTACTCCAAATCCGGCGAGAAATAGGGAACTCCACGCCACACCAAGCCCGGCGAATTGGTTTGCCTCGCAAAGCCGCTCATCGGCCATCCATTTGTTGCCAGAATGGGATTCAAGTCCCGCAGGACGAGTTCGCTCAGCTTGTTCACTTGATTGCTGGCCTCCACCGAGGGCGCCGCCATGAAATGCATAAACGGGGCCCCGCCCTGCGCCCAAAAAAAGGCCTGGTTCGGCGGCGCGCCGAGCTGGAGATCGTTCCACGGCTTGCACGACTTGAGCCAGGGCCGGATGCCACGGACGGCGGCAAAGCCGATCAGCGGGTCGTGGATGAGATTGGTGGGAATGTTCCAGGCCTCCATTTCAAGCGGCAGCGGCTTAGGGAAGTCCAAGTCCAGGCGCGTGTGGACATTCGTCGCGTCGCCGACAACGGTCAGGACGGCTTCGGGCAGGGCACCGGGCGGTTGGGGACCGAGGGCCAAGGTGCTGGAGATGCGCTGCAGATTGAGGGCGGCCTCAAGCCAGAAGGTGGGCGGCTCCCTGCCGGGCGCGGGGCGCACTTTCCGGGTTACCCGGTGCATTTGGAACGTAGTGCCAGTTTCGCCTGCCGCAAGGGGCGTATGGTCGCGCTGGATGCGGGCCTCAAAGTCGTCGAACCGTGTGTTTCGTTCCTGGGCCAAGCCAACCAGCGTCCAATCACCAGCGCGAGCGAGATCGAGACGAGAGAGGTGTAGGACGGCAGGGATGACGGCAAGCCGCCAGGCGTAACCGTTGGTCTGGGCGGGGAGTACTTGGACGTTGGTCATGGACCCGAGCACCTCCGTGAGGTTCGACGTCCAGAGGCCGGCGTGCTGCTCGTCGAGCCGGACGGCGAGAGCCAGTTCGCATGACTGGCTAGCCACTTGTTGGATTTCCAAGTACCACTCCTCCCGCACCATGTCATCCAGGAGCGGACGGAGCAGGGCGGCGGCTGGATGGCTAGCGACGAGCGCCTGGTAATTGGTGAACAGTGGCAGGTAATTGGTGGCCAGAGCTGAGGAATTAGTGGGCGGCGGCTGAACGCGGACACCTGTAGCCTGGCTCACCCCTGCCAAGGCCAGCGCCAGTTTATCCAGCGTCTGAGTTTCAAGATTCGCGCTCTCCGGCAGGTTCCACAGGCTCATGAAGCGGGCGGAGTTCGTCTGAGCCGCGATCTGCTTCTTGCCCAGCCAATGCACGCGGGCGATGGTGGTTGAGGGTTGAGAGTTGAGGGTTGAGGGTTGATTGGTCGCTTGTGATTGCGCGTTGGTGGTTTCGACGGGGGATTTCTTGCAGCCCGCGCCCGAAGCGAGGATGAGCAAGGCCAATAGCCCTAAACCACAACTTTTCATGCGCATAGCGCGCGAGGTTGTACAAAAAGGCCCAGCGCTGCGCAAGCGGAAGCGGACAGTAACTGTAATGGGTCAGTCACGTAGGGTAGGGCGGGCAGTCCTCTGCAGGCCGCGGCTCATCCAACAGGTCGTTTCGGCGCGCAGAGGACTGCCCGCCCTAACTCTTCACGCAACGACTGAGGCATTACCAATAACTCAGGCCGTATCTGGCCGCCAGTGGAACGGAATATAGGCTTTAATCCACAGAAATCTGTGGCTTCATTCTCCTCCTAAGACGGTCGTGTGGTATCTTGAACTCGTGATGCATCGTTCAACAGCCGTAAGGCTGATCCAAACGGCGCTGGTCGCCTTTGGCCTGCGTGGCCTCTCCGCTCACGCGGCGGCGCTCGTCGCTGATCCGCCGGTTCCGTTAGTCACCAATGTGGTAGCGCAAAGGACCGCTCGCGACACCATTCAAACGCTCCTCCAAGTGACGTCAGCCAGCAATGTGGCTGCATCTGTGAACGGCTCTGTAGCGCCGACACAGGCTGCTTCCCCGGTGGCCGTTCAGTTGGACCGATCTCGGACCAATACAGACTGGGGGGCGGCTGTGGAACAGGTCAGCAGACCCGGGGTCATGCTGATCACTAATCCGTTTGCCGGCTTCGTGGCGGGAAGCTTGGCCGATACGATCTGGAGCAGCCTCCACCTTGAGGGCCGGAGCACAAAGCTTTGGGAATTCTGGCAGCTTCCCGCAGGGTGGCCGTCCACTCCACCGGTGTTGCGATGGAACACGAACAGCCTGATTTGGGGCCACAAAGGCATGACGGCCATCAGCCAGGTCTGCGAGGGCGAGGGCGCCTTCGGCCAGGGCTCGATCACGATCTTGACGCGGCGGCATGGTTATCTGCGCGGCCATGGCATGGGCCCCAGTGGCTTACATCCGGAGAAGGTGGGCGCGCGGGTGTGATTTTGCACCCGCGACAACCAAGTAATCGAACGCAAGGCCAAATTGCTGGTCACCCGCTTCATGGACGAAGGCAAGGTGCGCGACTATTCGATCATCTTGTTTGATGCCGATTTGCCGGCGACCATTGAACCGATGCGCGTCACGGACCCGGACAAGGTGAAGCGGAAGTATCTCTTTGACGATCTGAGCCACAAGCCGGTCATGATGTCACTGCAAGGTGGTTTCGTCACCGCGGGTGTGGCTGGGTGGACGGTCGCGGTGGCAGGGGGGAATTCTGGCGCGCCGCGCATGTTGCCGCTGGGCGGCGAGCTCGTCTTTCTGTGGGGAATCTCCACCTCTCCGCCCAGCGCTGATATGCAGGCCGACATGGACATGCTCAGCCGCAAGGCCGGTCTGGACCCGCGCCGGTATCAAATGCAATGGGTGGATTTGGATAGCTATCCCGATTTCTGACCAGGCGAAGGCGCCAGCCTCCTCCGCGGAACTCCTCCAATCGTGGCCTTCAGGACGATTGTCGGAGGGTGCGCCCAACTCACCGGCAGCCAATGCGTGCGCCGGCTCTGCTTCCCTGCGCCCGTAGCCTCTCGGCAGTTCAACGGGGCTTCCCTCAACTGCCGGGCTAGAGATACTTCCGCAAGATCGGCTCCAGCTCCCTGGTCGTCTTGGCCGGCCAGTATTTCCGATCGGTCATGATCGCGTTCTTCAACGCGCCGTGGCACGGCCAGTTGGGCGCGGCGGGGATCTGCGGCAGCACCTTGGCGATGATCGCTTTGGCCGCCACCACGTTCTTCATCAGGTTGGCGATCACCATCTCCACCGTGACGTGCGCCTCATCGTCCTTCCAGCAATCGTAGTCGGTGATCATCGCCATCGTCGCGTAGGCGATCTCGGCTTCGCGGGAGCACTTGGCTTCGCCGAGATTGGTCATGCCCACCACGTCGTGGCCGAGCTTGCGGTTGGTGAACGACTCCGCACGCGTGCTGAAGGCCGGGCCTTCCATGTTCACGTACGTCCCGCCGTCGTGGACGCGCGCCTTGAGCGCCCGGGCGGTCTTCAGCAACAGCAAACGCAGCTCCTCGCAGACCGGGTAGGCGAACGCGATGTGGCCGACGATGCCACGGCCGAAGAACGTGTGGGCGGAGGATTGCTTGGTGCGGTCGAGAAACTGGTCGGGCAACACGATGTCGCAGGGCCGGTATTTCTCCTGGAGCGAGCCCACGGCGCTGACGCTGATGATCCAGGCCACGTCGAGCTTCTTCATGCCCCAGATGTTGGCGCGGTGATTCAGCTCGCTGGGCAGAATGCGATGTCCCCGCCCGTGCCGGGGCAGAAACACCACCTCGCGCCCCGCCAGCTTGCCCGTGAGGAAACTGTCCGAGGGCGAGCCAAAGGGCGTCTTGACCTTGACCCACTTCTGTTGGGTAAAGCCTTCAATATGATACAGCCCACTACCGCCGATGATGCCAACGCGATGTTCAGACATGCGCAGGGTTATAGCGGGCGAGCGGGGATTTGGAAAACGAAAACTGGGCTGAAGCGCGAGGCTCGACACATACACACAATCTGGCAACTCTACCGGTCATGGCTTGGCCAAGACTTCAGACGACGGCGATCGTCACTGCGGCAATTCTGTTGGCTGCGGGCATTGCTGCCGTCGTCACCATGTCACCCCCCGGGTCCTTCAGCCGGGTCGGACTGAGGTTGCCGGTGGGCAAAGGCACTCCGGCCATAAGCCTGGGCGAGAGACATGGTCTTATCCTGGCATCAGACGGCAGCCTTTGGGCGTGGGGCTCAGACTTCGCGGGCTGGCCCGTCCTCGGGTTGGGGAATGTCCCGTCGCAGACCCGCTTGCGCCACATCGGCAACGAAACCAACTGGATCAGCATCTCTGCCGGCATGGCGCACAATCTGGCCATCAAAGCGGATGGCACACTCTGGGCCTGGGGAGAGAATATTTATGGCCAGTTCGGCGTGGGAACAGCCGGAAGACAGAACGAGGATGCCAATGTCCCCGTCCCCGCCGCTCCGGGACACGATTGGAAACAGGCCGTCGCCGGGGGCATACACAGCGTGGCCTTGAAGCGGGACGGCACGCTATGGGCCTGGGGCAACAACTGGGCCGGATCGTTGGGAACGGGTTCGACCAGCAATAGTGCAGTTCCCGTGCAAGTTGGCTCCTCCACCAACTGGATCAAGGTATGGGCCGGAACGCTCGAAACCGTCGCGCTGCAATCCGACGGCAGCCTCTGGTATTGGGGAGACAATCCCGATCCGGCCATTCCTCAAGGCAAGGGCCAGACGCTTGTTCCCACGCGCGTTTCCCCGAACACCAATTGGGTGGACGTGGGGTTCGGGGTGAATACGGTCTTCGCCATCAAATCGGATGGGACGCTTTGGACCTGGGGGCGGAATGCGGATGCCTACACCGACGCCCATGATCCAGCTCTGGACACCACGCCCACCCGCGTGGGAACGAACAGCGATTGGCGGTCCGTTCCGGCCTGCGGCTTGTGGTGGTGCCAGGGGCTGATCAAGAAGGACGGCTCACTCTGGCTGATGGATGCGTCGGACGGCGAGCCCAACGGGCCGCGCCCTCCCTACAAGCCGGTGCGATTCAGGCGCGTTGAACTCCAGAAGGATGTGGTCGCTTATGCCGCCGGCGCCGCTCATGCCGCCGCGCCGGGCACCCACGCTCCCATCGGCGTGGCGCTCACGCGTGACGGCGAGGTCTGGACCTGGGGCCTGAAGCTGGGCGATCCCCGCGGCCTGGTCAGCAGGCTTGAACTGAGCGCCACCAAGCTCGCCAAACGCTTCGGCTACAAAGGCCAACCGCCCGACGCCAGACCGGTCATACTCCAAACGCCGTGGCAGCTTCCTCATGTGGAACCCGGTACTCCGCCAAAGTAGCTACTCATACCAATTCCCATAGAGAAGTGGTGGAATGATCTGAACGCCAGGCCAGCCCGCTGCTCTGGCGATGCCCTGGAGGAGATCTGGAGATGCTCCGGCGAAGGTCCTTTGCGCCTCCTTGGGGCATCCTTAGGGCANNCTTAGGGCATCCTTAGGGCACGCATCTTTGCCACAGCCGGTGGACGGCGGCATTTCTTCACTTCGACGGCACCCCGACGTCGTTTTAACGGTGACAACAAGACGCGCCGGTGCCGGACATGTCGGGGCTGAGGTAAGGAATTCCCAGAGACATGCCGCGCAGGATCAGCAGCGTTCCCAACAGGAAGACGCATACCGGGATAGCCTTCACCAGCTTGAGTCGCAGCGAAGGGGGCACCAGTTTCCCGGAGAGGCTGATGGCCAGCATCATTGGCACCGTGCCCGCACCGAACGCGGCCATATAGCGCGCGCCGGCGAAAACGCCTCCCGTGGCCGCCGCGCCCGCGCAAGCCACATAGACCAGGCCGCAGGGGAGCAGGCCGTTCAGCAGGCCCAGCAGAGCCAGCGCCGCGAAGGACCGGCGGCGCAAGAGCACGGACATGCGGGATTTGAGCTGATTCACCGCAGAGGTTACCGGATTCCAACGCGCCAGCCGCCGCGAGGCGAAGAGACCTAGCAGCAGCGTCACACCGAGAGCGATCGAGACCCAGCGCTGCAGGCCGGCCATCAGGAAGGTCCAGCCCGCCAGGCCAAATACAATCCCCAGCAGGCAATAAGTCACGATGCGTCCCGCGTTATAGGCGACGCGCCCGAGCACGTAGCCCGGCGCAGTGCTTCCCGCCGCGGGCAACGCCAGCGCCAGCGGCCCGCACATGCCGGCACAATGGAGGCTGCCCACCAGTCCCAGAAGGAAGGCGGTCCAAAGGTCCATGGAGGCGATGGCCATCATCTGGCGTTAGTGTGGTGTCTCGGCGTTGCCTATCCACTTGCCATTTACCCGCCAAAGCGCCAGAGGGCTGGCGCAGTCCAAGACGCTAGCGCGCCCGCCCACGCGCCCGATAACGCGGAGCGTCTTGGACTGCGGTAGTCCTCTACCGCTTTGGATAGGCAGCGAAAGGTAATGGTAATTCTGAGACAACACACTAAGAGGTTTTGGCGACTACCACCATCTTTTGGTCGAGGAAGTAATCCTGGTGCTCAACCGTCCAGGAGACGCGCACCTTCCAAAGGCCCGGGCTCATCCCGGCGGCATCGACACGCTGCACGCCCTTGGAGTCCGGTTCGAGCTTGACCGCGTGGTCCAGACCCGAAGCGGAGGGACGATACAATTCAATCCGCCCGCTAACTTCGTGCCCGGCCTGCTCGGCCGGCAGTGCGACGATGATGCACCGCGTGGCCGCGTCGTAGGCAACCGTCGCCTGCGTGGCGGCATGCCGCGTCCGCTCGACGCGATCGATCTGCCCTTGGAACTTAAGCTCCTGCTCGTAGTAATCGGCGCTGACCAGGTCCACCTTCTGCGTGCAAGCCATCACGACCAGGCCCACTGTGCCGGCAAAGAACAGCGCGAAAGTAACGATGATACCTACGGGCCAGAGGTTGCGAGAAGACTTCATAGTGGAGGTTATCTGGCGGTATCGTCTCGCGGGCCGATGAACCCAGTCTTGAGCGTTTCGAGGCGGCGGCCCTGGGAATAGACGCCCACAACCAGCGGGGTGGTGCCGGCTTTCATAACCGCCGGGTCCAGCTCAATGAGCACCGAAGTCTCGGCCTGTTTCTGCGGCGGCACGACGATGGCCTGCCCCATCACCTGGAGTTCGCCCCGGGTGTTCTCCAGCTTGAGCTCGATGGGGATTTCGCGCGAGGTCTTGTTCACCACGCGGATGGTGTAGAGGTTGCTGAAGTGGCCGTTGGGCATTTGCTGGAAGAGGGCGCCCTGTGCGCGCAGCAAGGTACTCTGCACGTCCGAGCGCGTGAAGATGAGGAATCCGAGCAGCACCCCCAATGCCACCAGGACGACCGTGTAGCCGACGAGGCGCGGCGTCACCTTGAGCCGCTCGCCGCGCTCGATGCCATTGAGCGAGGCGTAGCGGATGAGGCCGCGCGGGCGCCCGATCTTCTGCATGACGTCATCGCAGGCGTCAATGCACGCGGTGCATTGGACGCACTCCATCTGCGTGCCGTCGCGGATGTCGATGCCGGTGGGACAGACTGTCACGCATTGCCGGCACGCGATGCAATCGCCCTGGCCTTCGGCCTGGCGTTGCTCGANNACGATGGAGTTCTCGTCCAGCAGCGTGGACTGGAGGCGGCCGTAGGGGCAGATGAACGTGCAGGCCTGCTCGCGAAACCGGGCGAAGATGGCGTAGAACACCAGCGTGAACAGGATCATGGCCGTCAGCCCTTCCAGGTGCTTCGCCGGGCTGTCGGTCACGATTTGAAACAATTGTTCGGTGCCGATGATGTAGGCCAGCAGCGTGTTAGCCACGATGAACGACAAGCCGAAGAAGACCACGTGCTTGCCCACCTTCTTGCGAACCTTTTCGGCCGTCCAAGGAGCCTGGTCGAGAGCGCGCTGCTGGTGCGAGTCGCCTTCGATGAGATACTCGATCTTGCGAAACACCATTTCCATCAGCACGGTCTGCGGGCAGGTCCAGCCGCACCAGAGCCGCCCGTAGGCTGCCGTAAAGACGAGGATGCTGGTGATGAAGATCAGCAAGGCCACCGCGAACATGATCATGTCCTGCGGCCAGAATATTTGGCCCAGGATAATGAATTTGCGTTCGACGATGTTGAACAGGAGCAGCGGGTTGCCCTTGATGCGCACGAAGGGCCCGGCGAACATGACCGCCAGCAGCAGCCAGCTCAGCCAGGTGCGCCCACGGTAGAAGCGCCCGTGCACCTTCCGCGGGTAAAGCCACTGCCGCCTGCCCTCGCTGTCCGCCGTGGTCAGGTGATCCCGGAAATCGACGCGGCTATTCAAATTCGCTAGGGCCCTTCTTGGCCGGGGCCAGGTTCTCCGGTGGCTTGGGGTTGGGCGGGTGCGTGCCGCGCAGGGTATAGATATAGCTGGCCACATCGATGATCTCGTTCGGCTTCAGCATGTTTTTCCAGGTGATCATCCCCTTTTCCGGCACGCCGTTCCAGATGGTCTTCACATTGTCGGAGAAATTGCTGCCGTGAATCCAGTAATCGTCCGTGAGGTTCGGCCCGACCAACCCGCCGCCGTCCGGGCGGTGACACGGCGCGCACAGGGTGCCAAACGTCTTCTTGCCGCGCGCCAAAACGTCCGAGTCTTTCGAGGGCTGGAGGGCGGCAATGTCGGCCTCGAACTGCGCCATGGAGTTGCTCTTGATCAGGTTGCCGATTGCCATTTCGCTCTTGTACTCGTCGGCGCTCAGCTTGACTTTGTCGGGTCGAATATTCCCATAAACGTGGTAATAGCCGAAATAGCCGATCGCGAAGACGATGGTGAGATAGAACAGCCACACCCACCAGCGCGGCAGCTTGTTGTCCAATTCACGAATGCCGTCCACCTCGTGATCCATCAGCAACGGGTCATTATGCTCAGTCATGGCGGTCTCCGGGGTTAGGGGTTGGTTCAAATCCAGGTTCAGGCGCCGGCTCGTTTTCCAGCGGCAGCTCGCACATCGACTTCAGATACGGCTTCTTCAGACCGATGGTCCACACCAGCACGCCGACAAATACGGCGACGAAGAGGCAGATGGAGATCACCCCATATACGCTCGTTCCGCCGATACTGTGCATCACATTCTCAACCATAGCAGTCTGCGACTTCGGTTTTCGACAAAGGCCCAATGTAACTGATGTAACCTATGCAACCCATGTAACTCATGCAACGAATGTAACTCGTTTCGCTTCTCATTTGGCAGCAGTGGTGACTGGCGCGACCGGCGCCGTCTTAATATCCGTCCCGAGCCGCTGCAAGTAGCCGATCACGGCGATGATCTCGCGATTCGTCGAGGCAGTCACGCTACCGACCTTGAGGTTCAGGACGATCTTCGCCGCCTGCGCCTCGAGGTCCTTCTGGGCCGGGCCGTTCTCGTAACCTGCCGGGTAGGGCACGCCCACGCTGCGCAGGGCCTTGAGGCGCGCCGGAAGCGAGGGCGTGTCCAGCTTCTGCGTGAGCAGCCACGGGTAACGCGGCATGATGGAACCGGGCGAGACTGAGCGCGGGTCGTCCATGTGGTTGTAGTGCCAGGCGTCGGGATACTTGCCGCCGACGCGGTGCAGGTCCGGCCCGGTGCGCTTGGAGCCCCACGTGAACGGGTGGTCATAGACAAATTCGCCCGCCTTGGAGTATTCCCCGTAGCGCTCCGTCTCGGATCGGAACGGCCGGATCATCTGCGAGTGGCAGGCGAGGCAGCCTTCGCGGATGTAGATGTCGCGCCCCAACACTTCCAGCGGCGTGTAAGGCTTCACCGCGGCGATGGTGGGCACGTTCTGTTTGACGAGCCACATGGGGATGATCTCAACCAGGCCGCCCACCAGGACCGCGACCACGGTCAGCACCGTGAAGGTCAAGGGCTTGGCTTCCAGCCAGCGATGGCCCCACGGATGGTCTTCCGCCGCCCCTTCGCGCATGAGCGGCGCGGCCTGGGCTTCCTGGTCCGGCACGAACTGCCCGCTCTTCGCTGTCTTGTAGAGATTGAACGCCATCAGCACCACACCGCTGATATAGAGCGTGCCGCCGGTCGCGCGCAGCATGTACATGGGCAGGATGCTCTGCACGACTTCGAGGAAGTTCGGATACTGAAGGAAGCCATCCTTGTTGAACTGCTTCCACATCAGGCCCTCGGTCACGCCGGCCACGTACATCGGCACCACGTAAAACATCATCCCCAGCAGCGCTATCCAGAAATGGTAATTAGCCAGCTTGGTGGACCAGAGCTTCGTGTTGTAGAGCCGCGGGAAAAGATAGTAGAGCACGCTGAAGGTGAGGAAACCGTTCCAGCCCAGCACGCCGGTGTGGACGTGGGCGATGGTCCAATCGGTGTAATGCGAGAGCGCATTGACGCTCTTGATGGCGAGCGTCGGGCCTTCGAGCGTCGCCATGCCGTAAGCCGTCACCGCCACTACCATGAACTTGAGCATCGGGTCCTGGCGCACCTTGTCCCACGCGCCGCGCAAGGTCAGCAGCCCGTTCAACATGCCGCCCCAGGAGGGGGCGATCAGCATGATCGAAAACACCATCCCGAGTGATTGCGCCCAGTCCGGCAGGGCGGTGTAGAGCAGGTGATGCGGCCCCGCCCAGATGTAGATGAAGATGAGCGCCCAGAAGTGGATGATGGAGAGCCGGTAGGAGAACACCGGGCGGTTGGCGGCCTTGGGCAGGAAGTAATACATGAGCCCGAGGTAGGGCGTGGTCAGGAAGAACGCCACGGCGTTGTGGCCGTACCACCATTGCACGAGCGCGTCCTGCACGCCGGCATACATCGAGTAGCTCTTCCACATCGTGGCGGGCACTTCCATGGAGTTGACGATATGCAGCACAGCCACGGTCAGCGCTGTGGCGATGTAGAACCAGATCGACACATACATGTGCCGCTCCCGCCGCTTGAGAATGGTGCCGAACAGGTTCACGCAGAAGATCACCCAGATAACCGCGATGGCGATGTCGATTGGCCACTCGAGCTCGGCGTATTCCTTGCTTGAGGTATAGCCCAGTGGCAGCGTGATTGCGGCGGCGACGATGATGGCCTGCCAGCCCCAGAAGTTCACCCAGCTCAAGGCGTCGCTGAACATGCGCGCCTTGCAGAGCCGCTGAAGGGAGTAGTAGATGCCCATGAACATCCCATTGCCGACGAACGCGAAGATCACCGCGTTGGTATGCACCGGGCGCAGCCGTCCGAAGGTGATGAACTGGAGGTTGAGGTTGGCCGTCGGCCAGAACAATTGGGTCGCCGCCAGCAGGCCCGCCGCCATGCCGACGAGGCCCCAGACCACCGTCGCGATGGCAAATGCCCGCACGATGCGGTTGTCGTATTTGAACGTCTCCAGCAGCCTGCCGGAGCCACCCCCGGCCGGCCTCTGCCCGTTCGAACTCTCTCGTCGCAACGCTTCGCTCATAAGTGACTCATGTGACCCATATGACTCCTCAGCTCCCTCTCGGCTGCCCCGCCACGCCGTGGACCTCTTTAGTTTGCGCGAGGCTTTGCTTGCCAATTTCATCCTCACTCAGGATGCGCATGGCGGGTGTGCACGTATCCTCAAACTGCCCCGCCCTCACCGCCCAGATGAACCCCGCCAGAAAGGCCAACGCGACGGCCAGACTCGCAAGGATCAGTATGAGGATGACGGACATGTTTGGGCTCAGTTTGAGTTTGGAATCTCTGGCATTGTTAGCTTGTCAGCCTGGCGCGCCTCGCGGCCAGATTGGTCGCGCCGCATGCGAACAGCACCACCGATATGGAACTCACGGGCATCAGGATCGCGCAAATCACCGGCGACAGTATGCCAGCCGCCGCGATGCTGATGCCAGCCAGATTGTAAACTGCCGATATGCCAAAGCTCAAGCGCACGATTTGCGTCGTCTGGCGCGCCAAGGCGAGGATGGCCGACAGCCGCGGCACTCGGCCCGCCTCCAGGATCACGTCGCTGGCCGGGGAGAAGGCGCCCGCTTGCTCGATCACAGCGACGCCGACGTCGCTCTGCTTGAGCGCCCCGGCGTCATTCAACCCGTCGCCAACCATCATCACGCGCCGGCCGGAATCCTGGAGCCGGCGGATGAAGCCCAGCTTGTCCAGCGGGCTCTGGTTGAAATGCAGGCCGGCGGTACCGCCGAACAGGCTGCGGAAGCGCTCTCGCTCCTTCTCGTTGTCCCCGCTCAGAAGCGCCAGTTCATAACGCTCGCCCAGGCCGCGCAGAAGCTGCCCGGTCTCGGGCCGCACCGCACTGGCCAGCGCGAATTCGCCGCGCATCACCCCATCAATGGCCACGCACACGACGCTCCCTTCGTTGGCGATGCTATGGAGTGCGCCGGCAGAGCGCCCGTCCTCCGTAGCGGCACTGCGGAGGGTGGACAGCGGCGATGGCGCTTTGGCTTGGATTGAGGTTGCCGCTGGAGCCAAAGCGGGGTCGCGCTCCGCTTGCCCCCGCACTCCAAATCCCTCCAGCCACGCCCGCGAGCCGAGCCGCACCTCGTGCCCTTGCACGCGCCCCTCAACGCCGCTGCCGGGCGTTTCCGCGAAACCCTCCACCGGCTCCGCCGGGACCTTGTTGGCCAGTGACTGCGCAATCCGCACCGCCAGCGGATGCGTGGAATGCCGCGCAACTGAGCACACCCAAGCCTCCTCCGCAGCGCTCAGCCGTTCCACTTCTGCCATCTGCCATCTGCCATCTGCTTTCCCATGAAACGCGACCCCGTCCGCCGCTCCCGCCGTCAACGTGCCCGTCTTGTCGAACACAATCGCCTCCACCTGCGCCATGCGTTCAAGGACAAGCGCGTTCTTGAGGAAGACCTGCATGCGGGCCAGCAGTCGCTGCGCCGTCCCCAACGCGAACGGCGCCGCCAGCGCCAGCGCGCACGGGCATGCGACGATCAGCACCGACGTGAACGCCTTGAGTCCCCTCCCCACATCCCCGGCGGCTACCCAGAACAACCCCGCCCCGACGGCGACCGCGATGACAACCAACGTAAACCACCGACTGAAGCGGTTGGTCAGAGTGTTCAGGCTGGTCTCACGTTCCTTCTGGAACGCTTCATGGTTCCAGAGCGACGTCAGGTGGCTCTGCGACACCGCCTTGACCGTCTCGATCTCGATCGCGCCGCCGACCTGCCGGCCCCCGGCGTAAAGATAATCGCCCGGCGCCTTCGCCATCGTCTCCGCCTCGCCGGTGACAAAGCTGTAGTCGATGAGCGCCGGCCCGCTCAGTAGCCGGCCGTCGGTGGGAATCAGCTCCCCATTGCGCAGCCGCAGCCTATCCCCCACCCGCAGGTTGGATATGGCCACGCTCGCCTCGCCTCCCTCCGTCACGCGCGTGACCGACAGCGGGAAGAAGCATTTGTAGTCGCGGTCGAACGCCAGGCGGTCATGCGTCTTCTGTTGGAACACCCGTCCACAAAGCAGGAAGAACACCAGCGCCGCCAAGGAGTCCAGGTAGCCATTACCGCGCCCCAGCACCACTTCGTAAGCGCTCTGCGCGTAAAGCGCCGCCAGCCCGAGCGCAATCGGCACATCCAGTGTCAGCACCCGTTGCCGCAGCGACAGCAATGCCGACCGCCAGTAATCCGACGCGCTGTAGAGCAGCACCGGCGCCGCCAGCGCCAGGCTCAGGTAGCCCGAGAGGACCTTGAAGAGCGGCCCGCTGAGGCTGTCCAGGCCGATGTAGGTTGGCAGGCTCAACAGCATGATGTTCCCGAACGCAAACCCCGCAATGCCGACCTGCAGCCACTGCCGTTTGCGCGCGGGGTCGCCCTTGCGCTTCTCCAATTCGCCCAGCGTCAGCACCGGCTCGTAGCCGATGGACGCCAGCAGCGCCACCAACTCGCTCAGCGGGAGCTTCTCGGTAGCGAACGTGATCGACACTTCGCGCCGTGGGAAATTCACCTGCGACCGCCCGATGCCCGGTTGCAGCCGGAACAGGTTCTCCAGCAGCCACACGCACGCCACGCAATGAATCGCAGGCACCTGGAAAGTAACGCGGCTGACCTTCCCGTCCGTGAAATCGAGCAACTGCTGCTGCAACGCCGGGTCATCCAGGTAAGCCCACTGCTCGCGTTTAGCTGGCCGCCTGATCCGCACCCCCGGATGCCGGCTCAGGTCGTAGAACTGCCCCAGCCCACTCTCGGCCAGCAAGTCGTGTACGAACAGGCAGCCCCGGCAGCAGAATGTCTTGTCGTCCTTCATCAGGCTCGGGTCGGGACACGGCTCTCCGCAGTGAAAACATGCTAATTGGGGCAGCGCATCGAGCGTCAGGCCTCCCAAGTCATGCTTGGGTGCGCCTGTCAGACTCTGCTCGACAACTGTGTTCACGCGACTGGTTGCAACTGCTTGAGAAAAGCCGCGCACTGCGCGGCTCGCGCGCCCGGCCATGGCCCATATCTAAACTAAAGTGCCCGGCTTGGCCAGTGCGCAGAATTCACAGGACAATAGCCCATTCATCTGCCTCTGCAAGAGGCGCCCGAGGTGGTGCCAGAATCGGGAATAGTCGTCGCCCAACTGTAGTCTCGGGGGAGCTTCGGGGTAGCCTCGGGGTAGCCTCGGGGTAGCCTCGGGGTAGCCTCGGGGTAGCCTCAGGGTGGCTTCAGGGTGCCTACCGGTTGGCCACCAGATGGCCTGAGGGTG
>PLZQ01000094.1 GCA_003152225.1 Limisphaerales bacterium | reverse complement strand
TAACTCGTAAACTGGGGCTAGGAAGCCTGTGGCCAGATCGCTCATGGTTCGCAGCACCCAGTCATGGTCCCGTTTCCAGGCGCGCAGGTGCAGCTCGGAAACCAGCAGCGAAAAGTGCGCTGCATGGACGCGACAGGCCGCGGCCGCTTCGAGGTCTTTGGCCACGGCCCGGTTCCAGGTGATCAGGCGCAAAGGCAGGCCGAGGTCGCTGATAGAATTGATATCGTCCCTTTCTGCAGGCCCCATGGCTGGAATGCCAATTTCGATTTCGCGCACGCCGGCGCGAGCCAGGGCAGAGGCGATGGCTTGCTTTTCGGCGCGAGAAAAGCACACGCCCGCAGCCTGTTCGCCGTCGCGCAGCGTGGTGTCCACTACGGTGATGGGAGGCATGGCTTATTCCTTGATTAAATATTCCTCCGCGACCCGGCCCTCCTCAAGGGCATCCAGGATGGCATCGATCGCTCCCTCGTTAATGCCTTGATACCAGAGGCCAGAGGGGTAATCGATCATGACCGGCCCGCGGATGCAGAGATTCAGGCAACCGGTCATGGCCACTTCGACGCCCTCCAGCATCCGGTCCCGGACCTCGTTCTGCAGATAAGACAGCAGGGCCATGGATTGCTTCTTGTGACAAATGCCTTGCGGTTCGCCGCTGGCGCGGACGCTGCTACAGATGAACAAGTGGTGCTTTGGTTTAGTCATACGTTTTTGAATTGTTTGTCCGGTGTTGGAAAGGGATGCAGTTTCACGTCAGGAGCAATTTCCCGCCGGCAAGGGTGAGCACCGCCGCCAGGAGCCGTTTGATGGCGGCCGCGGAAAAGCTCCGGCTGCCGAGATAGGAGCCGAGCGTGCCGCCAGTGACTGCGGCGGCCAGGAGCGGCCCTGCAACTATCGGCAGATTCTTTGTGCTGCTGAGATTGCCGGCCAGACCGGCCGAAGAGTTGACGAGAATAAAAGCCGCGGAAGTTGCGGCGACGGTTTTCGTGCCCGCCCAGCGCAGGAGGAGCATGAGCGGGGTTAGGAATATGCCGCCGCCGGTGCCCGTCAAGCCGGCCAGCAAACCCAAGCCGCCGCCGGTGGCAAGTGCCGTGGGCAACGGGGGAGGTTGCAGTTGGACATCTTCGGCAGGCTTAATCAGGAAGCGGAGCGCGGCAACCAGCAGCGCAACGCCGATGAGCATTTTGAACAGGTGTGTCGGGAGGTTGATGTAGCCGCCCAAATAGGCGCAAGGAATCGAGGCCAGCGCGAAAGGCCAAAACAGGCGCCAGCGAAAGAAGCCGGCCCGCCAGAATTGATATGAGGCGATGCAGGCGACGGCAACGTTGAGTACCAGTGCCGTGGGTTTGATGGTCGTTGTCGGCAAGCTGAACAAAGCCATCACGGCGATGTAACCCGAGGCTCCCGCATGGCCGACTGAGGAATACAGCAATGCCACCAGAAAAACGGCCAGCGTCATTACGGGCAGATATTCGTGGTTCATAGCAATCTCAGCCGCAGCCCATGCCGTCGCCTTTGCAGCTCACACCCATGCTGCAGCCTTTGAATTGGCGCGTCATAGCTGGCGGCACCGGCTGGCCGGCGAACACCGCCGCCAGGCCCTCTTCAATTAATCCCTCCATTTGCACGACCTTCAGCCCGGTGGCTTCCAGGATGCGCAGCGGGTTGGAGCCGGCGGCTGAAACCAGCAGCGCCTGGCAATCCTGAAGCGAGGTGGCGAGCTGCAGCCACCGATCATCGCCAGTGCCGCGTTCCGGGGCGGCGCGCGTTTCCAGGTAGCGAAACCGGTTGGGCGCCTCCGGCTCCCGGCCGAAGATCAGGAAACGCTCCACCTCTCCCAGATGCTGTTTGACCAGCGCACCTTCCATGGTCGCCACGGCGACATAGGGCCGCGATGAATCTCCGGAGCGGGCAGACTCCTGGATTAGCCGCGCCGTTTCTTCGCTGTTGTCTTCGCCCACGAGACCGGCGGCATCGGCACGGCAGCGGGCGCAATGAGTCATCTGCGGCAAGAACCGTTCGGACAGCAACCGCACCCGGGCGACCGTCTTGCCATCGGGTTGGCCCAACGCGTGAAACGGCGTGTCCGCCACCGGCAGCAAGGGCACGCAGTTCATGATATCCGCCCCGAACTCGGCCACTACCCGTGCGACTTCGGGGATATGCGTGTCATTAACGCCCGGCAGGATGATAGAGTTTACCTTCACCACAATACCGTGGTTCTTCAACGATTGCAGGGCGGCGAGTTGGCGTTCGACCATAAGTTTGCCCAGCGCCTCGCCGCGGAGCACGTGCTTGTTGAACCGGCCCCAGGCATAGACGCGCGCGGCAATGGCCGGGTCAATGCCGTTGATCGTGATGGTGACATGGCTCAGGCGCAGTTGCGCCAGCGCCGGGATGTGTTCGAGCAACTCCAGGCCATTAGTGGCCAGGCAAAGCAGCATCTGGGGATAGCGCTCCCGAACCAGCCGCAAGGTGGCGAGAGTTTCATCTGCATTGGCCAGCGGGTCGCCGGGGCCGGCAATGCCGACGACGGCGATGTTGTCGCGCTTTGCCGAAAGTCTCTCCAAATAGCCGAACGCCTGCGCGGGAGTCAGCACGGCGGAGGTCACGCCGGGGCGGCCTTCGTTGACGCAATCCATGCGCCGGCTGCAGAAGTTGCACTGCACATTGCAACGCTGCGCGACAGGCAAATGCACACGCGCGGTCTGGTGAGCGGCTGAACGGTTGAAGCAGGGATGGCTCTGAAGGTTGATTGCGGGAGCGATCATAGGTAGCTATAGCCCACGCCGGAATCGTCCTGGCGGCGTTCGAGCAAGGTGTTGACGATCTGATCGAGCAGGCGTTGGGCGCCGCGATAGCCGAGGTGCAGCACGCGTTGGCCGCCGATGCGGTCGTGGATGGGGAAGCCCACCCGCACCAGGGGCACGCCCAGCTCGCGCGCCACCGGGTAGCCCTTGCTGCTGCCGAGCAGCAAGTCGGTTTTCAAACGGCGCGCGCGCTCAGCGATTTGGGCATGGTCGGCGCCCTCCAGCACCACCCACCCCGAGGTGTCCGCGTCGGTCACGACCTCCCGCAGAAGAGTTTCAAAGCCGCCCGGTTGGGAGCGCGGACATTCCTGTCCGCGACAATGTTCATCTTCCAGGGGAGATATTGGATTCCCATCGTCCTGACCGAGTTCCACGTTGCTGCGGACAGGAATGTCCGCGCTCCGCAGCCGCGCACCAGTGGCGCAGAGCACCGGTTGGATGCCGATCTCGTCGAGGAAGGAGACCAGGCCGACGACCAGGTCCGCGTCGCCGTAAAGCGCCGCCCGTTTGCCGAAGAGGTATTTGTGGCCGTCCACCATCGCGTCTATCAGCCGGCCACGCTCAACGTAAAATGGGTCCGGGAACCGCTTGCCGCTGACGCGCTCGAGTTCGCCAAAGAAGCCGTCGGTCTCGCGCAGCCCGATCGGCAGGCCCAGCCGGACCCGAGGGACGTTGAACTGCTTCTCCAGCCAGCTTGCCGCCGTCCGGGGCTTCGTCGCCAGCGCGCGGCCAAACTCGAAGGTGGCGCGCGCGCCCGGCATTTGGGTGATGGCTTCCAGCGTGGTGCCACCCGCTTGAATACGCTGGTATTCGCTCCAGGTCTGACCGTCGAGGGTATCGGAATAATCCGGCAGCAGCGTGGCGGACAATCCCAGCGCTTCCATGAGTTCCTTGAGGTGGCGCAGGTCCTCGGGGGAAACGAAACCTGGCAACAAATTGATTCCGCCATGCTGGGGAGCGACCTTGGCGAAACGCTGCACGACCGAGAGCACGGCGGCGTGGAAGCCATCCATGTGCGTGCCGGCATAGCTGGGCGTTGAGACATGGATCAAGGGCGGCGCGGTCGCTTCAGCGCTGCGGGTAAACGCTTCCAGGATGCGCGGCACATCCTCGCCAATGGTCTCGGCCAGGCAGGTCGTTGCGACGCCGATCGAGGCCGGGTGGTATTGACGGGCGATGTTCGCCAGACCCGCCTGGAGATTCCTCGCGCCGCCAAAGACCGTCTCCTCTTCGCTGAAGCTGGAAGAGCCGATATCAACCGGCTCGCGGAAATGACTGATGAGATAGCGCCGGATGTAAGTGGCGCAGCCCTGGCTGCCGTGCAGGAAAGGCACGCAACCTGCCAGGCCGCTGAAGACCACGCAGGCTCCCAGCGGCGCGCAGAGTTTACAGGCATTGCGCGTGGCGGCATCCGGGATCGGACCGGCTGCGGCCACCGCCTGCGCGGGGTTGGCAAACATCACCCCCGCAATCTCGGTCGCGCATTGACCGCCGTTCACTTCGATTGTGCCTGGCTTCAGCATTACGCCAGACCCCTTTGCAGAACTGATGCCAAGCCGGTCAGAAAGCGGCGCCGCGGTGGCTAGGGCTCGGAAAGCCTCGCAAAACCCGCTGGATTTCTCTCCCTCCCTCGCCGCGGGGGCTTTCACCTCCCGGTCGGAATCCGACATTTTGGTGGCTTTGAGCCCGGGGAGCCACCGGGAGGTAGGGGCTGGGAAAGGTTAGTATGTTTTCCGTCGCCCCAGTTCTGCGCCCGCCCGCCAACACAATCCGCGAAGCGGCCCGCGCCCGGCTCGGAAATCAAACTCCTGATGTTTGTCTCAGACTATGGTTCCCTTAGACTTTGCTCCCTTTCTGCGACCGGAATTCCTAGCTTTTCGCAAATAGAATTCAAGTTTGCGCGGACAGCCTCGTCGATCCAGTCGCGGTCCCATTTGGTCCCCGAGGGTGAAAAAATGCTATAAGTCTTCACGTTCTCGAGGTTTTCAGTGTTCATTTCATCAACACGATGTTTCACCAGCACCATGGCCGAACTTATGCGACAGGGGCGGCAGCAGTCAAGAGGAGGGCAACGGCGTCAGGTTGGCGAGTCGGCGGTGGGGGGGGCACGCCCGCGCATCACGACGAGCGGCGAGGCGTAAAAGGAGGGAAGATGAGGATTTTGCGGTGGGCGGGAGTGAAGCGAGTTGCCGCCGGCGCATGCTGGCGATGGTGGCGCAATGGTGTTACTAGCGGTGATTGCCCTGGTAAATCTTACCCGGGCTCAGGCGCTCCGCATAGGACATCATCATGAACATGGGCAGTTGCGTCAGTTCCGGCTGCTTCACGAATACGATGTCGGCGAGGCTATCCATCTCCCGGTCGGTGGCGGTCAGGAGCTTTTCGCCGTCGGGAAGCACGCGCGAATAGACATACTGGTGAAAGGGCAGGCCGCCGAACTTCATACCCCAGCGGACGTTGGCGGCCCATCGCCTTTCCCGGGGCGGCGTGCCCTGCTGCTTCGCCGCCCAATCCAGGAACCATGAGATCCTGGTCAGGGCCGCTTTGCGCCGGTCGTTGTCCGGCTTCAAGTGGGGAATGCCGGCGGAGTAGGCTTCGAGCACGTACATCGGGTAAGCGGGTCCCATCTCAGAAATTGGGTAGGGCTGCACCTGTTCCGGGTCCAGGCGGTTCAGCCAATCGACCGCGCCCAGGGCCACCTTCAGGTAGCGCCCCTTGCCCGTCTCATCGTAGAGCAGGAACGCCAGTGACCCGAAGATGCCCGAGCTGCACCACCATTCGCCGTCGAACTTCGGCCAGAGCCCGTTGCGAATGCCGCCGCCCGGACCGATGTAATTTCCCAGGACCAGCGCGGCAAAGGCTTTGGCGGAGTTAAGGAACCGCTTCTTCTCGGCCCCCTCGCAGCGGAGGGCCGTGGCCAGGACGCCGATAGCGATGCTCGAACTGTCTGCGATGTACCATCCGCCCTTCGCGTCGCCGGGCTTCCGTCCGTAGTTCATGTAATACGCGCCGTGCGGCAGTATCTTCTCCTGAAACCCCACCATCCGCTCCGACCAGGCGCGGCAAGCGTCCAGATACTCCTTCTTGCCCGTCATATCATAGGCGACGCAAAGCGCGCGCACCGCGTAGGAATCTACGAAGAACGGGTCTTTGCGTGTGCCGGCTCTAATCTGGGCACCGGCCAAGTCGCAAAGCTGAAAGAAGTGCGAACGGAACTCCGCNNAGTCCACCCGTCAGGCAAAGCGAAATAAAGCGGCCCAGGGTGATTCTCATGCCGGAGTGAATAAGGCAACGCGCGGCGCGTGCCAAGCCCAGGCTTTAATGTTTGTGCTGTCCAATCCGAGGGCGCGGGTTTACAAAACGCCCATGTCATTGCTCGTCAAGAACGGTGAAATCGTCACCGCCAGCGAACGCTACGTAGCTGACATCTTCTGCGCCGATGAAACCGTCACGCGCATCGAGCCCAACATCCCGCCGCCCCCCGGCGCGGAGGTGATCGACGCCACTGGCAATTACGTCTTTCCCGGTTTCATCGATCCGCACGTGCACATTTACCTCCCGTGCATGGGCACGTTCGCCAAGGATACCCACGAAACGGCCAGCAAAGCGGCGCTGGTGGGCGGCACGACTACCCTGATCGAGATGCTGGGGCCGGACCGCACCCAGGAGCCGATGGCCGGATTCGAGCTGTGGCTGGGCAAGGCCCAAGGCCATTGCGCGTGTGACTTCACTTTCCACATGACCGTCTCCCGCTGCGATGAAGCGGCGGAGAAACAATTGGTCGAGATCGTCGAACGCGGCATCAGCAGCTTCAAGATCTACCTGGCCTACAAAGATGCGTTCGGCCTCAATGACCATGAGCTTTATCGAACGCTGCGGCTGGCCCGGAAGCTCGGGGTCATCACTACGGCCCATTGCGAGAACGCGGACTTGATTCAGGAGCTGCAAGCTCAATTGCTGGCGGAAGGCAAGACCGGGCCGGAGTGGCATCACGCAAGCCGGCCACCGATCGTCGAAGCCGAAGGCGTCCATCACCTGCTAACCTTTGCCGAGCTGCTCGACGCCCATGTCTATATCGTCCACGTAAGCTGCGAAGAGGCATTGCGCGCGGCGTCGGCTGGAAAGAGCCGCGGCGTCAAGGTCTGGACCGAGACGCTCATCCAGTACCTGCTGCTGGACAAGACCTGCGCCGAGCGGCCAAACTTCGAGGGTGCCAAGTTTGTCATGTCCCCTCCCCTGCGCGACAAGAGCAACCAGGCGGTCCTCTGGAATGGCCTGCGGGACGGTGCCATCAGCACGCTCGCCAGCGACCACGCGCCGTTTGACTTTGAAACGCAAAAGCGGATGGGCGAAAAGGATTTCACCAAAATCCCTAACGGCATTCCCTCGCTCGAACACCGCGTAAACGCCTTCTATACCTATGGCGTGAAGCGTGGCTGGTTGGATTTGCACCGGTTCGTGGACGCCGCCAGCACTCAGGCCGCCAAGCTCTTCGGCCTGTTCCCGCGTAAAGGCACGATTCAACCCGGCAGCGACGCCGACCTGGTGATTTACGACCCTGATTACCGCGGCATCCTTTCGGCCGAAACGCAGATGATGAACGTGGATTACAACCCATTCGAAGGCATGGCGATTGAAGGCCGGCCTCACGTCGTCACTGTGCGCGGCCAGGTTGCGGCGCGTGACGGACAATTTGTCGGCCAAGTGAGCCGAGGCCGGTTCCTTCAGCGCGAGCCGAACCACTTCCAGGTCTTTTGACGTTGATTTCCGTCCGTCTTTAACCCCTTACTAGCAGCGGGGCATAGGCTGATGCACGCGAACGCAACAACAATAGAAATCACAGAACCCAAGCGGTTCACCTTCGGCGCAGTCGTGGCGGTGAACGCCTACGGGCTGTTGTTGGTTGCGCCACTGTTCATCTCGATCCTGGTGGTCAGCCTGATCAAGTTTGGCCTCCTGACCGTCCTGATTCCCTTTCTGGTGGTAGCCGCCACGGCTTATGTCCTCCCGTTCGGCCTCGGCAATGCGCACATAGCCCGGCTGGTTCGATCAATAACTCCAGCGGCCACCAAAAACGGGGAGGGGTTCATTGTGCAACTGACTCTATGGCCCAGGCTCAGGTCCGGCCTCCGGGCGATACTCGAAGATGCGGATGATATCGGGTACCTGAGCTTTAACGAGGAAGAGCTGCTGTTTCAGGGCGACTCGGTCAAATTGTCCATCCCCCTGGATCGCATCACGCAGGTGTACCCCCATAACGTTGGTTTGCGGGGACGCTTCGTCTATGGGCGGCGGATCAAGGTGGTGGTTTCGGGATCGCCGCAACTCGAATCCTTCGAGGTTGCCGAGCGCTCCTCCTTGCTGCTGCCCAAATCGCGGGCCATAACCAAGCGATTGTTCGCACGCCTTTCACCCAAGACCCGGCAGGAAGCGCCCTGAGCCGGCCCCAACCCAACGGCGCCTCGCCTTAAACTGTCCACCAGAGCTTATGAACATGCCTCCCACTCAATACCAACCCAAGCCCTACACCGGCCCATCTGCTGACGAAGTCTATCGCCTCCGCAAGGAGTTCCTGAACCCCGCGCTGTTCCATCTCTACCAGAAGCCGCTCATGATCGTGGAAGGCAAAGGCCAATACGTCTGAGACAACCAGGGCCGGCGCTACCTCGACGCGTTCGCCGGCATCGCCACTGTCTCGGTCGGCCACTGCCACCCGCACGTCCTGGCAGCGACGCACCAGCAGAACGAAACCCTCCAGCACGCCTCCACCATTTACCTTCACCCCAATATCGCCGAGTTCGGGCGCGCCCTGGCCGCTAAAATGCCGGGCAACCTCAAAGTCTGCTACTTCGTCAATTCGGGCTCCGAGGCCAACGACGTCGCCATGCTCATGGCCCGGGCCTACACCGGCAACTACGACATCATCGCGCTGCGCAATGCCTATCACGGCGGCAACATGTCAGCCATGGGCCTCACCGCCCATAGCACCTGGAAGTTCAATGTTCCCCACAGTTTCGGCGTCCACCACGCCATCGCCGCCGATCCCTATCGCGGCCAGTGGGGACGCAACGATCCCGACGCCGGCAGGAATTACGCCGCGGATGTCAAGAGCGTGATCGACTACGCCACTCCCGGACAAATCGCCGCCTTTATCGCTGAGGCACGGCCCGCCGGCGAGCGCCTTTGCCAAACTTGATTTCCGGGACCAGGAAGGCGGAGCCAATCGCAATCAGGCCCACGCTGATCCACCCTAACACGTTGAGCGGCACGCCGGATACAAGCTAGAACGCCGCCAACGGCGCCAGCACGCCGCGCACGCCCGTAAAGCAGATGTGCACCGCCATGTAATCGGCCACACGGTCGGGCGGCGCGAACTTGATGACCCATAAGCCCCACGCCACGTCGGCACCGGCGTTGGAAATACCGAAGAATACCGCCCCCGCCACCAGCCCAGCCGCGCTGCCGCTCACAAAAAACGACAATATCCCCAGGGCGAACCCCAAATTCAGCGTGAGGCGCAGGATGAAGAAGTTCATGTGGTCGAAGAGCCAGCCCCAAAGCGGATTCAGGATCAGGCGCGCGATGTTGGGAATGACGCCCGTCAACAGGGCAACCGTGCCGGCGGTCAGCAATTGGCCTTGCCAACGGACGCCATACCTGGGATTGGCCAGGTACTCGACCCGGAGCGGCGTCATCATCACCAGGGCAAAGCCCAGGAACATCCACGCGATGAGAGTTTGTCTGAAGATGCGATCGTCCCGCACGTATCGCAGCGCATGAAACGGGTGCGTACCTCCCGACGCGGTGAGTGGCCGGGAAGGACAGCGACCGAGGCAAACGCTGGCGAATGCAAAGGCGCCGGCAAAGACCAGCAGCAGCCAGCGGAACTGGTCGAGGTGATGCGACAGGGCCCGGCCCGCCAGGTCGCTGAAAAGCGCCGCCACAGCGATGCGGATCATCATC